>DBQW01000001.1 GCA_002305395.1 Candidatus Berkelbacteria bacterium UBA1384 | reverse complement strand
AACGATAAGGGCAACGACCGTGGCACACATTACCGTTCGAGCGGGAGCGAGAACTACAGCGCGAGGCGTAGTATCAACGGTTAGTAGTTCTCGAGATGGCACTACGTGCAATTCTCTCGAACAATAAGGGCAACGACCGTTGCCCCCTTTACTGTTCGAACGAAGTGAGAACTATCACGTCAATGCAAAAACTCACGGTCATTAGTTCTCGAGATGGCACTACGTGCGTTCTCTCGAACGATAAGAATGACGACCGTGGCACCTGTTACTGTTCGAACGAAGTGAGAACACCGCCCAGTGGGGCGGGGCAAGCTACAACGTCAGTTCCAGCATCAACGGCAGGTAGTTCTCGGCGCTCTGCGCCTCGAACGATAAGGGCAACGACCGTGGCACACATTACCGTTCGAGCGGAAGTGAGAACTACCCCGTGAGGACTGGCGTCAGCGGTCGGGAGTTCTCGGCGAGTACACCTCGAACAATAAAACTTACGATCTTTAGTTCTCGGGCAGTAGCCCTCGAACGATAAGAACAATGACCGTTGCCCCCCCTTACTGTTCGAGCGGGAGCGAGAACTCCCCGCTACCCCTTTACCGTTCGAGCGGGAGCGAGAACTCTGCACCCTTTAGAACAGATTTTGTCATCTTGCCATAATGGAGTTATACTATAGTTGTGTTTAACTATATAAAATCGGTTCTATTTAGAGAAAATTCTATTCGGAGCGCAAGCTGGATCCTTGTGGTTACTCTCGCTTTTTCTAATATTTTGGGTGTAATACGCGATCACTTTTTGGCGCAAAAAATTCCTACCGACCAACTCGATATTTATTACGCTGCTTTTCGTTTGCCAGACTTTCTGCTAAATGTCCTTATATTGGGGGCAATTGCGGCGGCAGTTATTCCCGTTTTAGGGAGAACATTGCGCCTTGGAGACAAAGAGGCTTGGCGCCTTGTTAATAATTTACTCTCCCTTGGCGTTTCCGCAATGCTTGTGGCAATTGCTGTTTTATACTTCCTTTTTCCTAAGTTGTTACCCTTTATTGTTCCCGATTTTCCCCTGCAGAAACTGCATAAAACAATTACCTTGGCGCGCCTAATGCTCCTTTCGCCATTGTTTTTCTCTATTTCTTACATCGTCGGCAGTGTGCTTAATGTTAAGAAAAGATTTTTTATGTACTCGCTTGCGCCTATTATGTACAACTTAGCTATCATTAGCGCCACGGTAATCGGCGCCCATAGTTACGGAGTACTTGCTCCGGTTGTCGGGGTAGTAGTGGGTGCATTTTTACACATGGCGATTCAGCTCCCCGTTCTTTTTAGGTTAGGTTTTCGCCCTCAGTTTATTTTTTCCCTTAAAAGCAAAGAGGTACGCCGGATTTTTAAGCTTATGTTGCCACGAGCCATTGCCCTGGGCGCGGGGCAAATCCAGCTTGTTGCTTTTACCGCTTTTGCTTCTTCTATTGCGGGGGCGATTGCGATTTTTAGCCTTACCGATAACATCCAAACTGTGCCTACCGTTATTTTGGGCGTGTCTTTTGCGACCGCCACTTTTCCTTCGCTCGCGCAAATTGGTAACGACAACCCAGAAGAATTTCGTCGTCTTTTAATTAAAGCATCTCGTGTAATTCTTTTTTTGGTGATTCCGTCGGCGGTGGCACTTTTTGTTTTGCGGGCACAAATTGTTCGCCTTATCTTGGGTTATGGCTATTTTGGCTGGTCGGATACTCGACAGGCAGTTGATACGTTGGCGTTTTTTACTGTGGGTATTGTGGCGCAATCATTAATTCCTCTTTTTGCACGTGCCTTTTACTCGTTGGAAAATACACGTTTTCCAATGATGGCGGCAATTGTGGCGGTGGCTATTGGTATTACAGGCGGTTATTTTGGGGCAGAAAAATTAGGCGTCGCTGGTCTTGCGCTGGCTTTTACGGTAGCAGGATGGACGCAGTTGTTTATTCTGCTTATTGGGCTTGAAAAACGTATTCGTTTTCGCCTTACTAAAGAATTCTGGTTTTTTGTTTTAAGGGTTTTATGTTTGGCGGTCGTGAGCGCGCTAGTTATGCAGGCTGTTAAAGTAACCTATGATGCCTTTTTCGACATAGATAAAGTTTATAATTTGCTTTTACAAACGTTGTTGGCCGTCCTTGTGGGAGGGGCAACATATATAGGAGGTGCTTGGCAATGGCGGATTCCCGAGATAAGGAAATAATTGGTGCTCACAAGCAACACGACTTCGACGCAAAAGGCTTTTTCGGCGACAGTAAAGAAAAACATCGTTTTGGCTGTACCTGCGCCACCTTGTTTTTGTTTTTTGTAATTATTTTAGCACTACTTGTTGCCACAGTGTTTTTTGCAGGGCGCTCGCCTGTTTCTTTACCCCATGCTAGCACCCCTAATTCGGCAGTAACCAGCTCTTCTAAGATACAGGTTGTAACCGCTCTAAGTGGCGAAAGCGACAATGTTACTATTACGCTTAGCGAGCAAGAAATAAATGCAACTCTACCTCGTAACTACGAGACCTCCATTATGCCCGATGGTGTGTGGCTCAAAGGAGCAGTCCTTGGCATAAATATTTTGATTCTTCTCGAACCAACAGTCGACGACGGACGCTTGGATTTTACGGTTAAAAGTGTTAAGATAGGGTCCCTACCTGTTATGCGCACTATGGCAACGCCGGTAGTTGGTCGTTTTAGCCGAGGAGTAAGTAGTATCAATAAGGAATTGCTCGTTATAAACTTTACTAGCGTAGAAAAAAGTTCTGGTGCCCTGATTCTGCAAGGCAAAATAGTAGGAAGATGAGCTCGATTAGAAACTTTTGCATTATTGCTCATATTGACCATGGAAAGTCCACATTGGCGGACTGCCTTTTGGATTTAACGGGTAGCGTGGAAAAAAGAAAAATGCAGTCGCAAGTCCTTGATACTATGGAATTAGAGCGTGAGCATGGCATTACCATTAAGTTGCAACCGGCGCGTATGACGTATACGCAAATTCACACTGGTGATATTGGTAAAAAAAATAATATCGGCGAAGAGCCTGTGTACTCACTAAACTTAATTGATACTCCCGGGCACGTAGATTTTTCTTACGAAGTTTCGCGCTCACTCGCGGCGGTGGAGGGGGCGCTGATGGTGGTTGATGCTTCTCAGGGAGTGCAGGCGCAAACTTTAGCAACATTGCACGTGGCGCAAAGCCACAACCTTACAATTATCCCTGTTATCAACAAAATTGATCTTCCGGCGGCGGATACACAAAAGGTTATTAACGAACTTGATGGCCTAAATATTAAGTTTGCGTGTGCTCCTATTTTGATTTCTGCTAAAACTGGCGAAAACGTTACGCAAGTGCTTGATGCAATTGTAAAATATATCCCCGCGCCAAAAGGCAATGCGCTTGCCCCGGCGCGTGCTCTTATTTTTGATTCTTACTTCGATTCTTACCGTGGCGTTATTGCCTATGTGCGCGTTATAGACGGCAGTATAAGGGCGGGCTCGAGTATTAGAATGATTCAGGCGCAAAAAGATACGCAGGCGTTGGAGGTGGGGGCGGTGTGCGTGGGTCTTAAGGCGCAAGAAAGTATAGAGAACGGACAAATAGGCTATATTGTTACCTCCTTAAAAGATGTAGCAAGCGCGCGCGTTGGTGATACAATTACACTAACAAGCGAATGGGGGAAGGGGAAGGAGCAAGTTACAGCTTTAACCGGCTACTGTGAACCCCAGGCGATGGTGTATGCGGGTCTTTTTACGGCAAGTGGCGAGGACTACAAAAACTTACGTGAGGCAATCGGTAAGCTTAAATTAAATGATGCATCTTTGCAGTACGAACCAGCTACTTCCGCGGCATTTGGCTTTGGTTTTCGTGTGGGGTTTTTGGGTCTTTTGCATTTAGAGATTATTAAAGAGCGCTTAGAGCGCGAATATAATTTAGATTTAGTAGTTACTACGCCTACTGTTGCTTACCAAAAAGCAGAAGAGGGATGGCTTGAACCTTGGGTGGAGGCAGAGATTATCACTAACCAAGATACACTTGGGTCTGTAATGCAGTTAGTTACCAAAAAGCGCGGCACTTTGGGAGACGTAGACTATTTAGGGGATAGGGTGGTTTTGTCTTGCGCCTTGCCACTAGCCGAGGTAATTGTAGAGTTTTATGACCAACTCAAGGCGGTAACGAGTGGTTATGGCTCTTTAAGCTATGTAATGGGTGAATATCGCCCTGTTGATTTAGTGGAGTTGGATATTTTGGTGGCGGAAGAAAAGGTAGATGCCTTGGCGAGAAAACTACCGCGCCAGCAGGTGGAGAGTGTTGCACGTCGCATTGTCGAGAGATTAAAGGAGGTGGTGCCACGCCAGGCGTTTGAGGTTAAGTTGCAAGCAGTCGTTGGTGGAAAAGTGCTCGCCGCAGAAAGAATTGCCCCTTATCGCAAAGATGTAACGGCTAAGCTTTACGGTGGGGATGTTACGCGGAAAAGGAAGCTGTTAGAGAAGCAGAAAAAAGGGAAAAAGAAAATGGCATGTTACGGTCCATAACATATT
>DBQW01000021.1 GCA_002305395.1 Candidatus Berkelbacteria bacterium UBA1384 | reverse complement strand
TAGGTTGTATGCAATAGCGCGAGATAACCCCCCAATAGAGTAACTACCGTCTGTGGCAAGATTAAACTCTACAACGGGGGTAGTGGCATGGGCAGTCGTGTAAATACCAAGAGTCCAACCACTAAAATTATGAGTGCCCGAGGAGATTGCCTCTCCGCTATCCCATACAGAGTTAGTGTTGCCATCAAAAAAGACTTGTCCTTGAAGGTTACCACGAGATAGTTGGACAGCAACAGAATCACCTTGCGCCCATGTAGTAAAGGTATCTCCTTGAGCATTGGTTAAGTCCTGCCAATAAAGAGGTCGATAGATGTTTACAGAGTTTTCTGTGTTGGTGGGGACATTACTACGTAATTCCATAGTAAAATTATGAGGGGTGTTAACAGGAATACTTACTGCGCGGATGCGCACCATATTAGTATTGTCGTCATAGCTACTGCTCCAACCAGTGTGCGTCTTAAGTGCATCGCCAATAGCACTAAAGCTAGTGTCGGCACTAAAGCCACCTGTGGGTACTGTGCCGTAAGTAATAGTATAGAGGTTGGCATCGGGGTTGGAGACAGGGTCAGCCAAGAAAGAATCAAAGCCAAAGGTGTCTAGGGCTGTACCAAGACCGTTGGGAGCACCAGAGTACCCTTCGTTCAAGACCCCCCATTGTTGACCTTTTTTAGGAATGGGAATATAGATATAACTAGCCTTATCTGGATCACTTGTTGTAGGTAGGCCACTATGGTTAGTAAGAGTCGTACGTACTTGGTAGTTCTGGGAAAAGCTTATTGGTATGAGGTCATCGATACTACCACTCCAGGTCGTCCACACTGCGCCATCTTGTGTAGATTTAGCCTCGGTGGTAACACTAAGGTCGTTACGGTTTTTAACTTGGTAGTAAAAGGTGTCTTCCGACATACTCACCACCAACTGATTGTCTTGGTCTTGCGAGTGCACCTTGTAAGGGTCGCCCTTGCGACCAGCACCATTCATTCGTTCCGAGTATGTATCCGTTACCCATAGAACATCGTGGTTAAGGTGTTGTTTTGCGCCGTCGTTGTAATCACTTGGTGTGTTAATGGTCCAGTTTAACTGGAGGGTATGCAACTCTCTTTCATATGTGTGGTACCCTGTTGCCGCAGCATACTGAGCCTCATAAGATAAGTTGGTATCGTTAAGTCCGCTCGTGTCTACTTTGTAAACCTTGGGCACAATACCAGTAACAGGGTCTGCGGACTCGCTATGGTCAAGACTCCAAGTTACTTTGTCCGGGTAGGTTGCCAGTAAATCTACTCCTCTCGAAGAAACAAGAGATAAATTACTAATACCTAGCCCTGTTTCATCGCGAATATATATAATAGGAGTTTTACTAAGCCACACCAAGCCCCCAGAATAGTTTTTGATTGTTGCAGAAAAATCTAAACTCTCTCCTGCCTCTACAACCCTATTGCTCTCTAAAACAGGAGTAATTGCAGAGGCTATCTCGGTAGAAGGAGTACTTATGGTTGTACTCACCACTTGGCTAGCGTCGGTAACATCGCGCACAGAAAGTGTTACCTCTATTGGGGAAGAACAGCCTGGCTTGCCAATGCCGTAAAAGACATTTACAGAGGGATTGGTTTCGTAACCACTTTTAACGCCATAAGGGGAGCCTCCGCCCTCGGGGGTGTGCTCCATTTTGTAGCGCAGAGCTGCTATATACTCTGTTTTTGCAAGCCCTAACTCTGTGCCATAAAGCAAGGTGCGGGATAAAGTTGGGGACGAGCTGGGAAAGGTTTTAGAAAGCGTTGTTGTATTTGGCCAGCCCGCTTCACCTTCTTTGCGATATTGAATTTCTATATTGCGCGTTCCTGGCTCTCCAATGAGGTGAAGAGCAGTAACACCAACCTTGGTAGTATCGAACTCTAGCTCGACCCACTTGGGAGTAGAGTCTGCCCCGCCCTCGTTAGCAATTCCATAAGAACCCAAATCGCCATGAGCCCCCGGGTGGTTGGGAGAGATAAAGTTAGCCTTAACATAGGTTCCTGCTAGCGGGAGTACGTTTTCTGTGTTACTAAACGTATATGTCTCCGTCCTCGAGGATTCTTCTCCGACTCCATACTCCACCTTATACCCCTCGTCGTTACCATAATATGTCCACTCTGTTTTTTTGTAGTTAATAGTAACGCTCTCACCAACATTAAAACTACTCGATGGGAAGTGCCAAATAGGCGAAAGACCAAAGAAGTAAGAGCGTCTTTTGTCGAGAGTAAATTCCCAGACACTGGTACCTGCGACAGGGTCAGTAGAGACTTTGTTGTAGGTCCAGCCTCCGTTGATCATACTGCCCACAAAAGGTATACTAATCGCGTAAGTACCGTTAACCTCGGCAGCGCTTGGGGCTTCGAGAGTAATTTTTATATCTTCGAAGAGGCGCATAACAAAGTCCTTGTTGGCATAATTATGTATCGTCACAAGAGAATAAATCGTACCAACGTCTGTATCTAGAGGAACAATTTTTTCCCTTGACTGTCCCGCAATTGCTCCAGGAGTCTGCTCGTAGTTAATAGTGGGAAGAGCTAGTTGGGAAGAGGCGCCGTTTTCATTGACATCGACAATAATGGGGTTGGTTTGAGAGGGGTAATCATCGACTACATTTTGCGCTACACGAAAGGTGAGCGTGGCATCTGTTGCTCCTGAGTTAAGCGTGTAAGTATAACTACCATTGTTGATAGTATGTTGTGGATCCGCGCTACTTGGCCATTTTGTTTGACCTTCTGGTCCAACAGGGTCACCAATAAGCATTCCCTCTGGAAAACCACTTGCTCCGTTATCTATCCACTCTAAGCCATCGGCAATGGTAACTTTTATTTGTTTTGTGTTACCAGTACTAAATGTTGTAGAAACACGTACCAGGAGTTCTTGACCAGAGTTACCAACAAAACCCAATGTTGGTACAACGCCACTATCAAAGGCATTCCAAGTGCTACCATCATCTACCGACCATTCACCACTTACCACAGGAGGAGAGGCAAAAACAGCCAAAGGTATAACAGCCGCAAGCAAAAGCGACACTAGCGCTAGGCCTAATAACCTTCTTTTAATTATGTCATACCTCCTTTTACGGACCTTTTACAGGCAAAGAAAAGCATTACACGGTACTGAGTGTAGGCGTGATAATTAAATAGTTTTTATAGGTGAACTTTTCCTACTTTTGTCTAGCACCTAAAACCTTTCTTTCCTACTCAATTATCTACAAAATAAGTATACCATAATTTATTAATTTGGGTTTTTGTTGCTTGCGGGGAGCAAGAGCCCGTTCTTACTGTTCGAGGCGCGAAGCGAGACGTGTTTTTATTGTTCGAGGCGCAGCGCGCCGAGAACCCCGCCCAGTCGGTCGGGGCAAGCTATCAATCGTTGATGCTATACCTTACCCGGAGTTCTCGCTCCGCTCGAACAGTAGCAGGATTATCGTTCGAGGAGCGGAGCGACAAAAACCCCGCCTGGTCGAGGCGGGGCAAGCCCCTACTACTAAATTAAGCCTTTTATTGTCTCGGTAAACTAGTTACCGAGACTAATAAAGCTCAATCTATTACCACCTGCTCGAAGAGCGACGTGAACGGCTACCCTTCTTCTTACTTTTTGCTTTATTTGTGGTACCCGTTGTTTCTTCTCGTTTCTCGGGTTTTTTCGTTGCACCTACTGGCATTGCATTGCGCGAAAGCCACCATTCGTATCCATAATAACCTACCGTTCCTACCCCAATAGCAATCACCAGAATTGCAATTACTGTAACAATGGTTTGCCAAGGACTTGCTTCGTCTTCTTCACTCTCACCAGCACCTGTTTCAACATTGCCCTCTTCCACTGGTTTTTCCTCTTCTTTCTTCTCTGCGACGCCCGGAGCAGGTGTGGACACACCAATATGGTCGGTCGATACCGCCAATGTTGGCTGGTAGGTTGGTAAGCTAGGCGATACCTTTGCCTTTGACACTTGCGCCACAACCTGTTCGGCAACGGTAAAAGTCATGTGGCGAGTATTCGCGTTACCCGCCTTATCGGTAGCTGTAAGCGCCACAGTATGTATGCCAGCTCCCAGCTCGCTCGCTGGCACCTCAAAGCGCCAATTTCCGGCATCATCCGCCTTTTGCTCTGCCACGTAAGGTTCAGAATTAATTTGCAGTTTCATTAGCGCATCTTTCTCGCTAACGCCAGCAAAAACCACCGTGCTTTCAAAAGCAACAGTGTTATTTTCTGGATGGATAGTTTCCCCAACTGGTGGAGCAATACTATCTTTCACTAAGCTCAAAAATATTGGCAGGCCAATATTTGCGCCTACGGCATTGTCGTAAGCATGAATCTCAAAGGTGTAAATCTTACCCTCGGCGTCTGCTACAGGAGCGGTAAAATCGTAAGACCAGTTTGTTGTTCCATTAGCCTGAGACCACGTTGCCTCCCCCTGCTTTTTAATTCTAACCTTAGAAACACCACTTACATCGGTGGCCGTTCCCCGCAATGTCGTACTATTTATTACATCTCCATCGGCATGCGAGGTAACAGCTATGGCTGGTGCCTCGGTATCGCCGACAAGAGAAACAGATGTTTCGTTTGTCTGAGAAGAATTATCGGTGGCGATCGCCTTAAGAGTATATCTATGACCATTATCGATTGCTGGGTCAAGATCTATGCTCCAGTACATAGGAGGGTTTGCAATGGTATGATTGGTTTCACTATCTACCCAGTTCGACACCGCCTCTGACCAATATTTGCCCGTATCTACATTTAGCATTTGTAGGTCAACTTTGGTAACCGCGTTGTCGTCGCTCGCTATTCCCTGAACAATTAGCTTCCCATGATCTGATATATAGAGACCATTGGTCGGTTGACTAATAACGACCTCCGGCAACTCGTCTGCTGCGTACGCTCCACTTGGTAACGATAATATAACAGTAGACATAGCAAATGTCGCAAGCACTATACCTGCTGTTATTTTTTTAAATCGGCGTATCATCGCCTTCCTCCCTCCCCTCCCTATTTTTATTATTGATATTTTTACAAATAAAATGGGGCACAAGAAGATTCACTAAAATATGAACCCTGCTTGTGCCCCAAAAGTATTCCCTTGGAGCCAGTATTACACAGCAAGTGACTTCCTGCCATGTAGTCTAACCATAAAACACAATACAAAACGTTGTCAAGGGGTGTTTTTTAATAAGTGAACATAGGAGAGTATTTATGTAATCCCGCCACCTCCAAGACGGGGTTAACCACTCTACCCTAAAGAACGTGAGGCAAGCCCGCTATATCTTTACTGTTCGAGCGGAAGCGAGAACTACCCATTTAGTTCCAGTATCAGCGGTTCAGAGTTCTCAGCGATTACGCCTCGAACAATAAAAAATGACGACCGTGACACCTGTTACTGTTCGAGCGGAAGCGAGAACTCCCCGTTAGTTCCAGTATCAGCGGCTGATAGCTTGCCCCGCCCGGTCTCGGCGGGGTTTGCCCCGCCCCACCGGGCGGGGTCCCTCGAATAGTAAAATGACGGTCGTGGTGCTTGTTACTATTTATTATTTTTTTGATGGCGCTACTAAACACAGCGAGGACGTCACCTCAAAAATGATGGAGTTCTGTTGTTCGGGGGGGCAATGTTACAACATTACTTAAATACGAAGTACGAACCGGAGCCACTTGCGTGAATTAGCCTCTTGCATAAAAGATCCACCCTCCTCGCCTTTACTCTTCGCTAACGATGTAGGAACGGAAATATCGCTTAATTTTTCCTCTTCGCGAAGTGGCACTCTTACCACCTGTTCGTCGGGTAATTTAAGGCCCAGCTTTCTCCGCGCCTCCAATTCTCTGAATGTGTTGGTGCCATAGTAAAGATTTAGAGCTTCCATAAACTCTTTTTCCTCGTTAGCAAGAGAAATCTCTTCCTCAAGAACGTTTATACGCGCCGTGGTTTTATAGTTGCTCGCGATTGCTTTATAACATAAGAACAAAAGATAAGCGACAAACAACAAAACCAAGACATTCAAAAACCAAAGTTTATTTTTAGCCATAAGTTAATCTTAACACAAATAAGAAAGATTCGTTTAATATAAATAAGTTAATATACGAACGTGTATTGCCACATAACAGGCTTTTTAATCTATTTACAAATAAACATAATGCACGGTAGTACACAGGCAAATAAGGCTTAATGTATTATGAGCGGAGTACCAATGTCAGTCCACTCATAAACAGCAGCAGCATCGCCAACACCCAAACGGATACAGCCATGAGAAACTGGCGTACCTAGGTGGCTCTGCCCCTCCTTTGCCCCATTTGACCATTCTGGCAATTCATGAATACCGTAGGAGCTACCTATAAAAGCCATCCAATAGGGCATAAACAAATTGTAACGTGAGGAGTATGCTCGCCCTACCTTGTTATTGATAAAATACTCTCCCTTAGGAGTAGGCATAGACCACTTACCAGTCGATACTCTTCTACTACCCACCAATACATCGCCTTCTATCTGATAAAGCATTTGCTTGCTAAGATCGACTTCAAGATATTTTCCAGGATAACGCCCTAAAGTATACCCCGGGGCGACCTTTTTTGTTTCTGGTTCAATTGTTGTGACTGCAAGCCTAATAACACGCTCTTGTGGGTTTGTATTTATAGCATTCTCTACATCGCGCGCAAGCTTGGTGGCATCCACAGTAGTACCTGCCCTCCCAGGGTCAATGACGACGCTTTCATCTGTCGCTGAAACAAGACGGGGACGGGACGCAGTAGCAACTTTTTTTACTATATTTTTATCGAGCCAATCCTTCATCTGCTCTTCTTTGACCTTTACCTGTTGATTGCTAAGCGCCTCTTGATCAAGCCAACCAACAATCGTTGCGAGATCAGCGGTAGCCAAAACACGGTAGTTATTTGCAATACTAATAGGACCAGAAATCTGGCGCGCCAAAAGCTCCTTACTCGATTCCAAATCTTCCGCTTTTACCTGTGCCTCCACGGTTTTAAGAGTAAGAGCGATTACAGGAATTCTTCCCCCAGGCAAATAGGGCATAAGATTTTCTTGTGCCTCGCTGGTATTTACAGCATAACCAGGCTCCTCGTCTCTAACAACGACTTCATCGTTTTCAACCGCAATAGTAGCATTGACCGGTTCTCCCTCTTTTTCTTTAAACATTTCACGCAATTTGTTTTCGAATACTTCCTCCTCCATACCAAAAGTAGGCTGCAGAGTAACCTTTTGCCCCAAAAAACTCGTAAGACCTCTGGGGGTTACTATAGGCGTTTGCCAGATTCGATTTTGAATAAAAAGCTTTTCGATAGACTTATCCACATCCACCCTCACACCCAGCTCTTCTGGCGTGGCGTTTTGTGTATCGCCTTCTAAGGAGAAATTTACTGTCCCGGTAACATAAGGCGGGTTCTCAATAAAATATCGCTTGACTTCCGCTTCTCGCGCACCAGCAAAGTTCTTGCCCAGTAAATATGTATTCGGTAAGACACGATCGTGGTAGGTTGCCGAAGCAACACCTGTGAGAACCAAAAAAATCGCTAACACCGAACCTGTAGCGAATAACCACTTTATAACGCGATGACCTTGATTTTTAGCCATTACAAAAGTATTATATCAGTGTTAGCCAACTACTTCAAAATATAGGTGCGTGTAGCTCAACGGCAGAGCGGTTGTCTTATACACAACTGGCTGGAGGTTCGAGTCCTCCCACGCACACCAAAATATTGATTTTTTTCGAAGCTGTCGCTTACAGGAGCGACTTTTACTTTTCTTGTTACAAGTAAAGCTTATCAGGAACAACAAAGCAAAAAAGGTACTCACGTAGAGCAATACGTGCTAGGTATTGCTTGTTTAGTAAATCTTGGCGACCTATAGCTGTGGCAGAAGTAGAGGACAACTCATCCTCAAAAACAATGGTAGCAAAAAATCATTTCACTATTAACCTATTCCGGAAAATAGAATTTTAACTTTAGTAAACCTCGTACGCTCTAATTATCGCTTTTACTCGCCACCTTGGCGTACCCAAGCAGAAACCCTCCATCTTTGCCCCATTAGGAAAACTAACTAATCTTAAAGACTGTCATTTTATCTAGACCCTTTTGCGCCATCGCTAGCCGTTCTTTGTTTTCCGCAAATAGGGTCATAAGGGGCTCTCCCACCTTAACGCGCTCTCTAATCCTTTTATGCAAAAAAAGACCGGCTTGTTTGTCAAACGGAGCACCCAAAACACGGCACAAGTCGTTAATCGCACGATTGTCAACCATAGTAACAAGCCCGCGCCTACCTGCCTGAACATCATATTGGTGGGTGTTTTTGCTAATTAAACTTTCAGAATCGATATCTGGTCTTACACCTTTTTGTGGTCCTTGCATTTTTATTATTTCCTGCATTTTATGCCACGCCGTACCATCTTCCACAACCGATTTTGCTACCCTATACGCTTTGGCAAAAGAATATTTTCCCGTAAGTTGCGCGGCGTAAGCAACCAACCTTAAAGCAGTGCGCTCAAGGGTATGAGAATAATTAGGCTTCCTTTGCAAGACCCGCAATACATCACGTGCCTCCAGGGCGGGGCCAACGCCATGCCCTGTTGGTTCTAAAGCACGCAACTTTACTACCTTAACTTTCATATTAAATTGTTTACCAATATAGCGAAACTTTTTTTCGAGAAAACTCGCCGTGTCGAAACTGCGTACTTTTGCCGTTTTTCCCACAGGCATTTCTACAACAAAGTATTTAATACCCATCGCCACCTTTTTTGCCATAATAGAGACTATCATTTTACTGTACGGTTCCATAGCGAGTGGATACGAAACTTCAATAATTTTATCATCGGCTGGCGCCATATTTACCGAACCGCCCCACATCAGTGTTGCACCAATTTTTTCCGCCTGTTTCTTTACCTCCGCAATACTAAGATCAACTCTTGCCAGTGTCTCCATAGTGTCTGCGACACCAGAGGGCGAGGTAATTGCACGTGTTGAACTTTTAGGAATAGTAAGGCCAAGACAAGCGGCAATAGGTGATGCCAACATAGTCGTACGGTTGCCCGGCAACCCACCAATGGAGTGAATATCAACGACCGTACCTTTAAGCTCGAGGGTGTCCCCTGTTTCCGCCATAGCGCGCGTTAAATAGTAGAGTTCCCTATCGCTCCACGTCTCCGCAAAACCTGTTGCGACAAAATAAGTTGTTTCGACATCACTCAGGCGCCCGGCAACGATATCACCAACAATAGACCGCATATCCTCTTGTGTTAGCGATGCTCCCAAGAGCTTTCTTTTAATAGCGTCGACAGATGGCGGTCTTTTAACGAGCTCAATTTTTACCGCATCTCCATTTTGCACACTTTTATCTTGCCAGAGTTCTACAAATAACCCGATCTCTCCTCTTTTTACCTCGGTATCGGTGAAATCAGCAAGAGCATGCACAACTTGTTTTCCAACTTTAAGCTCGATTCTATCTTCTCGATGAATGCCAAACTTCATTGCTTCTGGCTCATACAAAACAGCAACTGGCTGACGGCCAGTAGAAATATCAAGCTTTTTTGCCTTTAAAATAAATGCCAAAACCCTCCTACTTCTTATTCTACCACAACGCAATTAAACCATATTTTTTATAGAGTTAATTTTCTATACCTCATCATAGAAAGGCTACAGAAAAACAAAAGAAATCAAAGATAAAAGCAAAAAACAACAGCTCTTATACTCTCCGCTAGGCATTATCTGCTTGAAAATAGTCAACGTATGCGCTTAATGTTTTATTAGTAGCTTGTGGACCACCAGTAAGGGGCAAAATAGTAAGGCGACTTATTGATTCTATGGTGCTTTTTTTCTCTTTTTCTTTGTCTTTCTTTTCATCATCAGGCTCTCCAGAGTCACCACCGGGATCGCTACCGCCAGGATCGCCATTACCCGGATCATCACCACCGGGGTCGTCGAAGGTACCACCTATGGTATACTTCACAAGCAAAGGATTTGTTTGCCAATCGCCACCCCCTGCTCTGGCAACGACACCATCACCAAAATCAAACAAGCCAATATCTTCGTTCCATGCAGCCACATAAATATTGCCCACACGATCGATAGAAACACATTCGTAGATCGCCGAAGACCAGCTGTTAATCGCTATGTTCTCTTCGAGTACCAATGTAGCCGACCTTCCCCATCGCGCAGTGCCCGATGAATCATATTTCACAATGGCAAAATTCGTATACTTACTTATATGAACCAGCAATCACAATATTATTGCCAAAATCAAAATTTCCATTACCCTGAATATAACCAACCGCAAAAACATTGCCATTTGCATCTGTGGCGACATTGTAAAAATATGAATTGTTTAACCCCGCCGTCGTCGATCTTGCCCATTGCGCCTCACCAGATGTATTGTATTTTACGATAAGAGCGTTATCACCCGTGTAGGCACCGTTAACCACGTTACTGCTACCAAATTGGTGATCACCTGTGCCATAAATAATACCGGAAACAAAGATATCATCGTCGTTATTAATACTAATTCCCTCAAACATGGAGCTATCAGCACCAACTGTCGCGGAATATGCCCACTGCGCAACACCTTCGGAATTGTATTTTACTAAAACAGCATTGCTACCAGTCGAACTCCCTCCTACTGTAACATTGTTACCAAATTGATATTGACCATTGCCGTTAACATAGCCAGCAACAAAAATATTGTTGTTGCTATCGATAGCTAAGCCCTTAAACTCAGAAGTATTTGTTCCAGCTGTGTTAGAGCGTGCCCACTGTACCTCACCCAATGAATTGTATTTTACTAAAACAGCGTTATAACTAGTTGAACTCCCTTGTACTGCAATATCAGTACTGAAACGATATTCACCCGCGCCATAAATTGAGCCAGCGGCATAGACATTGCCTAAAGCATCTGTTTTGATGCTACTGAATAACGATCTATGAGGGGCTGTGTTGGTTGATACAGCCCATTGCGCAACACCCTCGGAATTGTATTTTACTAAAACAGCGTTACGGTTATTGGAATACGCGCCATTCACGGTAACGTTATTGCCAAAATCGTACACAGAAGCACCGCTAATATAACCAGCAGCATAGACATTGCCACTATTATCGACGTCAACAGAAATAAATGAAGAATCTCTTGGTGCAACAACCGCAGACACTGCCCATTGTGCAACACCTTGCGCGCTGTATTTAACTAATGCCATATTATCGCCTCCACCGTAAGGGGCAGTTATTCCTACACCATTACCGAGGTCAACTCGCCTCCCGGATTGAGTACCAGCCAAATATACGTTCCCCTGAGCGTCGGTTGCAATACCGTCATACCATAGGGAGCCATTGGTCAAAACAGATGAACTTGCAAATTGCGCAACTCCAGAGGAGTTATAACATGCAAAGAGCGGACTGTCGCCGTATCCGCCAAAAACAGATACGTTATTACCTAGATCAAACTCTTCTCCATCCTCTTTAATAGTACCCACTACATTAATATTATCTGAGCTATCTACAACGACAGCAGAATACTGTGATTCATCTAAACCGCTAAGGGCAGATTTTGCCCATTGTGTTTTACCATCTGTACTATTATATTGCACAAGGAGAAGATTATACCTTGTATATGGACCAGCAATAACCACACTATCGCCAAAGTTAAAGTTTCCGCTACCATAAATAACACCAGAGGCATAAACTTTGCCAGTGCTGTCCACGCTCACCCCGAGAAACTTCGAGTAGTTCGGGGCTGTAGCAGTAGATTTTGCCCACTGCGCGACTCCCGAAGAACTATACTTTGCCAATAAGACATTGTAATCTGGTCCATTCGTGGGACTGTGATAAGCCCCCGCAACAGTTACTTCATTGCCAAGATCGTGAGAAAAGGTATCTTCTGTGTGCCCCGCAACATAAATATTACCCAAAGAATCTGTCGCAATACTCTCCACACGTACCGTGGTTGCATAATTTTTGGTCCACTGTGCGGTACCAGAGGAATTGTACTTTGCGAAAACAGCATCTCCTGCTACATAAATATTATTCGAGGCATCAACTTTTATAGCATTAAGTTGCACATCACCCACCTCTACCACCCACTGGGCAACACCCTCAGAATTGTATTGAACAAAAGCACCACCACTGTAATCTGAGAGTGTTACGCTATTGCCAAAATCAATCGAGACATTGGTGCTAGCACCGATTCCAACATAAATATTTCCACTCGAATCAATATCGACCCCTTTTGCCCACACCATTTTTGATTGCGCATTAGCCTTCATAGATTGCGCCCATTGTGCTTTGCCAGAGTTTGCATCATATTTCACCATAATACCGTCACCGCCAACAGGTAGAGACAAGGTTACACCGTTGCCAAAACCAAAAGGCTTGCCGTTGTCAGTGTTGAGATATGCCTCCCCCACCGCGATAGGATTTCCTGACGGATCAAGGCCTACACCATAAAAGAAAGAGCCAACCGCCGCGCCACCCACCGTTGAGTTCGCCCATAGCACCTTGCCAGTAGAGTCGTATTTTACAATTAGCGCATTGCAATCACTTTCGTAACCCGCAGTTACCGTTACTCCACTATCGAATTCTAGCCTTCTATCTCCAATAAAGCCGACAACATAAGTGTTACCATCACTATCAACAACTGCATTCTTGTATTCGCTATAAGCTCCAGTGTGAAGTTCGCTAGTCCTAATTAACTCTGCCACTGGATCACCCTCTGCCTGCACACTATGTGCGCTAGCATTATTTAAACCCTGCAAAAGAGAGCCCAGCAAAAAAGATATGCCTAGCAATAAACAGACTCTTTTAAAAACTCTACTTGCAAAAAGTAATCTAATGCTCCCTCCCACAAGAGCCCTGCCTCTACAGCACAACGACTTATGAGTATATTGTACCACAAAAACCGCATATATTCGCTCACTGTGTACACCTAAATAAACACAACAGTAACCGGCAAGAGGGCTTGACAAAATGTCAAGTTTGCTTTACATTTAGAGTGTGGATAATCATCTAAAAAACATTCGCCGTCGCGTAGGGTTGACGCAAGAAGAGTTAGCCGAGCAACTCGGGGTAAGCAGGCAAGCAATCATTGCTCTCGAAAATGGACGCAATCTTCCCTCTATCCCCCTAGCAATCAATATTGCACAATTTTTTCAGTTGCCGGTAGAAGTAATTTTCCACTGTCAAAAAGAAAATAATCAAAAGAAAGGAGACCCAATGGATAAAGAAATCATGCCATGGTCACCTTGGCGTGAAATGGCAAGTATGAGAGAAGCTCTCGACAGAATGTTTGACGAGGGCGTCACCACATTAACACGTAACAGTGATTGGCAGTACCCCGCCATCAATGTACGCCAAACAGAAAACAACATTCTTATAGAGGCCGATGTTCCCGGCATGAAGCAAGAGGACATCGACATCGAAATAAGCGACAACATGGTTACCATTGCCGGAGAAAGAAAGGCGAGCCACGAAGAAAAGGGAGCAAACTACTTCCACAAAGAAGTAAGCTTTGGTTCTTTCCGTCGCTCTATCAACTTGCCAGTCGATGTTAAAGGCGACAAGGCGAGTGCCGATATCGTCGATGGCACCCTGGTTGTAAAATTACCCAAAGCAGAACCAGAAAAGCCCAAAACTATTAAGCTAAAACCAGGGCAAAAGAAGTAAAAATCACACCAACTATAACCAAAAGCACAGCGCAAGCTGTGCTTTTGGTTATTGTGAGACGATCCTTAAATACTCCAACAGTAGGCGTACGCCATAACCGCTACCGCCGCTGGGAATGTAAGAGATAGTACTTTTTTCAAAAAAGCTTGGTCCCGCAATGTCGATATGGGCAAATTCGATCTCTGGAGGAACAAATTCCGCCAAAAACAAACCGCCCATAATTGCTCCAGCCCACCGATCGAGTGAAATGTTTTTAATATCAGCAATATCGCTTTCCATTTTCTTTTTATAATCCTGCTCGAGTGGCAACGGCCACAGCTTTTCTCCACAACGGCGAGAGGCTCTTAAAAGATCACGCTTTAACTTGGCGCTCTTTGTCATAATGGCGGCAATGTTTTCGCCAAGGGCAACAAGACAAGCACCAGTTAGGGTGGAAAATTCGATGATGGTCTGTGGCATAATTTTCTTGCTAATGTACGACAGTCCATCTGCTAAAATTACGCGCCCCTCCGCATCGGTATTTAATATTTCTATAGTTTTGCCACTATAAGATTTAATAACGTCGCCCGGCTTTACCCCTTTATTGCTTAACATATTCTCGCACACTGGTAAAACGGCATGTATTTCCACTTGTAGCTCCAAAATAGGAAGGACTCTAAAAAGGCCGAGTAGCGTCGCCGCTCCCGCCATATCTGCTTTCATATTGGACATTTTTTCAGCGGGTTTAAGGGAGATTCCCCCAGAATCAAAAGTAATACCCTTACCCAAAAGAGCAATTTTTTTTCTTACTTTTCCCTTGTCTGGTCTATAAACGAGATGAATAAGATAGGGCTCGGTATATGAACCTGCCGAAACAGCATTGATTGCCCCAAAGCCATCCTCTTCTAACTCCTTTTTTGTAAATATACGAGCGTTTATTTGGCTCGTAGATGCCTCTATTTCCCGCGCTATTTGTACAATCTCTTTAGGACGCATTTTGTTACTCGGTTCGTTAACCAGATCCCGCGCAAAGGTTGTGCCCAACACCGCAAGCGCCGCACCTTGCAAAGCACGCTCGTGATTTATATTGGGATTTTTCAAAAGCAATAGAGCTTGTTTTAGCTTCGGCGTTTCGCTTGTTTCCTTATATTTATTAAAGCGATACTCGGAGAGCCAGAGACCCTCGGCAAGCGCCCGTACATTCCCGGTGCTATTTTTGGGTAGCTCAATAGCAACTCGGGAAAAATAATTATCATCGGCTATTTTACTTATTTCACCCCCCAACCTTCTTAATGTTTCTGTTTTATATCGACTTTTTTCGCCCGCTCCAAGCAAAACAACATTACTTGCCTTAACCTTATCTCTACCTCTAACCATAATCTTCTGCCCAAGCTCAGCACTAAATTCGCTTTTAACAAGTTCGTCGCGTAAAGTACCGCCAACCATTCCGTCGATACGCGCAAGGGCTTGAGCATCGTCAACAAACACTGGTATAATCAGAGCGTCGACTTCTGTTTTGTAGTTTGTTTTTACAATTTCTATTTTCACGTTATCTCCAAAGACAAATAGTATAACAAATTAAGAAGAAGGGCAAGTTGAATACCGTAACTATTATTATGGCGATTGTTGCCGGTACCGCCACCGTGCTTGGCGCGTACTGCGCAAAAATGCTTACAGAATGGGCGAAAAAAAACATTGCGCCACTCGTGGCTCTCGCCGCGGGCATTATTTTGGGCACCGCCGTGTTGGAATTATTGCCAGAAGCGATTGAGCTTTCACCAACATGGTCTTATTGGTTACTGGGAGGGTTTTTACTCTTTTTTATCCTCGAAAAGTTTGTCGTTGCTCACGCATGTACCGCTCATAAAAAACAGAAACATGAGCATACCTCGGCGAAAACAGCTGTTTTGGGCATTGGTCTTCATTCACTAGTCGATGGTTTACTTATAGGGCTAGGGTTTGAGGTTTCTGCCACCGTGGGTATCATTGCTACTCTTGCCGTTGTGATCCACGAATTCCCCGAGGGTATTTTTTCCTACACCCTACTTGCGCATAGTGGAGTAGGCGAGAAGAGGGCACTCTATTATTCGTGGCTTATTGCTCTTGCTACCCCCATAGGCGCAATTGTTACTCTACTTCTTGTTAATCACTGGAGTGGTAGCACAATAGGATCATTACTCGCTCTCACCGCAGGTAACTTTTTCTACATTGCCACCGTCGATCTAATTCCGGAAACAAACAAAGCAAGTGCCCTAAGCAGTATACTGTTGGTGATTGTGGGAATAATGAGTGTTTACATCCTAAAAACAGTACTCTAAAAGATTATTGCACCACCACTTTACCAGTCATGGTGGTGTTTAGTTCGTCGTGGTAATAAAAGTTACCTTTTTTGTTAAAAATAAACTGATAGGTTTCACTTAGGAGTAAACCCTTTTTACTGTTGAGCTCGGGCAAAACAGAGTGCGTGGGATGAGGGTCGCTGACGATCCAGTGCGCCTCGGTATCGTTATTAATCCACGTTACCGTAGTACCTACACTTACAGTAAGAACATCAGGAGAAAAACCATCTTTAGATATTTCGATACTATTTTCCGCAGAAACAACATCGCTCCCCATATTGGCGTTGGTTTCACTTGGTTCTTCGTTTTCACTTATGGGAGGCAAAGCTTCTTCGTTCTTCGCCCTGTCGCACCCGGTGAGGCTTAAGACAATAACAAAGGAAGCAATAAAGGGAAGGATAATAGTTCTCATGGTAGATACATTCTACCATATTAACTAATGCACTTGTCAATTTATATTTTGCGCGTAATAATAAAATTAATGTATCACTATGAACGCGATTTATGGAAAAGGGGGATACAGTCTATCGCCGGCCTAGACGAAGCGGGAAGAGGGGCATGGGCGGGTCCACTTTTATCGGCGGCCGTAATCTTAAACAGAAGAATCAATGGTCTGAGGGATAGCAAGGCGCTCAAGGCAAAAGATCGCTATAAGCTGTACGACCGTATATTAAGAAATGGAATCGTTTCTATTGGTACAGTAGAAGTCGAAGAGATCAATGAACATGGTCTAACTTGGGCAAACCTAGTCGCTATGAAAAGAGCTCTCGACGGTCTCTCGACAAGCCCTAAGCACCTGCTCATTGATTACATACACCTCCCGCGCAACATTACCACCATTACTCAAACCTCCATTACCGATGGCGATGCAATTTCGGCAAGTATTGCCGCCGCCTCGATTGTGGCAAAAGTTACACGCGATAATTTAATGGTTCGTCTTCACCAAGAAAACGAAAGTTTGCAATCTTTTAACTTCCATAAAAACTTCGGTTATGGCACAAGAGCACACGTTGAGGCACTAGGCAAAATAGGACCAACTGCCTACCACAGACAATTTTATAAGCCAGTGGCACGAAGCCGCCAAATGCGCCTCCACATCGAGAATAGCTAAACCTACCTTAGATAGTCGCTTAGCCTATCAGATAGCTCGTGTTTTTGTAGTTTTTGTAGCGCCTTAGCTTCTATTTGACGAATTCTCTCCCTAGTTACTCCAAACTCTTTTCCTACTTCTTCCAGAGTATGATTGCGCCCATCACCAATACCAAAACGCATACGCAAAATTTTCTGTTCGCGGGGTGATAAAAAATCTAAAAATTCGCTCACGTGGCTACGCATAAGTTGATAAACCGTTGATTCTTCGGGCGTCATACTCTCCTTGTCCTCTAAGAAATCGCCGAGCTTGCTGTCTTCCTCCTCCCCTACTGGGGATTCAAGAGAAACCGTTTCTTGTGAGATTTTAAGAATGTGCTCTACCTTTTCAATTGCCAGGCCCATTTCTGCGGCGATTTCTTCGGGCAAAGGATCACGCCCTAACTCTTGCACAAGCTGGCGTTGCACCCTAATAAGGCGGTTGATTGTTTCCACCATGTGCACGGGAATACGAATAGTACGCGCGTGGTCGGCGATGGCGCGTGTTATTGCTTGTCTAATCCACCATGTAGCATAGGTAGAAAACTTGTAGCCCTTGCGCCAATCGAATTTTTCCACGGCACGCAATAAACCAGTATTTCCTTCTTGCACCAAATCCAAAAGGGTAAGCCCACGCCCAATATACTTTTTAGCAATGCTCACCACCAATCTTAAGTTTGCCTCTGCCAGTTTCTTTTTCGCACGCTTGTCGCCCTCCGCCGCCGCTTTGGCAATCATGACCTCTTCGCGCGCCGTCAAAAGAGGAACGCGACCAATTTCACGCAAGTACATCCGTACAGAGTCGTCGGAAATATCGGCGAGTTCACCTTGTTGGCGACCACTTTTCTCCTCTTTTTCGCCACGTAATTCGGGAATATCGATTAACGCTTTTTTTTGTGTTACAGCGATGCCATAGTGTAGAATAATATCGTACAAATAATCTAGCTGATCTATTTTTTTGTGAATATTAGGAATTGCCTGCATAAGCTCTTGCTCTGTGATAAAGCCGTGCATTTTTCCCTTTTCAATTAACCCTCTTTGAACCGCAGGCAAAGATGCCTCCGGTCCGGGTTTCGGTAGAGATGTATCTGTTCTTTTTGCCATTTTATTTGTTTTCTTCCAATTCTTTAAGTAGTTTTTTCATTTTTTCTATGCTCCCCTCGCGCTCAGCTTGCGCGATTTTTTCCGCAAAATCTGCTTTTATTTTATCTTTTATATTGCTTGATATTTTTTCTAAATATGCCTTAAGATCTTTTTTTAGGACATCGGCATCCGCCCCATCGCCCTCAATGACAGTTGCCAATATAACAACTTCTTGCGCTAAATTCGGGGGCAATTCACCAAGAAAGTCCTTACTCCTTTCTGACTTCGGTTTATTATACCACTTAAAAACATTCTCGTAAACATCGGCCACTTTACCACTAGCAATCTTACCTTTAAGCACCGTTTGCACCTCACCTATTTGCTCTGGTAGCAAGTGCATTAAGGCTAGTAACTTAAGCCAAATAGAGACCTTTTTTTGCTTTGACCCCGCCGGCTTAAAAGGCTCTTCGCCTTTTGCATTGATTTTAGCAATACTTTCCTCGAGTGCTCTTTCTGTTACGCCAAGGTTACGCGCGAGGCGTCGCTTGTAGTCATCGCGCTCCACCGCATCAACAACTTGCGCCACAAGTGGCACTATGGTTTGAGCGATTTTGCGTTTATTGGCAGTAGAAGAAACACCTGTTGCAGAGAGTTTGCGCCAAAGCCAATCGAAAGCTGGCATAGCATCTTTAACCATTTTTCCCCAAGCCTGCGCATCCTGTTCAACGGCCTCGCCGGCATCCTTTAGATTGGTAGGGAAACCAACAACGCCCACCTGCATTCCTAAAGACCACGCCATCTCTACCGCTTTTACAGTCGCCTTAAAGCCTGCTTCGTCGTTATCGAAGGCAAAAATAATATTGTTCGTGTGTCTTCTTAGTACCAGTAGATGTTCGTGCGTTAATGCTGTACCCGACGTTGCCACCACATTTTCTATACCTGCTTGGTGGCTAGAAACTACATCCATTTGTCCTTCGACAACAACAACCCTATCCTCTTTTCTAATGCTATTTTTCGCTAAAAACAAGCCGTAAAGTATTTTTGATTTGTAAAAAACCGGCGTTTCGCGCGTGTTTAAATACTTTGGCTCTTGCCCCTCTTGCAGTGCTCGCCCGCTAAAGCCTACAACGTTGTCCAGTGTATCAGTAATGGGAAACATAAGCCTGTCACGAAAGTTTTCAGGGTTACCGACGCGGTTTAGGTCGGTCTGCGAAAAACCCATCTTACGCAAATAATCACGTACGTGGTTAACACCCTTGGGGGCATAGCCAATCTTAAAATTAATAACTGTTTTTTGGTTTATTTTTCTGCGAGCGATGTATTGCCGTGCATGCTCTCCCGCTCTGTGACGCAAAATTAATTGATGATAGAGGTCAGCCACTGCCCTATTTAAATTTAGTAAATGTGCCTTGTTTTGGCTTTGTTGCCTTGCGAGTTGGGGGTCGCGCGCTTTTAGTTGTACCCCTGCTCTTTCGGCAAGCATTTTTAAGGCATCGAGAAAATCGAGTCCCTCCATTTTCATAACAAAGCTAAAAATATCTCCCCCCTCACCGCAACCGAAACATTTATAGATTTGTCGCTCTTTATTGACCATAAAACTCGGTGTTTTTTCATTGTGAAAAGGGCAAATTCCTTTATGGTTAATTCCCGCTTTTTTGAGCGTGATATATTGGCCAATAAAATCGACTATATCGAGGCGGGATTTTATTTCTTCGGTTTGTGACTCCATACTCATAGACTACAACAAATATAAATAAAACGTAACAAACAAATATTTTGCGCAAAAAATTCGGTAAAAAAATCGACGCAAAACATGCAAAAGTTCATTAACATATT
>DBQW01000024.1 GCA_002305395.1 Candidatus Berkelbacteria bacterium UBA1384 | reverse complement strand
TATGTTAATGAACTTTTGCACACACCACTGCATACGCTACTTAACCGTATTTTTTATCGAGGTGCAGAGCGCCGAGAACCACTTTTTACCGTTCGAGGTGTACTCACCGAGAACTCCCGACCGCAAGTATTAAGCCTCACGTTGTAGCTTGCCCCGCCTTTCTAGGTGGGGTTCTCACTCCGTTCGAACAGTAAAGAGGGTAACGGAGAGTTCTCGCTCCCGCTCGAACGGTAACGAGATTGCCGTTCGAGAGAACATACACAGTGCCATCTCGCTAATTCTCTGCCACTGCACAGAGTTAGCTCCCATATAGTTACATAATTCTGCTATGATATACCTGTGGACAAAAGAAAAAAGATTACAATAGCCCTACTTCTTATAACAACCCTACAGTTAGTTAATTACATTATTTTTCAAAACTACAAGGGTAGCATTGTTATTAACACCAGTGCAAGTTGGAGCATTAATTTGCCGGCATGGCTATTTTTTTGCCTCACACTACTTGCCTTTACGCTTGTCTTTTACCTTGCCCACCTCTGCAATCCTCCTTGGCCCTATTCCTTAGTAATATTAGTTGCCGCTGGATTGTCAAACCTTTTAGATCGTTTTTTTTACGGTGGGGTAGTTGACTACATCGACATAAAAATATGGCCTGTTTTCAATTTGGCAGACATTATAATCTGTGGAGCAACCGTTGTTTTCATCTGGCATTTTCTCTTTAGACAACGCCCCGCTTGTAATAAGCACTAAATAGTAGCCGTTTCATTCATCTTGGCAACGATAACAGTTGTATTGTATTTTTCTTTTAGCGTTTCGGAAAAATTAGCCGCCACCACAGGATCGGCGTGTGTTATAAAAACATTTCTTGGGGTGGGGTCGAATTTTTCAAACCATTCAAGGAGTTTGTTTTTATCTGCATGTGCGCTGTATGCCCCCATAGATTCAATCCGGCAACGCACTGGCACTCTTTTGCCATCAATATACACTGCCTCTTTTTCAGATTGTATTTCTCTCCCTAAGGTTCCTTCTGCCTGATAACCCACCACAAGAAGAATTGAGCGCGGATCTGGTAAAACACGCTTGAGGTGGTGATGAACACGTCCGCCTGTCATCATACCGCTACCGGCAATAATAATCTTGGGTCCCGGGACCACATTGATTTCTTTAGATTCATGGGAACTTGGAGTTACTTCAAAAAATTTAAAAGAAAATGGGTCATCGCCGGCATCGTATTGTTGACGCACATCGTCGTTAAGAAATTTTTTATATTTAGGAAAGAGGGCTGTAACCTGAATCGCCATCGGGCTATCCAGAAAAGTCGGTACGGGCGCCATATGTTCCTCTTCGATAAGATCGTCGAGATCTCGTAGCAATTCTTGGCTTCTTTCTATAGCAAAAGCGGGTATAAGAAGGGTCGATTTGTTCTTTTTAATTTTATCGATAACTTTTCTTAATGTTGCTTTTCGCTCCGCTTTATCTTCGTGCACCCTATCGCCATAAGTTGCCTCCATTACTACAGCATCGGTGGGGCCAGGATGAACAGTTACCCGCACATTACCCATAGGCCAATTTCCTAAATCGCCAGAAAAGACAAGAGAGTCGCTCCCCTCGATTAACTTGACGGTCGCTGACCCCAGAATATGACCAGCGTCGCACAGCGTTGCTTGCACCTTATTTGAAAGTTTTATATTCTGCTCATAGTCTACAATTGTAAAAAGAGCAAGTGCCCCTTCGATATCGTCCTCGCTAAAAAAAGGTTCAACCTGTTCAAGGTTTTTAGCGTGTAGCAAAAGATTTAAGTTGTCTCGCCAAATAATTTCTGCAATATCACGCGTGGGAGCAGTTGCAATGATTTTTCCACGAAAGCCCTGCTTGTAAAAAACAGGCACCCTGCCACAGTGGTCAAGATGGCCGTGCGTCAAGATGAGATATTTAACGCTCGTAAGGTCAATGGGTAACTCTTTCCCGTTGCGGACCAGGTCTTCTTGGTGACCCTGAAAATAACCGCCATCTACCAAAATCTTGGTACCATCGTTAAATTCAACACAATAACACGAGCCCGTAACTTCGCCCGAGGCTCCTAGAAAAGTTATCTTCATAAGAATATTATATCACAGACAATCCCCTCCCCAAAAAGTGGTAGATACAGCTGTAAAAACTACTTCTTTAGCTTTTTTACAAGATCAGCGAATTGTTCTGGTTTTTGTAGTGCAATCTCGCTGAGCATTTTGCGATTTAGCTCTATACCGTTATTTTTAAGATCGGCAATGAACTGGCTATAACGTATACCGAATGGCTTTAGAGCAGCATTTATGCGAGTAATCCATAGACGGCGAAAATCTCTTTTTTTAACGCGCCTATCTCTATAACTAAACACAGCCGCCTTTAATACCGCCTGCTTTGCTTGACGCACAAGATTTTTCCGCCCATGGCGATACCCCTTGGTTTGAGCAAACAATCTTTTTCTGCGTGCTTTGGTTGTTTTTCCGCTTTTTACTCTTGCCATTCTACCCCACTAATTTCTTATATTGCTTAACATCACCCTTAGACATAACTACTACATTGCGACTTGCGCGGCGGCGCCTTTTTGACTTGTTTGTCGCCAAGTGTTGCGCCGATGTTGTCGACACAATAATCTTACCGCGGGCAGTTACCTTTTTTATTCTCTTGGCAACTGTTTTAGGAGTTTTGAGTTTTTGCTTTGCCATCTTCTTTACCTTTTTTAATTAAAACCACGAATCGTTTACCAAGCCTTTGCGGTGGTGATTCAAACTCACCACCCAACTCTTCTCGAAACTGATTTAATCTTTCCGTCGCTTTGTCGATAAAAAGCATTTGGCGACCCATTAACTTAATTTCTACTTTTACTTTTCCTGATTGCGCCATAAACTTTTTTGCCCGTTCGAGCTTTACTTGCCAATCATGTTCGTCGATATTAATAGAAAGACGAATTTCCTTAACATCAGTAGTGCGCTTGCTTTGCGTTTTTTGTTTTTTTTCCAGCTCGTAGCGATATTTGCCGTAATCCATAATGCGCGCGACGGGTGGTGAGGCATTGGGGCCGACCTCTATTAAATCTAGATTCTGCTCCTCCGCCAAGCGCAACGCCTCATACAGGCTCTTAATTCCGAGCTGTTTTTTATCCGCACTAATAACAAGCATTTCTGGCGCCTGTATCTCGCGGTTAATTCTGAACTCTTTTATCCTTGCTCCTTTTATCTGTTTATTCGCTAATAAACTTATCACGTTTGATGATAATTTTCAAGGCTTTAGGCATACGGTATAAAACGACTGGGGTTTTAGCAACCACTTCGCCCTCAATTGTGAGAGGAAGAACAACGCTCCCCGTGACCTGAAGTGTACGAACACGAAAGATACTTATATTTTCCGCGTTCGTTTCTCCCCCTAAAAACCAGCTTGCTATCTTTTTTAACCCCGTCTTGCTTGCAAGGTTATTGTAAAAACTAAACGTAAGATCGGAAAAAACAATAAGGTCGGTAATGTAATTATTCACCTCCCAGCGATCACCGCGCAAGGTGATTTCTACTGGCGTTGCTGTATGAATCTCGGCGCTTGTAATAAAGTATTCTCCGCTTTCAACGTAACCAAGATCGACCGTTGTATAGCGCCTTTTCTTTAGAGCTTCGCAGGCATCGTATAAGTTGTTTAAGCGTAGCCTTTCCCCTAGTGTCGAGCCAGTATCCAACGGAACCGCTCCGACAACAACATTGCGGTTAAGACCTCTTTCCACGGTCTTTACCGTACTAACTACATGGTTAATGTGACGGTCACTTCCCACCGCAACAACAGTACTCGCCCCTTTGCGTAAACCCATATCCGTAAGTTCACCAGCAGAGCGCGCCGGACTTGCAGCTGTTAGCTCGCCGATAATCCCCAGATCTTCGAGTTGTTCCCTAACTCGTGTATGCAACTTTCTGTCGGCGGCTGTCTTAGGTTGTTCGAAAACGTAGTAGTACATCGAATGTCGTATATTAACAGAGGATAATCTTACTCCTCTTCTTCGACGACAACACTAACTTCACTATCGTCGACTAACACCTCTTCACCACCTCCTTGCTCCCCACTACTTTCTTGCTCTTGATTATGTTCTATGAGCAGACCATCACCTTGCTCTTTGTTGCCCGACTCCATTTCGCATTTCCCCGTGAAATAGGCACCAGAATGAATAATTAAGTCTCGCGCGTGGATATTCCCCTCTATTCTTCCCGTAGGGTGAATTTCTAATTTATCCAGAGCTCTAATAGTGCCCTTTACTTCGCCAGAAATAGACACCACCTGTGCAGAAATTGGACCTTTAACTTTGGCGCTATCGCCAACAATAACATTTTGCTCCGATTTTACCTCCCCCTCCACCGAACCATGAACGACGATATCGCTTTGGTCTTTTAAAACACCGGTAAGATGAACGCCACTGCCCACTACCGTGCTCACTTCTTCTTCCTTCATAATACCTCCCGTTTTATAATATTTCCTTGTATCTATACTTTGAATTGAAACAGGAGCAATGTCAAGTATAACCAACCTCGAGCCTTGATGCAACTGCAAAAATAAGATCATAAATACACTTTTTATAGTAGCCTCTAAGATGGCTAGGCGTCTCTTAAACGATAACCTTGTTACTGTTCGAGCGGAAGCGAGAACTTCCAGGCAATGTGTGGCATCAGCAGTCGATAGTTCTCGTCGCTCCGCTCCTCGAACGATAAGAATGACGACTGTGATATCTATTACTGTTCGAGCGGAAGCGAGAACTCTCCGTTACCCTCTTTACTGTTCGAACGCAGTGAGAACTCCTGCATCAGTTTCAGTATTAACGTCCGGGAGTTCTCGGTGTGTACACCTCGAACAACAAAAATGACGGTTCAGAGTTCTCGGGCAGTAGCCCTCGAACGATAAGAAGATGACGTGCGGGAGTTCTCGGCGATTACACCTCGAACGGTAAAGATGACGACCGTGGCATCTATTACTGTTCGAACGAAGTGAGAACTATCGGGCAATATGTGGCATCAACGGCTTAGAGTTCTCGTCGCTCCGCTCCTCGAACAATAAAAAGTAACGACTGAGAGCTTGCCCCATGGGACAAAATACACTTTTCACACCACTCTCCGTTGCCTAGACGAAGCAGAACTCACTCCCTTTCCACCTCGGTTATCATTAGCTTTAGGGTTTAATATTTAAGAAGACGATCGTGAGACATCTAATATTTGACACACGGGCACTAAAAGTATATACTGGTTTTCGACCTTAATTTTTATCATTAAACATTACACCACATGGACTATATCACTATTCATGGAGCGCGCACTAATAATCTCAAAAACATAGATATAAAAATCCCCAAGGGACAGCTAACGGTTATTACAGGTCTTTCTGGCTCGGGGAAGTCAAGTTTGGCGTTTGACACCATATATGCTGAGGGACACCGGCGCTATGTAGAGAACCTCTCCAGTTACGCCAAACAAGTACTCGGCGTTTTAAACAAACCCGATATCGATAGTGCCGACGGTTTAATTCCCGCTATAGCCATAGATCAGAAAACCATTACTCAATCACCACGCTCTACGGTAGGCACTTTAACCGAGGTGTATGACCATCTAAGGCTAGCGTTCGCGCGAGCAGGGGTACCAAAATGCCCAAACTGCAAAAAACCTCTTTCAAAGCAAGAAAGAAGGGTTATTTTTGATAGCGTAAAAAGCATCTTAAAAAATACCCCTCCCCAATCCGACATTAAGATTATAGCCACCCTCATACATAACGATGCCGAAAAAAAACGTATAGAAGAAGCGGTAAGAAAAGCTAACACAACAAGGGTTGTTCTACTTAGGCACAACGGCACCATAGTAGAAAGAACAAAATTTAACGAAGAAGAGTTGTATAACGATAAAGCACACACATTAGAAGCTGTTTTACACGAGACAATCCTCGACGAAGAAAGGAAGGAAAACACTATACGAAAAATACTTACGCAGTTCGATAAAGCATTAGCCTATGGAGGCGGCCGAGCAACGCTGTTGGTAGACAAAAAAGAATATAGTTTTTCACAAAATTACACCTGCTCTACATGCGCAACTGTATTTCCCGAAATCACACCCAAGTTGTTTTCTTTTAATAGCCCCCATGGAGCGTGCGCTACCTGCCACGGACTAGGGAGGAAAAAATATATCGAACCGAACTTAGTAATCCCCAACCAACAACTTACATTGGCAGAAGGAGCAATTCGACCATGGTCACGCATGGCAAACCAGACAAATTGGTATGAAAAAACCTTGTCCGAACTCGCCGCGCGCCACAAGTTCACTGTGGATACCCCCATTGCTCAGCTCACAAACGAGGAGAAGTGTTACATTCTCTACGGCGACGGTACATTCGAGGGTGTTGTGAATAATCTTGAAAGGCGGTACACGGAAACTAATTCCGAATATCTTAGGTCAGAAATTGAAAAATATATGACAGAAAAAATATGCCCTTCATGTAACGGCAAAAGACTGCGCCAAGAAGCGCTAAATATCTTTATTGACAACAAAAACATTGCCGATATCGCTGATCTTTCTGTGGAAAAACTATCGCACTTTCTCTCTTTGGTGAAAATCGAAAAAGAAAAAAAACCTATTACCACGCCAATACTTGACGAAATCAAAAGTCGCCTAAATAACCTCGCCGAAGTTGGTTTATCCTATTTATCGTTAAGCCGCCAAGCAGACTCTCTTGCCGGGGGTGAGGCGCAACGCATCCGCCTTGCAACACAGTTAAACGGTGCTCTTTCGGGTATCCTGTATGTTCTTGACGAGCCTTCCATAGGGCTACATCCAAGCGATATCGCAATGCTTATTAAAACCCTCAACAAACTCAAACAGCGCGGTAATACCTTAATAGTTGTCGAACACGATGGTGAAATAATGAAGGCTGCCGACTATATCATTGATATCGGTCCCCTTGCCGGTGAGCGCGGTGGCAAGGTTGTTGCACAAGGAACATACAACCAGTTAAAGCAAGCAAGCTCTCTTACTGCACAATACCTTAGTGGTCGCAAAAAAATCCCTGTGCCACAAAAAAGACGACCCGTTTCAGAAAAGAAGGCAATAAAGATCGAGGGAGCAAAAGCGTTTAACCTAAAAAATATTACCACTTCTATCCCCTTAGATGGTTTAATTTGTATCACAGGTGTTTCTGGCTCGGGTAAAAGTACTCTTATTTATGAGATTTTAGGAAAAAAAGTTGCACAATATTTTCATCGCGCCCAAGCAAAACCAGGTGAGCATAAACAAATATTAGGCCTAAACTATCTTAACAAGGCTATTAATATTGACCAGTCGCCCATCGGCCGCACACCAAGAAGTAATCTTGTTACCTACACAGGTATTTTTAGTGCTATTCGTACCCTCTTTGCCTCTCAACCAGAAGCGCGCTTGAGAGGCTTTTCTGCAAGCCATTTTAGCTTTAACCTAAAAGGAGGTCGCTGCGAAGCATGCCACGGTGACGGTAGTATCAAAATAGAGATGCACTTTTTACCCGATGTCTATGTAACATGCGAAACATGTAATGGGAAACGTTACAACAACGACGCACTAGAAATATATGTACGCGATAAAAATATCGCCGATGTTCTAAGCATGACGGTCGATGTTGCTGCACAATTTTTTGCCGATGAACCAAGTATTGTTGATAAACTCAAAGTATTACAGGCAGTTGGCCTTGGTTATGTGCCTCTTGGACAATCCGCCACTACCCTTTCTGGGGGTGAAGCACAGCGCATAAAATTGGCGACCGAACTAAGCAGGGCAGACACAGGACGTACCCTCTACATTCTCGACGAGCCGACAACCGGTCTCCACTTTGAAGATGTTGCTATGCTTTTGGACGTCTTGCAGAAGCTCGCCGACAAAGGCAACACAGTGTTAATTATTGAGCACAACCTAGACGTTATAAAATCGGCTGACTGGGTAATAGATGTCGGACCCGGCGGTGGTGACAAAGGGGGAAAAATTGTTGCTTCCGGTCCACCGGAGCAAGTAACCCATGTTAAAGAGTCGCTCACCGGCAATTTTATTAAAAAAGCCCTTACAGTTAAATAAGCCGAGTTTTGTTCCCCTCTCGGGGTGATAGCTATCTATCTATGCGGCAAGACCATAGTATCCGCCGAGAAAGCGCTGGTCATCAGATGATGATATATGATACTTCTGGTCCACTTGCCTTGCACCACGCTGGGTTTTCACCGTAGCAATGTTACCACTACTACGCGTGGGCTCTTACCCTTATATCGTCTTACGATATAACCTCACATAGTGAAGCACGATTTCACCCTTACCTATAAATATATAGGCGGTATGTTTCTGTTGCACTATCCCTAGCCTCGCGACTGGTCGCTGTTAGCGACAGCGTCTCTCTATGGTGCTCGGACTTTCCTCTTAAGCCTATAGAGCTTAAGCAGCTATCTTTAGCTGTAAAGGCGACTACATACTACCATATCAGGCACGTTTTGTCAATCTTACCTAACCGGTAAAATAGCTAACTAAAACTTAAGAGTTCAGGCTTAAAAATCATCAACACACCGATGGCAAGAAGAATTAAACCGCCAACCAAATGCGACATACGGGCATATTTGGTGGAAATTAGGGTTGAACGCATCGCCACCATCGCCAGCGAAAAAACTATTATATCATCGAGCATAAAAAAGAATATATAGAGCAAAATATAGCCATAATATTGCCAGCTTGGCAGGTTGCTCATGGATAAGGCCTGAGTGTAAATTACTGGCAAGCCGACAGAGCAAACAAGCTCTACAAGATTAAGGACGAAAGCGAGTAAAACTATCCCCAAAAGAGATAATAAAAATATTTTCTGGCTCACAATATTTTTAATACTATCAAGGATTTTTTGTTGTTTGGCACCGCTTGTTACCTTGCATACTCCATCTTTGTGCGCATAAAATTCTTTTATATTGTAAAAACCTGCTCCTAGCGCCAAAGCCCCTATTGCGAGGCGCACCCAAAATATTACACCCAAGAACTGTACTAAATTAAGCCACGCCACCATAAACATAAAATAAACAAAGGAGGAGGCAACTATAAATGCTAAGCCAAGCACCCACATTTTTAAGCGGTTGTGCAAACCGTAAAGCATAGTAATAAGAAAAAGAAATACCCACATCGCACATGGATTAAAGCCATCGATAGTACCCAATAATGCAGTTAAGACCGGTAGAGAGAGGTTTTTTATTTCGACTTCCCCTAAAAAAGGAACGCGGATGGAACTAATCTCCCCCTTATCTATTGTGTCGTAGCCGTTATCCCCATTGATAACTTTACCAACAATATCGGGGTCTCCTTTTTCTTTAAGAGTGAAAATAGCTTTTTTTAATAATTCCTTAGTCGCAGAGTCATCTGGCCAGCCTGTAAAATGTGTGCTACCTATAACGGTTACAGGAACACCTGTTACGGGAAACTTGAGCGCCTCACCAGTTTTTTTTAAAATATCAATATTTGCCTTGTTCTTTGTTACTTCGAGATCGACAACATTAAGCCAGCTATGCTCTTTTTCCAAAGACGTTAAATACTTTCTTTCCGCTGCACAATGCGCGCACCCATCACCCTCGAAAAAATAAAGATTAACAAGTGATGATTCTGCCCGCGCACAATTCTCCTTCTGGCTCGGCAGGAGCATTAAAAAAAATAAGGACAATAAAATAAAGATTTTCTTAAAGATTTTCACTTCTCGGAATGGTGATTTTTATATAAATAGGCAAAGGTTATACGCTAAACACCACGGCTAGTTTATGATAACAAAAAACGCCAAAACATAAAAATAATTATAGACTAATCGTATATAGCGCCACTGTTCGAGCCCAGTGAGAACCCCCGGGCAGGATAGCTCCAACGGTTCAGAGTTCTCAGATGGTAATCCTCGAACGATAAAAACAACCTCTCGCTACTTTATATTATGGTGCATTTACTTCGATACTGGGAAGTATCGAAGTAAATGCAGGAAACGCTATTGTTAAAGGATAACGTTTAGCCAAAGATGAGCATAGAAGCGAGGGTTTGCGTTACCCCCTTTACCGTTCGAGCGGGAGCGAGAACCCCACGCCTAAAGGCGCGGGGCAAGCATCGCCGGAGATTCGGACGGGTCAAGCTACAACGTGAGGTTTGATACTAGCGACTGGGGTTCTCGGCGCTTCGCGCCTCGAACGATAAGGGCGTCGGTCGTTACTTCCTTTACTGTTCGAACGAAGTGAGAACTCCTGCATCAGTTTCAGTATCAATGTCTGGGAGTTCTCGGGCAGTAGCCCTCGAGACCTAGAATGTGTTGTC
>DBQW01000005.1 GCA_002305395.1 Candidatus Berkelbacteria bacterium UBA1384 | reverse complement strand
GAGCAGGTGGACTATCACTTGCTAAAGCGGGGGAGGCAACCAGAAAAAAACAAGCGGTTAGTGTTAATATGGTTTTCTTTTTCATTTTTTCCCTTTTTCTTTTTGGTATTTGTTTTATTTAATTATTTAACGGTAAAGATGCTACTGCACTATGATAGGCGACACCATCGGTACTCACCTCTACTTTAATACAGGGATTGTTGCCATTTTTTATAAAGGTATAAGGAAGACTTCTTGTTATTCGCCCACTGTTCTCCCCTAGTTTGATTGTAAAAACATAGCCATTTTCGGTTACAAGAGGTTGCGCTAGCTCCCCTTCCTCACTTTTAATGCTAGGATTTAAAACATCGTAAAACGCTATTCTTAAATTAGTTAAGGGAGATGGAGCGGTATTTTCCAAACTAACTTCATCACGCGTAAGCCGTAGATTAAAATCTGCTCCGTTTACTTCGGGGGTGTGAGGGCAACGAAGAGATTGGCGGGGAACAATAACTGACGGCGCATCGGCTACAACAACTACATCGGTATTTGCAAAGAAAAGAGAAAGCGCCGCCGCTCCCGCAAGGGCAAAAACTGCCACAATACCAAGCATTGCTCGTTGCCTGTCGTTCAGTATGCCTCCTTGTAACAACTTTATTGTAGCACAAAAAATTAATTTTACCCCAATCCTAGTAGACAAGTATATAAACAAGGGACCTCTGTTACAAAGAGAGAAGATGGCTAACAACTAAACGGCACCCTTTACCGTTCGAGCGAAAGCGAGAAGCTACGTTACTCTCTTTACTGTTCGAGCAGAGTGAGAATTTTTTTACTGTTCGAGCAGAAGCGAGAACTACCGGGTCGGTTTCAATATCAACGTTTAGGAGTTCTCGGTGGGTACACCTCGAACGATAAGGGCGACGACCGTTGCCCCCTTTACTGTTCGAGCGGAAGCGAGAACTACCCGTCATATCCATTATTGTTCGAGCGGAAGCGAGAACCCCGCCAGAGAATCGGACGGGGCAAGCTACAACGTCAGTTTCAGTATCAACGGTCGGGAGTTCTCGGTGTGTACACCTCGAACGATAAGGGCAACGGTCGTGGCACCCGCTACTGTTCGAACGCAGTGAGAACTTTCCTTGATACTTGTTACTGTTCGAGCGGGAGCAAGAACTACCCGTCATATCCATTATTGTTCGAGCGGAAGCGAGAACTACTTCGTAAGGACTAGTACTAACGGTCATTAGTTCTCGAGATGTGCGCTCCGCGCGTTCTCTCGAACGGTAAAATAAACCTCTTGCCACTTTATATTACGGTGCATTTACTTCGATACTGGGAAGTATCGAAGTAAATGCAGGAAACGCTATTGTTAAAGAGTAACGTTTGGTCGGAAATAAGTACTGGAGCCAAGAACTATCTCTGTATTAAAAGTGTAAATTCACCACGTAAATCATTCTTTTTTGCCCAAAAAATAACCTCATCTACACTACCCTCCTTAATTTCTTCAAACTTTTTTGTGAGCTCGCGCCCCACTACCACATAGGCATTAGTCCAAATAACCTTAAAATCGGAGAGGGTTTTTACTAGGCGGTGCTTGTCTTCAAAAAGAACAACAGACCACGGCACATCTTTTAATCTTAAAAACAAACTATGGCGCCCTTTTTTCTTGGGTAAAAAGCCAAGAAACAAGACGCCATCGCTTAAATTAATACCCGCCACCTGCATTATGGCTGTAAGCGCAGAAGGTCCTGGAAGGGGAGTTACCTGAATACCTGCTTTGCGCGCCAAGCTTACCAAACGCCCTCCGGGATCACTAACTCCCGGTGTACCCGCATCAGTCAAGTAGCACGCACTATCCCACTTGCCAGCAATAAAGTTATCCACAAGCTCCTTGGCTACACTCCCTTTTGACCTTTCGCGCAAAGAAAAAACAGGCTTTTTTATACCGTAGTGGGCAAGTAGCTTTGCACTAACACGCGTATCCTCCGCCAAAACAGCGTCTGTGTTTTTAAGGGCATTGAGTGCGCGAAGCGTAATATCCGCTAAATTACCAATAGGGGTAGCGACGATATATAAAACAGGTTTATTATTCATTGCGCCATTGTACAAAAATATCTACCGATAAGCAATAATAAAGATACAAATAGTAAAGAGTACAACGATCGCCACCCCTATTGTTCGAGGGTTACCACCCGAGAACTCCCAGACGCTGATGCCAGTCCTCACGATGGAGTTCTCGCTTCCGCTCGAACAGTAAAGGGGCAACCGTCGTCATTCTTATCGTTCGAGGCGTACTCGCCGAGAACCCCGCCCGAGATGGGCGGGGCAAGCCCCGCCGAGACCGGACGGGGCAAGCTCCCAACCGTCACCTCTTATTGTTCGAGAGAACTGCGCGTAGCGCCATCTCGAGAACTAAAGACCGTTAGTATCAAAACTTACGAAAATAGTTCTCATCGTTCCGCCTACGGCGGATACTCTTCGAACAGTAAAAAAGTTCTCGCTCCCGCTCGAACAATAATGGATATGATGGGTAGTTCTCGCTTCCGCTCGAACAGTAAAAAACTCTCACTCCGTTCGAACGGTATAAAAAACATCAGCGCAAGCCAAAAGACAATAGCTAAAAAACAAACCGAACAAATAGGGTTGACGCTCAGTACTTTTTTGTGATACTGTCCAAAGTGATACGGGGTTCGCGCCAGTTACATTTTGTTGAGTTACTAATATGAATATATCCCTCGCAGCAGAACACATTGCAGGCACAGCCTTAACCAACGCCATTATTACAGGGTTGGCTGGCTCTTTATTAATATTAGTACTCTTCCTTTTTCTCGCCCGCAATCCCAAAACACTCCCCACCAAAAAACAAAATTTTGTTGAATGGATCGTTGAACTACTTTTAAACCTTGCCACTAGCATTACAGGTGATAACCAAAAAGCCCTTAAATTCCTCCCTTTAGTTGCGACCTTTTTTATTTTTATTATTGTTAACAATTGGCTCGGTCTTTTGCCCGGTGTTGGCTCTATCGGTTTTCACGAAGTACACAATAATAAAGATGTTTTTGTTCCGCTTTTTCGCAGTACAAACGCCGACCTCAACACCACCTTGGCGCTCGCCCTGGTCTCCGTTGGCGCAACACAATATTTTGGCGCCTCCCACCTCCACCTTTCTTATTTTAAAAAATTTATTAACTTTTCCAGTCCCATTACTTTTTTTATGGGTATTCTGGAGATTATTTCCGAAATAGCCAAAGTGATTTCCTTCTCCTTTCGTCTTTTTGGTAACGTTTTTGCCGGCGAGGTTTTGCTTGCCGTTATTACCGGTCTTGCTCCTTTTATTGCCCCCGCCCCCTTCTACGGCCTAGAACTGTTTGTTGGCTTTATACAAGCGCTGGTATTTTCTATGTTAAGTTTGGTATTTTTTCACGTAGCAACACAACATCATGCATAAATTCAATTATAAAATAATTAATCAGATATATTTTCCGATATATCTGCGAGAGGAGTAAAATGGACATCGAAGCAGTAAAGTTAATTGCCGCTGGCGCCACAATCACTGCTGGTGGTATAGCACCGGCAATCGCAATTGGTAAAATGGCGACCAAGGCCATGGAAGCAATTGGTCGCAACCCCGAGGCAGCAAGCAAGATTCAAACAAACCTCATCCTGGCGATCGCTTTTGCCGAAGCAATTGCGATTTATGCCCTCGTCGTTGCCTTGATTATTAAGTTTATATAGGAAGATGCAATAAAGCCGACTAGTTCGGCTTTATTGCCGACAAAAATACGTAATTACACGTTAGGAGTTGTATGGCAGAGCCATCGGGTATTGCGGCGCTAGGCATAGACCTGAAAATTTTAATTGCCCAATTAGTAAACTTTTTGTTGCTTTATTTTTTGTTAAGCAAGTTTGCTTTTGGCCCCCTTGGCAAAATACTAGAAGAAAGGCGCAAAAGGGTTGAGGAAGGCGAAAAAAGAGCGCAGGAAATAGAACAGGAAAAAATAAACTTAGATGAAACGGTAAAAAAAACCATGGCCGATGCAAAGCGAGAAGCGCAGGAAATTATTAGCCGTGGTCAAGAGAGTATCAAAAGAGAGACTGCGCTTGCCAAGAAAAGCACAGACGAGCGCGCCGCCACATTGCTTATGGCAACAAAAAAGGAAATTGATGCCATGAAGAAATCAACAAAACAAGAGCTTGCGCGTGAAATTGGCCTTTTAGTTGTGCAAGCCACCGAAAAAGCGGTGCAAAAAAATATTAACGACAAAGAAAAGGACGCTATTACCGCAAGCACCATAAAAGAAATCAAAAATGACCATTAAATTGCTCGCACGGGCAACCGCCCAGCTCATTATTGAAAAGCCGAAACAAACAAACGCTATTCTCGATCGTTTAGATTTTTTGCTGAACACAAAATATCGCCAAATAAACAAGCGTTTTTTTAGCAACGCCTTAACAAACGAATTATGCCAAGCGCGCAATATAGAACGAGTAAAAGTTATTTCTCAAAAAGAACTTGCACCAAGCGAGCGTGAAACAATCACCTCTAAGCTAGGGAAAAAACATAGCTATGAGTGGGCAGTGGATGAAGGTTTGTTTGGTGGCCTGGTGGTAAAAATGGCAGACAAAGAGTTAGATTTAAGCGTGAAAAAAAAGATAGAAAAAATAAAGGAAGCATTTATAGCCGTTAGCTAGGAGCGTAATATGACAGACGCGTTAATCGACATAGTAAAAAAGAAAATTGAAGGTGCCCCCCTGGAGAGCAAATGGGAACAAAAAGGGGAAGTGGCAGAAGTTGCCGACGGGGTGGCCACCGTTGTTGGCCTTACACAGTGCGGTTTCGGGGAAAAAGTGATTATTGGAGGCGATAAGCTCGCCATGGCGTTAAACATTTTGGAAGACAGTGTGGGCGCCATTATTTTTAACGACGCGCAATTGGTAAAAATTGGCGATAAGGTAGAGCTAACAGGCGAGGTTATGAACATCAAAACAAGCGCGGCTATGGTTGGCCGTGTTGTAAACCCCCTAGGCGAGCCGATTGATGGCAAACCCCTTACGCTTGGCGACAAGGCTAAGCTTATGCCAGTAGAAAAAATCGCACCAGGAGTAATTACCCGTGAATCGGTAAACACTCCTTTACAAACTGGGATTAAGGCAATTGATGCCATGACCCCCATTGGCCGTGGCCAGCGTGAACTAATTATTGGCGATAGGGGAACAGGTAAAACCGCCATTGCGGTAGATGCCATTATTAACCAAAAAGATGTAATTTGCGTGTATGTCGCCATTGGGCAAAAAGAATCAAAGGTAGCCAAGCTTGTGGCAAAGTTGGAAGAAGAAGGAGCAATGGAACACACTATTGTGGTTTCCTCCGGCGCCTCGGAAGCGGCCGCTATGAACTTCATTGCCCCCTATGCGGGGTGTGCCATTGGCGAATATTTTATGGAACAAGGAAAAGATGTGCTCGTTGTATACGACGATTTAAGCAAACACGCTTGGGCGTACCGAGAAATATCGCTTTTGCTTAAAAGGCCACCGGGGCGCGAAGCATATCCAGGTGATGTTTTCTACCTTCATTCGCGCCTTCTAGAGCGTTCCGCTAAGCTTAACAAAAACCATGGCGGTGGTTCACTTACCGCTTTGCCCATTATCGAGACCCAAGCAGGCGATGTTTCCGCCTATATTCCCACAAACGTTATTTCCATTACCGACGGGCAAATATATTTGGAAAGTGACCTGTTTTACCAAGGCATTCGCCCTGCCATCAACATTGGCCTTTCTGTTTCCCGTGTTGGAGGGAGTGCGCAGACCAAGGCAATGAAAAAAGTGGCGGGCCGTCTCCGCCTCGATTTAGCGCAGTACCGCGAGTTAGCCGCTTTTGCCCAATTCGGAAGCGACCTCGACGAGAACACTAAAAAGCGCCTGGAGCGGGGAAAAAGAGTAACGGAGATATTGAAACAACCACAGTTTGAGCCATTGCCTTTTGAGGAACAGGTGGCCATTATTTACAGCGCAGTCAATGGTTTGCTCGACGAAATCGCGGTGGATAAAATTGCCGATTGCCAAAAAACAATTTTTACCGACCTGCGCACGGCCAATAAAAAAATCTTGGAAAAAATACGAAACGATAAGGAATTGAGTGAGGAAACAGAAAGAGAATTAACAGAAGCAGTTAAAAAAGCAATATAAAATGGCAAGCAACACCAAAGATCTGAAAAGGCGTATTCGCTCCATAAAAAACACATTGCAGGTAACAAAAGCGTTGGAGCTTATTTCTTCTGTGAAAATGCGCAAAGCGGTAGAGAATACCACAAAAAGTCGTGCTTTTAGCAATGAGATTTGGCGCTTAATTAGCTTTCTTTACCCCGCCGATAGTAGCGTAAGCAACAAATTACCTGCTCTTTTCCGTGCGCCAGCAAAAGGAAAGGGTGAGCTTCTTTTGCTAATTGCTTCCGACAAGGGCCTTGCCGGTTCCTACAACTCTAATATCTTACGTTACGCGCGTAGTTACGCGCGTGAAAACAAAGAAGTTGAGTTTGATATTATTACAGTGGGGAAAAGAGCAAAGAAAATCAAACAATTAGCTAGTAACGTGAATATTTTAAGTAGCTTCACTTACAGCGGGGAAGAATACGACTTTTTCCAATCAAGCCCCATTACCAAGCAAATTATCAGTTACTTTGAAAGTGGTAAGTACAGAAAAGTTTCTTTAGTTTTTACCGACTTCGTGAATACATTAAGACAGACGGTAAAACATCAACAGATTCTCCCCATAACCAAGGAGGCAAGCGGGCAAGAGGAGAAAACGCAAGAAGTTGAGCAAGCCGTTACCTCAAATGACCAGTTGCTACAGCAATACATTTTTGAACCAAACAAATATGCTCTTTTACACACGCTCGGGCTTTTAGCAGTGCGCGCCCAAATTTACCAGGCAATGCTTGAGGCGAGTGCTTCGGAGCATGCTGCCCGCATGGTGGCTATGAAAAACGCCACCGAAAATGGCAATCAGCTTGTTACCGACCTTACCTTTGCTTTTAACCAAGTAAGACAGGGAGCAATTACTCAAGAAATAGCAGAAATATCGGCTGGAAGAATTGCTTTATCTGGACAATAAAAACAATTATGTAACCACGCAGAAAGAGGATAAAATATGAACAATGGCATTGTTACACAAATTATAGGGGTAGTAGTTGACGTTGAATTTAAAGCGGGCAAGCTGCCTGCTATTTACAACGCCCTTTTAGTTGAGTTCGATAAGCAAAAACTAATCTTAGAGGTACAACAACATTTACCCGGTAATATTGTCCGCACTATCGCAATGGGCACTACAGACGGCCTTACTCGTGGCACAGAGGCAAAAGATACTGGTGCCCCTATTTCTGTCCCCGTGGGAAAGGATACTCTAGGACGAATGTTCAATGTTCTTGGCGAAGCAATCGACGATAAACCCACCCCTCAGGCAAAAAATAAGCTTCCCATTCATCGCCCCGCACCAAAGTTTAAAGATCAGTCAACAAAAACAGAAGTACTAGAAACTGGTATTAAGGTTATCGACTTAATCGCACCAATTACCAAGGGGGGTAAGGTTGGCTTGTTTGGCGGCGCCGGTGTAGGAAAAACAGTTGTTATCACCGAGCTCATTCGTAACATTGCTCGCGAACATGGTGGCTATTCGGTGTTTGCTGGTGTAGGAGAGAGAACGCGCGAAGGAAACGACCTTTACAACGAAATGAAGGAGTCGGGCGTTCTCGACAAAACTGCTCTTGTTTTTGGGCAAATGAACGAACCGCCCGGTGCCCGTGCCCGCATTGGCTTAACTGGTCTGACTATGGCCGAAGCATTTCGCGACGAAGGGCGTGATATCCTTCTTTTTATCGATAATATTTTCCGCTTTACACAAGCGGGGAGCGAGGTTTCTGCTCTTTTAGGGCGCATTCCCTCCGCAGTAGGCTACCAACCCACGCTCGCTACAGAAATGGGCGCCTTGCAGGAGCGTATCACCTCCACCAACAAAGGCTCCATTACCTCTGTGCAGGCAATTTATGTGCCTGCCGACGACTTAACCGACCCCGCCCCAGCAACAGCTTTTGCTCACTTGGATTCCACCATTGTCTTGGAACGCGCTCTCACAGAGCTAGGAATTTATCCTGCCGTTGATCCTCTTGCTAGTACGTCGGGTATTTTGGACCCTAATATTTTAGGGCAAGAACACTATGATGTCGCGCGGGGAGTGCAGAAAATCCTACAACGCTACAAGGACTTGCAAGACATTATTGCCATCTTAGGTATGGAAGAATTAAGTGACGAAGACAAGGTAACGGTAGCACGAGCACGTAGAATTCAACGCTTCCTAAGCCAGCCATTTTTTGTCGCCGAGCAATTTACGGGCACGAGCGGTGAATACGTTCCTCTTAAGGACACCGTTGCTGGCTTTAAGGAGATACTCGATGGCAAGCATGATGACAAACCAGAAGAAGCGTTTTATATGAAGGGTGCCATTACCCAAGTTAAATAATATGAAACTATTACTCCTAACCCCTCAAGGAACACAAGAGATTAACGAAGTTACAGCTGTAACTCTCCCCACTACGAGAGGGGAAATAACTATACTAAAAAATCATGAACCGCTGGTAACGCAGTTAGCTAGTGGCGCAATCGAAGTGCAAAAGGGGAGAGAGAAAGAGTACTTTGCTAGCTTTGATGGTTTTGCGCAAATTAGTGAAAATACTATTAAGGTTTTTTCCGCTGGTACGCAAGAAGCATCGACCCTAGATGAGGCAAAAATACAAGAGGCGATTAAGCAGGCGCAAGCTCTAAAGGAAAGCCACATCGACGATATGGAGTTTACGCGCGCCGCCGCGCTCTTAGAAAGAGAGTTCGCCAAACTCAAAGCACTGCGACGCCGAAAACGTTTATAATCCACCACCTTTTAAGGAATTATATGCTGTTACTTTGACAGTTGTATTTGGATTTAGAAAGCACAAAAGTTGCAACGGTCAATTGTTTGCGCTACAATGTGTATAGGCTTGTTGGTCATAAGGACCCTTTTGTCGAAACCTAGAATCGACACCTGCCTGAGATCGGGGAGACCAGATGCTCGATGAGTGGACTCTAGACTTTTATGGCTAGATCCAAACAATAACGAGCTGGCTCCCCGATTTCGATTATGGTGCCCTTTACTGTTCGAGCGGAAGCGAGATTTTTTTACCGTTCGAAGAGTATCCGCCGTAGGCGGAACGATGAGAACTA
>DBQW01000004.1 GCA_002305395.1 Candidatus Berkelbacteria bacterium UBA1384 | reverse complement strand
AATTATTAAGGTGCTAATTTTGTCGTCATTTATTTTTAAGCGCAAGGCAGATGGGCGAATAAAATAAAAATAAGAAAAGGCAATGGCCAGAGCAATAATTATGCCATACCAATATACGGTAATAGAGCCCAGGGAAAATGCTACTCCATCTACAGCGATGTAGCCGGCAAAACGAGGAGAAAAATAATAGTAACCAAACATAGAAAGGGCTACCAAGCCCGCTATTCGCAAAACCCACAAGTTACGTTGTTCTTTTTGCATCTCTATTAATGTTACGGTTTGTTAACAGCTTATCTATTTCGATAATACCCATAATGCTAGTACTTAACAAGACAATCGCGATAAAATACTTCGGCGCTATGGCAGTTAGGCCTAAAAAGCCTGACAAAGGCGGGAAATAAATTGAGGCAGTAAGCAACGCGACCGTTAGCGCAATTGCAAGTAGCAACCAGTAGTTTTTTGTTTCTAGGTAGTTAAAAAATGATTGGCTAAGAGAACGGGCATTCAGTAAATTAAAGATCTGCGCACTAACAAGTGTTACGAAAGTAAAACTACTAACCATGGCGGCATCAAAATTACCAAGTGCCCAAAAATAAATCGCCATTATCAACGCGATCTGCCAAAGCGCGGCAACCGCCATCCGCCGTAAAACAAGCGGAGAAATTAAACGGCGGTTTCTTTGCCTCAATAATTTTTTTTCAGGTGGCTCTAGCGCCAATGCCTCATCGGCAACCGTGTCTGTTACTAAATTTATCCACAGTATCTGTATCGCACTAAACGGGGAGGGCAGAGTTAAAACAAGCGCCAAAAAGATAACAATAAACTCTGTAATGTTGGTAGAAATTAAAAAGAATAAAACTTTTCGTAAGTTTTGCCACACTGTTCTACCCTCTCTTAACCCTTGAGCAAGAACATTAAAATTATTGTCTAAAAGTACGATATCAGCAGTCTGCTGAGCTACCTCTCCTCCCTCGCCAGAAAGCGCTATCCCAACATCAGCACTTTTAATAGCGGCGGCATCATTTACCCCATCACCCGCAAACGCAACGCTTTTCCCCATTTTTTTATAATATTCCACAAGCTCAAATTTATTCTCTGGCGACATCCGGGCAAAAACTTTAGCACTTCTTAAAACGTCATTACGGTGGGCAGCTAGTAAGCCACCAATTTTATCTCCCTTGACTATAAAATCCTTATTATTTGCAATGCCAACTTCACGAGCAACAGTAAATGCAGTAGAAGCATGGTCTCCCGTTACTAATTTTATCTCGATACCTGCATCCTCTAACTCCTCTATGGTAGATGCCACGTCTTGGCGCACACTATCCTCTATCGCGAAAATACCTAAGATCGTTAGGCCAGCGAGGTCCTTTTCGCTAAGTTCACTTTTACTTGCACTCACTTTTTTGCGCGCCAAAGCGATTACTTTATAGCCAGTGCGCGCCAAGCGGAGGTATTGCGAGTTGAAATCATCGCGCAACGCCTGGGTAAGACGCACCTCTTTGCCCCCGTTTAAAATCTTCCCCGCTTTGCGCACAATCAATTCTGGCGCCCCCTTAGCAAAAATCTCCACTGCTTTATCTTTTTTTGCCAAGACAGCCATGAGTTTGCGCTTACTGGAAAAGGCAACTTCGTCGATACGGTGCCATTTTCTCCCATTAAGAGAAGGGTTTAGTTTGTAGGCAAGGTTAAGTATGGCAATTTCCACATTATCGCCACCGCTATCTTTACTATTGATGCCATAAACCAAGTGCGAGTTGTTGGCCATAACACCGGTAATTAATAGCTCTTCAATTTCCTTACTGTTGGCAACTTTTCCTTCGCTTTCCCAGAGGCGCAACTTATTATTTCCCTTTACGTCGTACAACGTCCCATTTGCCCACACCTGGCGCACTCTCATCTTACCTGTGGTAATTGTTCCAGTTTTATCCACTAAAACTAAATCAACGTTTCCGAGCATGTCAGCGGCGATTAAACGCCGTGTAATAACCTTTTTGCGCGCCATTCTAAACGCCGCAACCGCCAGTGTTAGGGTAGCGACAATCGGCAAACCCTCCGGCACTACTGCAACAAACAAATTAATCAGGTAAACCAGTGACTCTTTCAAATTAAGGGTTGTCAATAAAAAGGCAATAAATACTAAAATGGCTGCCCCGGCCGCGAAAATTAGAATTAATTTCGCAAGCCACGCCACTTCTTTTTCCAGCGGTGTTTTTTCATTTTTGCGCTCGCTTGCTCTGGCCAGAGTACTGGCAAAACGAACNNCCCCTGCCGCCACAACCACAGCCCGCCCGTGGCCGGCCACCACGGAACTGCCGTAAAATACCATATTTTTCTGCATGACTGTTTCATTGCCCGCCAGAGAAAGAGGGGAACTTGTCTTAGGTACCGCCATCGCTTCACCCGTTAATGCCGCCTCGCTTACTTCCAAATCGGCACCATAAATAACACGGGCATCTGCTGGCACTTTCTGCCCTTCCGACAAAATAATAATATCGCCAGGGACAATTGAGTCAGTATTGGCCTCAATTGCTTTGCCATTTCTTACGACCAAGCTTTTGTCGGGCACAATATGGCGCAAAGCCTTAAGGGCGTTGTCTGCTTTTTTTTCTTGGATAATACCGAATATCGCATTAATAAAAACTATTATTAAAATGAAATATGCGTCTTTCGGACGTCCGATTAGCACTGACACCGTCGCCGATACAAGTAGTAAATAAACAAGGGGGTTAGTGAACTGGTGCAAAATTATTTTTAAAAGAGAAAAAGTCTTATTCGTGTCGCCAATTTCAACCACCTTCTTTCTTCTTCTTTTCACAACAACCGAAGAAAGGCCTCTTTCCAGGTCGGTTTTCAACCTTTGCTCTATTTCGCTAGGAGAAGCAGTAGCCCAAAACAATCGCCTCCTTATACATTTGATAAGACTGTATTTATAGTTTACCATATTGGATATGACCGCGCTTATAATAATATTTATTGTTTTTGTTTTTTTTGTGGCATTATGGGCTTTTTCTAACCTTATTGCCATAGTCGGTGGTTCACCTCCCGTCCACACCCCACGTACTCTCTGTAAAGAAATTCTGCACCATGCCGGTGTAGGCAAAAAAGACACGCTAATCGATTTGGGTTCTGGCAGTGGCAACATGCTTGTATCGGCCGTTAAAGATTATGGTGCTACCGCAATAGGTTACGAAATTAGTCCATCCCCCTATTTGCTTTCAAAAATAAAAACCGCTTTAATGGGGCAAAAAGCACGCATAAATTATGCCTCTGTGTTCGAGGCAAAACTTTCCGATGCTACAGTAGTGTTTGTTTATTTATTGCCGAAAATATTAAAAACATTAGAAACAAAAATTAAAGAGGAATGCAAGCCGGGCACTTTAATAATAAGCCGTGGCTTTCCCCTGGCAGGATTAAAGCCAGTTCGTACGTTTATGGCCAGTAGTGTAAAAACAAAAATTTTCCTTTACAAAATTAAATGAAATATCGACAAACCTCGGTATAAATGGTAACCTTAACCAAGGAAAGGTTAGCTGAATTTATTTGTGGTTTGTATATGTAATAGGGGCTCGTAGCTCAGTGGTAGAGCGCATCGTTGACATCGATGAGGTCGGTGGTTCGATCCCACCCGGGCCCACCAAATACTCCACAACGGAGTATTTTTAGTAAATATAATCATTCCTCCGTTCATTACTTTAAAAGTATACAAATCCTCCCCGTATCATCAGCTCGAATTGAGTGATAATAAGTATCCTTGACCACATCCATCGCAGCACAATTCCACTCCTCGGTCCATGGATCGATAAAGTTTTGAGAGCGGTTATAATAATTGCGTAATGGATACGTTCCAAAAGCCAACCAGGACAGACCGTCTTGTTGTGGTGTCATAATAAGGTTAGCTGCAGGATATTCTCGCGCAACATGACCCATCACCGCACTCGGGCCAATACGGCCCTGTATCTGCATTGTGGTTTTATCTACAATATCTTTTGAAGGATAAATAGTAGAGAGATCGTTTAGCAATATTGCAGTACGAAAATTACCCCACCGATACTGATCGACTAAACCATTACCTAGTGCCCAGTGAAACACAATAAAAGAATAAAGCAAAATAATCACTGGTACTACGAGGATTACGTGTGAGTATTTTGATAAATTACAACCTAACAATAACGCAAGAACAGTAAGTAAAGCCCCCCCACCCATCATGAAGCGAGCTGCGTCAAAAACCGGTCGCTCAAGAAACATAAGTGCCCCATAAGACAACGGAAAACTCACAAAAACTAAAATGATACCCGCGGATAAATCAATAGCCCTACCCATCCCGCGTCTTTGTGAAAAAACTGCCAGTGAAATCAAGAAGGATATTAAAAATAAAATTATTAACACCTTCCACTCGCCACTTAAGCCACCCGTAAAAGCAGTAAAATAATTTTTTGCGTGCAAAGACAAAGTATTAAGTGGCTGGTTTGAAAAATCGAGAGTTGCAATCTCTCTATACCCTGGAGGACTGGGCAAAAAATATTTAAAAAAAATGGCAGCCGACAGATAGGTGGTGGATAGAAACATGGTCTTTATTGCTATCAAAAAACCTCTCTCTCTATCAATTATATCTTTTACCGCCAGCCCAACCAAAAAAACCGGGAAAAAACCCGTTGCTGGCTGATAGCTAGTCCAGACTATCATAAAACATAATAGCGAAAAAAATGCTATCACCAGCCAACCAACCCAGGTTAATGTTGTTTTTATTTTAGACCAAAAAAGAACTGGTACGGTACTTGCCAGTATAGCTAATGCCATACCCGGTGAATCAAACTTATACAACCAACACTCCGCTGCGTACATATTTAAACCAATAAATGACGAAAGCGTAAGTGGCAAGTATTTAATTTTATTACCACAAAACACATAGGTTAAGATCATGCTTGAAATGGATAGAAAAATTATAGCTATAATCTGCGTAGCAGGAGAAATATCAGAGATGTGAAAGTTGACATTTAACAAATAAGATAGCCATGACTGGGAATATCTATTAAAAGCAGATGACCAATCAAGTCCATTAATAGCTCTACCCATATCGTCAACAAAAGAAATTCCTGCACGCCAAATAGAAAGCATCGCTAAGGTGTATAGCGAAAAAATAATAAAAAAGGGTTTAACAAAAGGCCTCAGAGCAACAAAAAAAGAAATTATACGCTTCTCCATCGGTTTGAAGTTATTATTATAAATATTGCAGCGTTCTAGATTAATTGTTCACCTTAATATACCACACAGTTTTCGCGCCGCAACATCAAAAACACTTAATAGTATTAATAAACATAGTACGAAAGAATAACGCCTACTACCATACCAAGAATGGTTACCCCTAATGCGGTCCAGTGAATAGTATTAGAATACGGGTTCAAGTGCCATTGATAATAGCCAAACGAGCGTTGGCGTAGCCACTCATGAGTAGGCACCATCAAAGGGATTGAGGTACGAGTAGAGTTTTGAATCGCTGCAATCTTTCTATCTAATACAGCTGTCTGTACAGTTTCTTTATGTCCAGAAGACAAAAACCCTCCCCAAAAACTCTTATCATTATTGTGTGTCTCGATTTACAATACGTAAATATTCTTGCAAGAGCACCGAAAATATACCCACTAATGGAATTGCTAGCACCGCCCCCCCCAGCCCCAGTAAGCGACCACCTACGATAACAGCAATAATTATTACAATGGGCGACACACCAATTGCTTTTTGCATTATTTTAGGAACAATAACTTGATTTTCTATCTGTTGAATTACTACAAAAACTGCCACTATCACTATAAGCATCCATATTGGTGATCCGGCAGCGAAGGTAAGAGCAACAGCTACAGTTGCTGCAATAATTGGTCCCAGCACTGGTACTAGTTCCAATACACCCGCTATCACCCCCAAGGCAAGCGAATAAGGCGCACCGATGGCCCACATACACGAGCCAATAAGTATGCCCATAAATACCATTAAAACAAGTTGCCCACGCAACCAATGGCCAATTTTAATTCCGATCCGCTGTCCCATTTCTGCAATTTTTTCTCTGTTGCGACTAGGTAAAACGCTCATAATCGCCTTGCGCACCCCTCTCTCCTCGAGAAGCAAGTAAAAAGTCAGCGTTGCAATCGTAATTGTAGTTACTAACCCACCAAATACAGTGACGGTCGCGCCGATCACACCACTAGTAAGCTTGTCTAAACTTTTTGATATGGTATTTAGAATTTGTTGCGAGGCCTTGGTGTTATAGCTATTCGAGAAATCTGTAAATTTATCTACGTAAAATGGAATATTATTAGCAAGTTCGGCAATTTGCACAACAAGAGGAGGGATAACGATGTAAACAATGAGCCCCAAAAAAGCGATTATGGCAAGAAAAACGAGCATCACGCTTAAAACCCTAGGGATTCCCCATTTACTTAAGCGCGCAACGCCCGGTTCAATTGCCACCGCCAGCAAAACAACCACAAAAAGCATAACAAGAACATCGAGCAGATAATAAGCAAGCCATAAGCCCAAAATAAGAGCTATGGTCTTAAAGATAGTAGACGTCGATATTTCAACCTTGTGGTGCGCCATAAGTTTATTATAACAAATAAAAAATTTTATAAAAACGGTGGTTGATTTTTTCTATCAACAACGTAGAATAATCGTGGTTACTAATAAAAGGGTGTGATAAGTAAATGATCGCATGCGAGCACGACAGGGGAAATGGAAAGACTGCAAAATCACCCCAGCGTAGAAAGGAGTTTTGCTACCAACTTGATGTGGCGATAACACAACCGCCAGATAACTGGCGGGCTGCACCTCTCCATAAGCCACAAGAGTGGCGCATAAAAGAGGAAGTAAGGGTTAAGATGGGGGAAAGGGTAACAATTTACCTTGCCCACATTCCTCACCCAGAACAACGTCATACACTGGGAGTATGCATCGAGAGCATCGTCAATGCACACAAGGAGCTCAGACCAGCACCCGAAGTGTGCGCTTACGCCCTCGGTCGTAGGCACTTCACGCTCCCTCCCAGGCAACAACTCTGGCCCGAGGCAATGTGTCTCTTTCCGGGCACTTGTTACTTGTGTCTAGACACATCCCCTTACATTCCAGGCCTACCTCCACAAACGAGCTGTTGCCAGGTGGTGCCCGTGAACGAGGCACCGGGCAAGCGCCTGCCCTACCTCGTCGCCTTCATCGACAGGTAACCCTTCTCCCTCCCTACTCAAGCCCCTCTTAAGAGGGGCTTTCACTTTTGCTGTGAATTTACGCAAAAACTAAACTAACCATAGCCAATATAAAAGCCTATTAACATATCGAATCTTTTCTTTCTTTTTAGTTTTAGGATCAAAGAGTCTTAGGCTGAGTAAGTTATGGTGTCGTACACACCTGGTAGCAAAGGTATTACTCGATCATTGCTACAAAACACGGATTTTCCGTTGTGTTGTATCCTGCATTAGGACTTTGATAGGTCTATCAATTGCGTTAAGCGCCAAAAGATAATCAACATGTTCTTTGCTGACTATTTCACCAGCGATCAACAAAGGTATACCCGGAGGGTATGGAATGATATCTTCTGTACATATTCTGCCCACTGCGTCTTTAATCGCGATTAATTTGTGCTTTAAGGCTTTTAGGACAACAAAATTCGAACTGGTTGTGCATTGACCGAAAATAGAGTTGCGTCAGATTTGTATGCGCGAGAGGCTAGCACGGCAGCTCGACCAAAGGCACCAGAGTTAGTATTCGGATTGCCGATAGAGCGATAGGAAAGAGACATGTCGTTTTTATAGACGCTTCGAGCACGTATAACCCTATTGTTTGATGCCGGAGTGCACCACTTGGTTAGCTTATGAAGCTTGTTGTATTCCGACAAAAGCGGCAACACGTTCTTTATTTCTTGTTGACGCTTATTGATAATTTTCATCGGAACCTAATTTTCTCTAGTTTTTTTGAGTGCTGGAAATGCGATAACCTCTTTGATAGAGTAGTTATCGCTCAGCAACATAACTAAGCGGTCTATACCCATACCCCAGCCAGCCGTGGGCGGTAATCCATAACTTAAAGCATCAATAAAATTGTTATCGATTAATTGACTTTCATCCCAGCCAGCCTCTTTGAGTTCCGCTTGCTTCTCAAACCGTCTTCTTTGGTCGATGGGGTCATTTAGTTCGGTATATGCATTAACTAGTTCAATTCCGCCGGCGCAAAGCAATTGGAACCTTTGCGTAACCTCTTTGTTGATCTCGTTCGATTTGGCTAGTGGCGAAAGTTCAACTGGGTGATCGGTAACAAACACAGGCTCAATAATTCTTGGTCGTGATACCTTCTTGTAGAGTTCGTCGACCATTTTCGGCCAGACGGATATATGTTTGTCGAGTTCAATTTTTTTAGTAGCGACAACTTTTTTGAGCGAAGAAAGTGTTTTATGCTTGCTGATGTCGATGCCACTATCGCGAAGTATCATTTCGCGTAGAGTAATTTTAGGGTAAGGTGGTTTAAAACTTATCGCTTTTCCTTGATATTTTATTGTGTCGCTATTGAGGGTTTTATTAATAATAAACGACATCATTTCTTCGGTGAATGTCATAAGGTCTTTGTAGCTCTTGTATGCCCAGTAAAATTCAAAAATTGTAAATTCTGGATTATGCATATGCGAAAGACCTTCGTTGCGAAAAACCTTACCAATTTCGTATATTTTTTCAAAACCGCCGACAATCATTCTTTTTAAGTACAGTTCTGGCGCAATTCGCAGATAAAAATCTTGCCCCAAAATGTTGTAATGTGTAACGAAGGGTTTTGCAGAAGCACCGCCAGGAATTGGCTGAAGGATGGGCGTTTCAACCTCTATAAAACCATTTTCTTGCATAAAAGAGCGCAGATTCGCAACGATGTTGGAGCGCAAAATTATATTTTCTTTAGATCTGCAATTAATAAGAAAGTCTAAGTATCGTTTTCTGTAGCGTATCTCTGTATCAGTAAGTCCAGACCACTTGTCGGGTAATGGCTTTAGAGATTTCGCAAGAAGTATTAGCTGTTCAACGCGGAGTGTTGGTTCCTTGGTTTTAGTGGTAAATAGTTTGCCACATACGTTGATATAATCGCCGACATCAATATTGTCTGTATAAAAAGAATAGCTCTTCTCGCCGACTTCATCTTGTTTGATGTAGAGCTGTATTTTGCCACTTTGGTCTTGTATGTCGGCAAACCCTGACTTGCCATGACTCCTAATAGAGGTTATTTTACCAGCAAGCCATATAGGGGTATCGCTTTTCTTACTGCTCGAAACAGCTTCAGCGACGGGCATATCACGATTAACTTTGCTAGGATATGCGTTAACGCCAAGTTTATCAATAGCCTCTTTTTTTAGCAGGCGCGTTTTTGCTTCACTTATATTTACTGTTTGTCGCTCCTTCATATTGCTACTACTGTACCCTACCCCTATAAAAAACGCAACAATATGTTACGGTCTACAACATATTGGACTGCAAAAGTTCATTAACATAT
>DBQW01000003.1 GCA_002305395.1 Candidatus Berkelbacteria bacterium UBA1384 | reverse complement strand
GAGAACCCCGCCTAAAAAGGCGGGGCAAGCTTTCCGCCATACCCTTTACTGTACGAGTGAGAGCGAGAACTTACACTCCATAAACTAAAAAAAGAAAGAAAAAAGAGTCCAATATGTTAGTGAGCTTTTGCAGGGTCTTGAGGGAACTAATCAATCTTAACCTTGACGCTCGGGCTCATTGTTGCCGCAAGCCACACGCTGGATAGATTCTTCTTTGGTAGAGCGCCGAGCACTGCCTCTACATTGCTCTTTATTTTTTCATTACTCCACGACACTTTCCCTAGTGCAATATGAAGATTGCCATAAGGGTCAGACTTGTATTCCACCAAACCGCCAGAAAGCTCTTTTTTTGTTTGCGCCGGATTATCTGTTACGGTGCCGTTTTTAGGAGATGGCATCTTACCCTTGGGGCCGAGTATTTTCGCCAGCTTAGCAAGTTTGGGCATATCAGCCGGCTTCGCAAGCAAAATATCAAAATCAATCACCCCTTTAGCAATTTTGCTAATAACGCTATCGTCGGCCACTACTACTTTACGCTCTTTGGGGCTTCCAGAAGGAAGGTTAATCGTCCCCCGTAAAACAACTTCGTCTGTTTTTTTCTTAGGGACAAAACGAGCATGCATTTCAACCGTACCGTCGAACTTAGTGTACGATAGTGCCTTTACCTTTTCGATAGCTTCGGCGATCGAATACAGCCTGTGTGCTTCAAAACCCGACAAAACACTTCGATACTTCTTTCCGCGCAATTGCTTGTTATTGTGGCTAGTTTTTTCTTCTTTTTGTGTCGCCTTACTCTGTATTTTATTTTCTGCTTTTTCTGCTTTTTGTTCTTCTTTCATTTATATCCTTTCGTGGTCAAACCGCAAATGTGCGTCCCACTCTATTTAATGTTTAAATCCACAGTTTTACACCCAAGTTCACCAACTATATATTCTATTAAATTCTGCCCTGCCTTGTCAACCAATTGACGAAAAACATCTACTTCACTTTCACCTATAGGCATTAAAACAAAATCCTCGGCACTCTGTTTAACGTTTTTACCTACTCCCACTCTTAAACGGTGAAAACGCGTGCCAATGTTCTCGGCAACCGATCTTAGCCCCTTGTGTCCTCCATCGCCACCGCCGTCGCGAAACCTAAGAATGCCAAGCTCTAAATTAATATCGTCTGCCACCACTATTATCTCTTCGGGCTTTAACTTGTTAAGGGAAAGAATACAAAGGACTGCCTCGCCGGAGTTGTTCATATAGGTTTGCGGTTTAACAAGAAGTATTTTTTTCTCCCCCACCATAACTTTTGTAATTTGTGCCCCGCTCTTTTTTTCACCATTCCAGTTACCCTCTAAACGCTGAGCAAGTTCGTCAACAACAGCGAAACCCACATTGTGGCGTGTATTGCTATACTTTTGCCCTGGATTACCTAATCCAATAACTGCCTTGATCATTTTACATTCCTGGAAAGTTAACCCCCATATCGCCCATTAATTTTTTTGTTTTTTCTGCGGCATAGGCTTGGGCACGGCTAATGGCTTCGCCGACAACCTTAACAATCTCTTTTTCTAGCTCGCCCTTTTTATCGGGAGTAAGCCAACCTGAATCGATTTCTATATTCTTAATATGTTGGTCGCCAGAAAAAATTACCGTTACGGCGCCGTTGTTACTACTCGCCTCTATCTCCGCGGATTTTAATTCTTTTTGTACAGCGCGCGCCTCTTTTTGCAGGCGGTATAAATCTTTTGCCTTATCGAACATTTTTTTCCTTTCTTATTGATTGGGTTGCTTCTTTTTGAAGGTAGGCGTTAATAAATGCATCGAGGTCTCCATCTAAAACTGCCGTTGGGTTAGAGGAGGTGTAATCTGTGCGATGGTCTTTGACTTGCTGATAGGGCTGTAAAACATAACTTCTAATTTGGCTCCCCCACTCTACGGGAAGATGTTGCCCACGAAGACGCGCTTTCTCGTCTTTCTGTTTCGCCTCCTCCAAGGACTGAAGGCGTGAGGCAAGAATCTTCATCGCAACGGCTTTATTTTGCAACTGCGAACGTTCGTTTTGCACACTTACCACAATACCCGATGGCTTGTGGGTTAAACGTACCGCCGAATCAGTGGTATTAACTCCTTGACCACCATGTCCACTAGCCTTGTAAACATCTACTCTTATATCTTTTTCCTCGATTTTACCTAGCGCCTCGCCAAGCTCGGGAATAACATCGACAAGAGCAAATGAGGTATGGCGCGCCTTATCTGCATCAAAGGGAGAGATTCTTACCAAGCGATGAACACCATTTTCCGCTTTTAAGTAGCCAAAGGCATTAACACCCTTCACCTCTAAAGTGGCGGACTTAATGCCCGCTTCTTCGCCAGGGGATTGCTCGACAATATTGCACAGCCAACCTTTTTTTTGCGCGAAACGCACGTACATCCTCAAAAGCATTTGCGCCCAATCTTGCGCCTCCGTCCCTCCCGCCCCAGCATGCAGGGAGACAATAGCGTTTTTACTGTCGTGCTTGTCCGATAGTAAACTTTCTTTTTCTAGTGCCAGAAGTTGTTCGTAACTTTCTGCCTGCGCAAAAAGCTTTAGAATATCGTTTAAATGAGACAGTTCTTGCGTAATGGCAGTTGCTTTTTCTCTGTTTTCCCAAAAATTGGGCTGTGCTATTTCTTTTTCGATTTGCGCAACCCTTGCTTTTTTACTCTCTATTCCCAAAGTGGAAAAAAGTTTTTCTTTAAGTTCGCGAGTGCTTTCCATAGTTTAATATTACCAATTCATACTGGTTAGAACAACAAGCTATAAAAAATAGGCAGAGATTTGGCCGGAGAGAGGGATAAGATAACGTCCCGAATAAAATTTAATGGGAACCTCACCAAAACACCCTCCAGCCAAATCTCTACCTATTCAAACTAAGAGAAAATAGTACCATATATTTTTACACCTGTCAAGCTCTTGGAAAGACAATCGAGCCAAGATTAGTGTTTTCCGCATTATAACCTTTTCGCAAAAGTTCTTTTCTTATTTTGTCAGAATAAGTAAAGTCGCCGCCAGAGCGTGCGTGATCCATATCTTTTAATGCATTTTTGACCGCCTGCGGTGTTGTAAAAGCAATACCTAGCCCAAGCACTGCATCAACTTTTTTTAAAAAGCTAGCTCCCCACACCCCCAACTCTTCTTCGTTAAGCGTTTTTTGCACCCCTGCAAGTGCTTCCGGCACATTAAGATCATTAGAGAGTGTACCGAGAAATTCTTGAAAATATTTTCTTTCTTTCTCCGCGCTCGTGGGGTTGTCTTTTTTCCCCAAAGAAGACAAAGCATAAAAGCGCCGCAAGTTAGTCAAAAGAATTGCGCTTCCTTCGAGTGAGCGCCATGAAAAATCTAGCTTGGAGCGATAATGGGCTTTTAGAAGCTCAAGACGGAGAGCAAGAGGGCTAAACCCTCGTTTCTTAACCTCTGCGAGGGTGTAGAAATTGTTTTTCGATTTAGCCATTTTTTCACCACCAACCAAAAGGTGCTCGTTATGAAGCCAGTAGCGGGCTAGGTCCTTTCCCGTTGCCGCTTTTGTTTGTGCAATTTCGTTTTGGTGGTGAGGGAAAATAAGATCTACTCCTCCCGTATGAATATCGAACGGCTGTCCCAGGTAGCGCGCACTCATCGCAGAGCATTCTATGTGCCACCCCGGTCTTCCTTGCGGATAGCGCTTGTCAAACTTCCATAAAACAAAGTCGCTAACATTTTCTTTGTCGTAATTATCGTTTTTAATACGCTCTTTACTCGTCGCTAGATTTGGAGCAAAGTTGGCAAATTGACCATAAGCTTTGAATTTAGAAATATCAAAGTAAATACCATCGCTCGCCTTGTAGGCATAGCCTTTTTCTAGCAAACTATCAACAAGCGCACGCATTTCTGTAAAATGTTCAGTTGCTTTAATAAATTGAATATCAGCAACAGATATATTGAGCGCCTTGAGATCAGACACAAAAAGAGCACTGTACTTTTCGGTAACTTCTTTCAATGTCCTACCTTCTTTGTCTGCTCTTTGCAGGGTTTTATCGTCGATATCTGTAATATTCATAACCCACTTTACCGCATAGCCACTAGCTTTAAGAAAGCGGTAAAGGGTATCGACGAAAACATAGGCACGCAAATTGCCGATGTGAGCGCGGTCGTACACTGTTGGACCACAAGAATAAATCCCCACCTCACCTGCCCTGATTGGCCGAAACTCTTCTACCGCACGTGAGGCAGTGTTAAAAAAATTAATAGTCTTCGACAAAATCCTCCGTACCCCTTAAATTTGTTTCTACATTACTATACAGACCAGCGAGCAAGTCGTCGTCAACATAGTCGCCATTTTCGCGACTCACTCCTACTAAGGCCTCTAATATACTACCGCATTGTGGGCATTTACCAGGCTCTTTTTGCGCATAATTGCCACAGGTTGGGCAAAAATAATCGTCTTCCACTGAGTCCCTCCATTGTTTGTTTTTGTTTTTTTACATTTAGCACCAAACTACACCAACAAAAATTTTTGTCAACATTAGTATTCTTTGCGCCCCTCTAGAGCGCGCGACAATGTCGCCTCGTCGGCGTATTCTAAGTCTCCTCCCACTGGTAAACCACGTGCCAGTCTTGTAATTTTAACAGGTTCACTACTAAGCTGTTGATGAATATACATAGCCGTTGCCTCGCCTTCCAGCGATGGATTGGTTGCCAAAATTATCTCCTCGATTTTCACTTTCCCCTCGCGCACCCTGTGGATAAGTTGGTCAATTCTAATATCCTCTGGACCAACGCCATGAATAGGTGAAATTACACCCCCCAACACGTGGTAGAGACCATCGAAGCCTGTTTTCTCGATAGCAACAATATCTAGTGGCTCTTCCACCACCGCTATTAATTTTTTATTACGCTCGTTGTTGGCACATATTGCACAGGGGTTTTTTTCGGCATAATTAAAGCATACCCCACATTGTGTGAGGTCTTTTTTTAAGGCGGAAACGGCTTTACCTAAACGCTCTATATCGTCAGCTGGTTTAGACAGTAAATAAAAAACCAACCGTGCCGCTGTTTTCGGTCCTACGCCGGGAAGGCGCGCAAACTCCTCTATTAAATTGGTAACAGACTTTGGCAAAATAGACATACTTATATTACTATCTTAAACGCAGACAAAAGCAAGCAGAACAACTTACCGCCTTAAGCCTTAGCTTTTTTTGCCACATTGCCTTTAATATTTTCGATATATTTACATTTTGGGTAACTACCACACCCCACAAACCAACCGAATCTCCCCTGTCGCGCAACAAGTAACGATTGGCACTCTGGGCATTTTTTTGCTCGCGCAACAGCCTCCGCTTTGTCTTTTTGCTTTTGTTGTTGTTCCGTTAAAAACGGCCGCGTGTAACGACACTCGGGGAAGCCGGTGCAAGCATAAAACTTACCATATTTACCGCGCTTGATAACGATAGGCTTGCTACATTGGGGACATTTTTCATCGGTTTCTTCCTCGCTTTTTACTCGCTCAATTTTATCGGCCTTGGTGGCAATTTGTTTTTCTAGTGGGAGGTAGGTGTTAGCCACTACCTCTGTCCACTTTCTGCTCCCATCTGCTATATCGTCGAGCTCGTTTTCAATCTTGGCGGTAAAATCGTAATCGATAATTTCGGGAAAATTTGCCAGTAAAAGATCGTTTACTAGAAAACCAACCTGCTCGGGCTTTAGGCGCCCCGCTTCCTTTACCACATAACCGCGATCGAGAATAGTAGCCATAGTAGGGGCATAAGTCGAAGGGCGACCAATTCCTCGCTCTTCGAGCGCCTTAATTAAAGTAGCCTCACTGTAGCGTGCCGGGGGTTGGGTAAAGTGTTGCTCGTGCCTCAACTTTACCAGGTCAAGAATATCTTTTACCTGCAACTCGGGTAGTAGTTTTTCTCCTTCTGTGGCATTGTTGTAGATTTTGCGCCACCCCGCAAAAAGAACTTTAATACCACTAGCACTGAAAATATAGTTTTTCCCCGCCGCTATCTGAGCAGTGGTATTAAGATATTTTGCATCTGCCATTTGGCTTGCAATCGTCCTTTGCCAAATTAGTCTATATAGTTTTTGCTCTTTTGCGTCACTTAGACCCAATGAATCAGGGTGGTTTTTAGGATAACTTGGACGAATTGCCTCATGTGCCTCTTGCGCTTTTTTTGTTTTTGTCTTGTAGATTCTTGCACCACTAGCAAGGTACTCTTTCCCTAGGGTAGTTTGAATATATTTACGAATTGCACTTATCGTTGCTGGGTTAATAAAGACTGAGTCAGTACGCATATAGGTAATCTTTCCTGCTTCGTATAGACGTTGCGCAACCTGCATAGTTTGCCTTGCCGACCACCCAAGCTTAGAACTAGCCTCTTGTTGTAGGGTTGAGGTGGTAAAAGGAGCATAGGGTTGTCTTTTACTTTCCTTAGTTGCGACATCAACCACAGTATAACTTGCGCGCTCCAGACCGCTAATAATTGCCTGCGCCTCTTTTTCACTCTTTATCGAAAGTTTCTCAATGGCTTTGCCGTCAACCTTTGTTAAGATGGCAGTAAAAGGGGCACTTTTTCCTTTTTTAAGGTCAGCTTCTATTGTCCAATATTCCTCTGCCTTAAACGCATCTCTTTCCCGTTCGCGCTCCACCACAAGGCGCACAGCAACCGATTGCACACGACCCGCTGATAATCCTTTGTATATTTTTTTCCATAAAATAGGACTTAAGCTGTAGCCAACAAGGCGGTCGATAACACGCCGTGCCTGTTGCGCATTAACGAGGTTAACATCTATCGCCCGTGGCTTGCCAATGGCATTCTGCACCTCTTCTTTTGTTATAGAGTGAAAAGCAACTCTTCCATATTCTTTTTCTTTGCCTTTTTTTGCACCGCCAAGTCCTACAGATTGCGCAACATGCCAGGCAATAGCCTCCCCTTCTCTATCGGGGTCAGTGGCAAGAAAAACCTTATCTGCCTCGGCAACCGCTTTCTTTAATGTCGAAACTATCTTTTTTGCTTTAGGCGGCGTAACATAGGTTGGTGCATAATCCTTCTTTGTGTCCACCCCCATACTTCCTTTTGGTAAATCGCGAACATGGCCAAAGGAGGCTAGTACGCGATAATCACTGCCGAGGTATTTTTCGATGGTACGCCCTTTAGCTGGCGATTCTACTATTACTAATTTATAAGCCATAACCTTCCTTCTTCTTAGAGTAGTATTGATGTATTTAATCTTAATATTTTCACGTAAGTACGGTTTTATTAGCGCCTTACAAACAGATTGCCTCCCAAATTTTTTACCAGGCCCCTTATCTCTAGCATGGTAAGACTACTATTAACTTGGGCGATATTAAGGTTAGCGCAAGAAACGATTTTGTCAATGTGTTCTGGTTTGTGCGACAACACATTATAAACAGTTTTCTCCTCGCTTGTCATCTTTATTCCTTCTTCGCTTACCGGGACACTCTTAGGGGGAACCAAGCCAAGAGCAAGAGTAACATCGTCCGTACAGGTTACGGGCAGGGCACCCATTTTAATTAGATTTAATGGACCAGCAGACTGTGGGCGGTTAATATCGCCCGGCACCGCTCCTACTTCTTTATTGTATTCTAGCGCGGCACGTGCCGTAATTAGCGCTCCAGATTCCGCTAAGCCCTCCACTATCACTGTAAGTTGTGCAAGAGCAGCAATAATACGATTGCGCTGTGGGAAGTTAGAGCGATAACTCGGCAAACCAGGCGCAAACTCACTAATTAACGCTCCGCCTTTTTCTACTATGGCACGCGCCAAACCAGTGTTGCTTGCTGGGTAAATTCGGTCCATACCACAGCCGAGCACCGCCACGGTTTTTCCACCACCGTTAAGAGCAACCCTGTGCGCCACTGTATCTATACCTAGAGCGAGACCAGAAACAATTGTTACACCAAGACGAGCAATGGGTAAAAATATATCCTCTGTCGCCCTATAACCATATTGCGTCGCGCTTCTTGAACCAACCACCGCAATAACCTTACCAGAGAGCGCATCTAGACTTCCTTTGTAGTAAAGCAAAGCCGGTGGATCGCTCACTTCTTTTAGAGCGGTGGGATAGTTAACATCACCCAGCTCTATAACATTAATATTAAGTTTGCTTATTATTTCGAGCTCGTGTTCTGGACTGTAACGAGAGTGCGCTTCCGAAACTGCCTTTGCTGTTTTGTCGCCAACGTTGCTTTCTCTTTCCTTTTCGGTGGACCCCCATACGCGCCGCCAATCGCCGTATGCCTTTTTTAGTGCCAACAATCTCTTTGCCCCAAGAAAGGGGTGGCGATTTAAGGCGAGTAAATACTTGGTATCGTCTGCCATGCAACTACATAATAGCACGATGCGGCACGGTGGTAGCCTTTGTTTGAAAAGTTATCCACACCCTCGCCTATTGCGCCGTTTTGCTGTTGATGTCATATTGTCTATGTGAGGGGAAACATCTCTCCGCTAGCTGGGTGCTATTGTCTGATATCACTCGGCCAATAAAAGGCCTCCTTGTGGAGGCCCTTTTTTGTATTTGATTTTTATTATCCAGTAGGTAGTTCTTGTCGCTCTGCGCCTCGAATGATAAGAGCAGCGATCGTTGCCTCTCCTTACTGTTCGAACGCAGTGAGAACTACTCGTTATACCCTTACTGTTCGAGCGGAAGCGAGAACTCTTAGGTGGGTTTGATACTGGTGGTCGGGAGTTCTCGGTGAGTACACCTCGAACAATAAAAAATGACGACCGTGGCACACTTTACTGTTCGAGCGAAAGCGAGAACTAATGCGCAAGTTTCGATACTAGCGCTTGATAGTTCTCAAGATGGCGCTCCGCGCATTCTCTCGAACGGTAATAATGGCGACCGTTGCCTTCCCTTACTGTTCGAACGCAGTGAGAACTACTCGTTATACCCTTACTGTTCGAGCGGAAGCGAGAACTCTTAGGTGGGTTTGATACTGGCGGATGATAGTTCTCGGTGAGTACACCTCGAACAATAAAAAACAACGACCAGTAGTTCTTGTCGCTCTGCGCCTCGAACATATCCTGTTACTGTTCGAGCGAAAGCGAGAACTATCAGGTGAGGTGTAACATCAGCGCCAGGGGGTTCTCGGTGGGTACACCTCGAACAGTAAAAACTTACGGTCAGGAGCTTGCCCCGTCCGGTCTCGGCGGGGTTCTCGGCGCTCTGCGCCTCGAACGATAAGGGCGACGAACACGGTACCTATGTACTCATCCAGTACAAGTACTTGACAAATGCACGTAATTTGGTATAATTAAGTCTATTTACTCAATAAATATGGTTGCAGGGAGAATCCTGGTTGCGGGAGAGAAAGGTTTCCCCTCCTTACTTTCCTTGACCGCAATCAGGATTCTCTCTACTACCCCCAGCAACAAGTTGGTTATATAACTTTTAGCAATTTGTTAAAATCCTTTTAAGGAGGTTGGGTAAGGAGGTGGAGGGAACAATCAAAAAACACCTCGCAAGAGGTGTTTTTTGATTACTTCTTTTATAGTTTTAACCGACAATCTCGATGCCCATCGAGCGTGCACTCCCCTCGACAATCTTGCTTGCCTCCTCGACCGTGCGCGCACTAAGATCAGCCATTTTTGTTTCTGCAATTTCTCTTACCTGCGCCTTGGTCACCTTACCCACCTTTTTTTTGTTCGGCTCGCCAGAAGCTTTGCTTATTTTTGCAGCCTTCTTCAAAAGCACGGCTGCAGGTGGAGTTTTAAGCCTAAAAGTAAAGGTTCTATCTTCGTAAATTGTTATCTCCGCCGGCACTATCAAATCGCCCATATCTTTTGTTTGCTCGTTAAAAGCATTAACAAACTCCATAATGTTGACGCCATGGGGCCCAAGGGCGGTGCCCACAGGTGGCGCAGGGTTTGCCTTGCCTGCGGGTGCCTGTATCTTAATTATTGTTTTGACTTTCTTTGCCATATTTTTCCTTAATTATCTATTCCCATTTTGCTCTTCTTTACTTAAAACCTGCCTAGACCTTTTTTACCTGGAGCGAGTCCAGATTTACCGGCGTTTCTCGCCCAAACATATTAACCGATACCTTAACCTTTCCCTTATCCTTATCCACCTCGACCACCTTACCCTCAAAGTTTTTTAGTGGGCCATCGTTAATTTTTACCAACTCCCCCACCTTCAAATCGATTTCGAACTTCGGCTCCTCTACACCCATGCGCTTGCGAATTCTGTCTACCTCTTCTTTTGCCATTGGCGTTGGACGCACGCCAAGCCCTATAAACCCGGTAACGTTAGGGGTGTTACGCACCACATACCAAGAATCATCGGTTACAATCATTTCTACCAGGACATACCCGGGAAAGATTTTTTTCTCCACTGTTTTTCTTTTGCCAGCTTTAATTTCGATTTGTTTTTCTATGGGGACAATTACATCAAAAACGTATTCTTTCATACCAAAAGACTGGATCCGTTGGCGTAAACTATCGGCAACTTGATCTTCGTAGCCAGAATAGGTATGGATTACATACCAGCCACGCTTACCCTCCTGTTTTTGCTGTGCCTTTTTTGGTTCTTCTTCGGCTGTATCGGTTACATCGGCTAAAAAGTTAGTCATTACCCTACTCCCAAGATATATGTTTTAACTAAAAAGTTGAAACCAAAATCTATTGCGGCGATAACAGCGGTACAAATAAAGAGTGCAACAATTACCACCACCGAATGTTCAAACAACTGTTTGCGCCCCGGCCATGTTACTTTTTTTGCTTCGCTTATTGACCCTAAGACAAATTGTTTAACTTTTTCTACTAGAGCTTTCATTGTTTTTTACTTTCGATGGCGCTTTAGAAACTTTTTTAAAAGACTTTGTTGTGATATCGGTTATCTCGATAATTGTGTAATCTTGGCGATGGCCACTACGGCGTAAATAACGGTTTTTGTTTTTAAACTTCAGGATATTGATTTTTTTCCCTTTGCTGTCGCTAAGGACTTTTGCCTTTACCACTTTACCGGTGTTAAGAATGTCCTTGAATTCCACAAAATCGCCGAGCTTGGCACGGAGTTTATCTACCTGCAACTGCTTACCAACAGTAACAATGTACTGCTGACCGCCAGTATCTATTACGCTAACCATACACCTACTTTCATCATTATTGTACCTGAAAAGCGCAAATAGTCAAGAACATATGACAGCTAATTCAAGAGCGAGAATCTCGGAGCAAGAGAATAATCGGCAACCAAGAGACAAACAACAATTTTATAATGTTCGGACACAATGAGAACCTGCGTTGCCCTCTTTACTGTTCGAACGCAGTGAGAACCCCGCCTAAAAAGNNGAGAACCCCGCCTAAAAAGGCGGGGCAAGCTATAACGCGAGTTCCAGTATCAACGGCTGGGAGCTTGCCCCGTCCGGTCTCGGCGGGGTTCTCGGTGGGTACACCTCGAACGATAAGAGCGACGACCGTAGCACACTTTACTGTTCGAACGCAGTGAGAACTTCCCGTCATATCTTTTACTGTTCGAGCGGAAGCGAGAACTATCACGTCAGTGCAAAAAACCACGGTCTCTAGTTCTCGATATGGCACTGCGTGCGTTCTCTCGAACAATAAAATGATAAGGCTTGCAACGCTATTTTTCGCACACCGCTAAAGGTTAGCGCGGTGCCTTATATAAATACTTTGCATAACGCCAAGCATAATAAAATCAACCACCAGCGCCGTCCCGCCGTGCGAAACAAAAGGCAAAGGAATACCTGTAACGGGTGCTAGACCTAAATTCATACCAATATTTACCGCAATTTGCACACTAATCATAGCGCCAAACCCAATGGCGAGATAGCGCCCGTAGGCATCTTTTGCCACAGAGGCAATGCGATAAATACGCCAGTTCAAAAACGCCAGTGCCAACAGCAAACCCATTGCCCCCACAAAACCAGTCGCCTCCGCCCACCCCGCAAAAATAAAATCAGTATGAGCCACCGGCAAAAAATTTAATTGGCTTTGCGGGCCATTGCCCAAGCCACGCCCCGTTACGCCGCCAGAGCCAACGGCAATTAACGATTGGATTACATTGTAGCCAGCACCATAAGGGTCACGGCCGGGGTTGATAAAAGTATAAATTCGGTTTCGCTGATAATCTTGGAGAAGCGTCCAACTTAACGGCAAAAGCGCAAGCAAAACAACAACTGCTCCAATTTTCACCTTTCTACTAATGGGCCAAAAGAAAAAAAGAGAGAGAAAAATTGTAACAACAACAATGGTAGTACCAAGATCGGGTTGTTTTGCAACCAAGAAAAGGGGCGCTCCCACAAGCACCATAGCCATAATAAGCCGTTGATACCAACGGCTTACAGTTTGCGCAAAGAAGCTCGATACAAAAAGAATAGTAGCAATTTTTAAGAGCTCCGATGGCTGAAGTTGGAAAATACCAAAATCGAGCCATCTTGTCGCCCCAAATACTTTTTTTCCCACAAAAAGGACCGCCAAAAGTAGCACTATGCAAAGCACATAAAAAACCCATGAAACATTACGTAAATTACGATAGTCGTAAAAAGAAAATACAAACATCAAGACTAAGCCGATAAAAGCAAACACTCCTTGTTGCCATGCAAAATAAGACTGTTCGGTACCTAATGTTGTACTGTAAATTGTGGCAATACCAACACCAACAAGGAGCGCAGGAAGAAGGATTAAAGAGAGATCTAATGACTTAAAGATCGATAACTTCATTGTAAATAAATTACCGCTTCGCCACCGTGAAGTTTAATATGTGCCACCTCTCTACCCGTGCCACCTTTTTTAGTATAAGAAACAGTAGAGTTGGTTTGCAGAGAGAGTTTTTTAATATGCCTCGTTAAATCTACTGCACTGCAAAGAACAACACTCGCCTGGGCACCAGGAAGGAGACCTGCCTTTTTCCTAAGATCTTGTATTGCCCGAGAAATTTCCCTAAAATCGCCTTCTTCCTTGAGCGCCTCGGTGAGGGTGCTGTCGATATAAACCTTGTTACCACCGCCCTCGGCGACAAGCCAGCCTTTTTCGCTCTTTCGACTTACCGCCAAGACATTAAGCTCTTGCAGTAATATTTTTTCCACCGCTGTACTTAGCCTATCTCGGGAGCTAAGCTTATAGCTTAAACGCCCTAAGGGTTGGCGGACTTTTATTTTATTAAACGCACGAATATTGCGCCCAAGTTCAGTTAACGCCCTTACTTTTTCCATTTCCTCGATAAGCGAATGGTCAATTTCCTTTGCCTCCTCCCAATCAAGGAGGTGGACACTTTGAGGATCGTCTTTACCGCGTAGCAGTTGATAAATAATCTCTGCCATAAAGGGCATAAAGGGAGCAATAATAATAGCTGTTTTGCGTAAGACCACAGTTAAACTTTCCCTAAATTCTTTATCTGTTCTTTTGCGACTTAAACGAAGATACCATTGGGAGATATCGGTAATTAAATCCTCTACTTTGCGCGCTCCGCGCGTAAGATCGTAGGCATCAAGAAAACCTCTTATTTCACCCTCGTACAAGTTGATACGGTTTTTAATCCATTTATCGAGCAACTTCCCCTCTTCGGTTACTTTACCCTCATCGGTTTTAAGAAACTTACACCAGTAAAGAAGCGTATTCCAAAGAGGAAAAACTGTTTTTCTTGCCTCTTGTAAGACGAGGTTGTTAGAAAAGCGATAATCTTCGCCAATTTGCGTTGCCGTGTATAAATAAATTCTTAGGCTATCTGCTCCGATTTTGTCAAAGACTTCACTGGGTTCTGGGTAGTTGCGCAACTTTTTCGAAAGCTTTTGCCCATCCTCTGAAAGAACTAACCCGTTAACGACAACATTATAAAATGAGGGTTCTTCCATAATCGCGCTACTAATAACGTGCATTGTGTAGAACCAGCCCCTTGTTTGATCTATTCCTTCGGCGATAAAATCGGCAGGAAAGTTCTCGTTAAAGACCTCTTTATTTTCAAAAGGATAATGCCACTGCCCATAAGGCATACAACCAGATTCGAACCAACAGTCAAAAACCTCTGGTATTCTCTTCATAGTCGCACCACATTTGCACACCAAAGCAACATCATCTATTTGTGGACGGTGGGGGTCAAAATTTTTAGGTAGGTTAAGTCGCGCAAAAGAAGAAACTACTTTTTTCTCTCCGCACTTTTTGCATTGCCAAATAGGAATAGGTGCGCCCCAAAAACGTTGGCGGGCAATATTCCAATCTCTTGCCCCCTCGAGCCAATTCCCAAAACGACCTTCTTTTATATACTGCGGGCGCCAGTTTATTTTTGCATTAAGAGCAACGAGCCTTTCCTTTATTTTAGACACCGCCACAAACCACGAACTTGTTGCAATATAAATGAGTGGGTTGTCGCAACGCCAACAAAATGGATAAGTATGGCGCACCACCCCCTCTCTATAAAGTAGTTCTCGCTTTTTTAAGTCGCTTATAATCACCTTGTTGCCTTCTTTAATATACTGTCCTCGCCCTATGTCGGTAAGCATTTTTCCGTCGTAACCGGCACTAAAAACTAAGGGTAAATGGTATTTTTTCCCTAGCGCCATATCGTCTTCGCCATAAGCAGGAGCAACATGAACAATACCCGTCCCCTCCTCTGTACTAACAAAGTCAGCACTGTAAACACGGTATGCCTTGTCTAAATTATCCAGTTTGTTAAGAGGGTTTTTACTTATTGGATAAAGTGGCTCGTAGTGCGTACCACATAAATCTGCCCCAAGGCAAGACTTGACAGGCTTATTCTTTTCTCCAGTTATTTTCGAAAAAAGTTCTTCGGCAACCCAAATTTGCTCATTGTTTATTTTGTACAAGCCATACTTGATGTCGTCTCGCACAGCAAGGGCTAAGTTTGCTGGTAGTGTCCACGGCGTGGTAGTCCACGCCAAAAGATATTGCCCCTCTTTATTTTTGATTTTGAACTTAACATAAAGCGAAGGGTCCTTAACATTATCTTTATATCCTTGGTTTGTTTCGAAGTTAGATAAAGATGTTCCACAACGCGTGCAATATGGCTGGTTGGTGTACCCTTCGTAAACCAAGCCTTTCTGCCACAGCTCCGCAAAAACCCACCATACACTTTCGATATAGCTTTTTTCTAGCGTGGCGTAGTTATTATCGAAATCGAGCCACCGCCCCACCCTTTTCATTAACCCCGTCCACTCGTCGACATACTTAAACACAGAATCACGAGCATGTTTATTGAATTTGTCTATACCATATTCTTCGATTTGTTTTTTGCCGGCAATGCCAAGATCTTTTTCTATTTGATACTCCACCGGCAAGCCATGGCAATCCCAACCATTGCGCCTTGGTACTAAATAGCCACGCATTGTTTTGTAGCGTACAAATAAATCTTTAATACTCATTGCAAGAATATGGCCATAATGAGGAAGACCATTAGCAAACGGTGGTCCATCGTAAAAAACGAACTTATCTTTGCCCTTTCTGTTTTTAAGAGATTTTGCAAAAATATCTTCTCTTTCCCAGAAGTGAATAATTTCTTTTTCTAACTTCGGTAAGTCGGAAAGAGATTGAGTGTTTCTTATAAGCTGGTTAAGGTCGGACATTTACCCTTTCATCAAGTGCTTTATTTACGAGCGAGTCGGCAATTTTGTTTTGCTCCCTTTTTACGTGATTAAATTGTACGCTCGTGAAATTAGATAATTCATGTTTAATACCGTCAAACAATACCTTGAGCTTTTCGTCCTTAACGCGGTACTCACCCCTAAGCTGTTTTACTACTAGCTCGCTGTCCAGAAACGCTTCTACTGCCTGGCCATTTCCTTTTTGTGCTAGTTTTTTCAGCGCAAAAAGTAATGCATTATACTCGGCAATGTTATTAGTGGCGGTGCCGATATAGCGAGAGAGTCGCCATATTTCCTCTCCTTGGCTATTGTAGGCAACCGCACCCACCGCCGCAGGACCAGGGTTGCCCCGCGCCCCTCCGTCGGTGTAAATTTTAATCGTTTCGTTCATAATATCATCATATATTTTTTAGATGCTTTGTTCAAGCAATGAGCGTTTACCACGAGCCCCTCTGACACCTGTTACTGTTCGAGCAGAGTAAGAACCGGCGTTGCTTCCATTACTGTTCGAGCGGGAGCGAGAACTTTCCGCTACCCCCACTTACTGTTCGAGCAGAAGCGAGAACTTTCCATTACCCCCTTACTGTTCGAGCGAGAGCGAGAACTATCACGTTAGTCCTAGTATCAACGGTTCAGAGTTCTCGAGATGGCACTCCGTGCGTTCTCTCGAACAATAAGAGCGTCGGTCGTTACTTCCATTACTGTTCGAACGAAGTGAGAACTACCCGCCATACCCTTTACTGTTCGAGCGGAAGCGAGAACTTATACTCCATAAACTAAAAAAGAAAGAAAAAGAGTCCAATATGTTAGTAAACTTTTACATTCCACACCCCCTAAATCTAAATGCAACCGTCAAAGTAATAACATATAATGATTCTTGAAAGGAGATTCAAAATATGAATATACATTTAACGGTTGCACTTAAAAGCAGAGCAGAAACTCTGCTTCAAGAAAATTATAGCATTTCAGAAACAAAAAAGAAACTAATGCGTTTAGATTTTAGCAACCGTGCATACTTAGGGCTTGCTAATACTAATAGTTTGCTTGCTTTCACGGTAAAGCCCCTCGCCACGAATTACTGCAACGTTATTAACACTTTGATTCTGGGCTGGGCTTAATTTCCACTTTGTAGCATACAGGCACTTCGCCGGCAATATGTAATCGGCAGCTATGCCTACACTTTGCCCCGCAGGAATAAAACTTCGCGCGAAAATTGGCGTAAGCGACACTTCGCTTTGTGGTAAGGGTAGGTAATAAACGTGGTCACTGTTCCCCTCTCGCCACACCCCGGCACTATTAGCTAAACTGTTTAATGTCTTCTTGCCTCCGCTTTGGTCTTCGACTAAAAGATAAACAAAAATATCTCGTGGTAATGGACAGTCGTTTTCTGTGGCTGGGCTTATTTCCTCCAAACGCAAACCAAGGTTGCCACTCCCCTCCACGCTCAATGTGCGCGTTTTTTCCTTTTCCATACTCAAAGAAACATCGCTCTGTGGCGAATAGAGCACCTCGCCCCGGGAAATAATTTCCCCTCCCCCCTCTTTGTGATTTAGGGTAATCTCTCTACTGCCTCCATCCGCCTCATTTTTAAGGGCAAGACCCCACCACACGCCCGCTTGCGCACCATACTGGGCAACAAGAGCATCGAGAAAGCGATTATTCGCATTGTGCTCTGCTAACAATTGCCCGCTTACACCCGCCACCACCACCGTAACAAGCGAAACCAACGACATTACTATTATCATAGCCGAGCCACTTTTCTTTTTATCTACCCTCATTGCCACTCCCGCGTCGCCAAACTTACCCTATATTCAACAGAGGTTGTAAATTTATTTTTCGCCTCCGCCTTTAGCTCTACCGTAAGCAAATTATTGTTAGCAACACTAAATATTGGAGCCTCACCCCTTTTTGCAAAAAAAACACCATCCGATAACAAATACTCTGGCTCTTCGCCTGTTCCTTGGCGATAAAGATGACCATCTTTTATACCGTAAGTTAGCTTAAGCTCAGCGCATCTTTCGTCCCACAACAAAACTGCGTCGTCGCTTTGCGAGGCGGTAAGGCACCCCGCCCGCATAACTGCACCACTTAGTTCCTGGTTAAGGCCACGCAGCGCGCTATTCACCTCTTTAATATTCTGTGCCCGCCTTATTGTTGTAAGGCCACTAGAAATTATAGCAATAGCACCAATCATTGTGGCGCTAAACAAGACCGATGCCAACATCACCTCAAGCAAAGTGAACCCTTTATGTTTATACTTTATTGCCATTCTGATAACTCGGTAGTTAATGAATACTGTTTATTTTTATCTGTGCGCGGATCAAGCCATTGCACCAATGCCGATATTCTCCAGAGAGTGCCCCCCAGCACCTCCTCGTTTTTTACCTCTTCGATTGTTACCTCCCTGCTGTAGGTAACATTATTCAATGTAATACTTTTTTCGAAAGTCGGCGCCACGGCTTGGCGGGGGTTTTTTTCGCAAACAGCAATGGTACGTTCTAGGACATCTTGAGCAACGCCAGCCGCCACCAAGGACTCCTCGCTACTCAAAGCGATTTTTAAGGCCTGGCTCGCAACAGCACCAAACGAAGAAACAACCACCGCAAGAACAGAGAGAGCAACCATTACCTCAATAATACCAAAACCACTTTTTTTATTGTGATATTTTTGCATAAACAAAGCCGTTTTTATCTAAAACAATATGGTTTTTCTTGTTAACGCCACTTCGCCCAACAACAAAAGTTATAGGCTCAACCTCTTTTACTTGAGCGTAAATATTGTTTTCTACCTTAAATGAAACAGCACAACTTTTACAACCTATAAAAAACTTGTCTTTAATTTTTTCTTGCAAAACCACCTCACCATCTCCACAGCGATCGGGTGATATTGGTTGCATCTTCTCCCCCACGAGCCTTAACACCTTTTCGTTTGGTGCCACCTCGAAACAGTAGGACAAGGCTTCGCTTTCAGGAGGAGAAGCAAGCGACATATTTTTGCCTTGCTCGAGTATAGACTGAATGTGCGCCGTATAGGCACTTAACTCTCTTTGTCCAGCGACGCGGCTGTATAGAGGAAAGGCAACAATAAAAAGGAGGCATATTATGGTTAGAACTATAAGTAGCTCGACCAATGTTGTGGCGCGCCTAGTTGCCAAAAACATAAACCCAACCTTCCCCATTTCCGGGTAATTCGATATTGCATTCGCTTGCCAAACAATAGCCACTGGCATACCAATTATCCGACTCTGTAATGGTGGCTGTATAATTGCTACCCTCAAGGCGCGTGGCTACCACAAAGTGGCGTGGTGGAGTTGCGTTATCGGTAGAGGCAACGTAATAATAATCGCCCCCTTCCCCTCTTTTCTTTGGGGGGACTGGCTTGTTCGTTAAGAAGGAGTCGAGAAACGCGCGCCAAGAGGAGCCCGCACCCGCGGAATAAATGCAGGGGTAAACATCGCTACAACGACCACTGTTGTCGAAATTAAAAATGCCTTGTTTGTTGTTTGTAATTTCCCAATATGGGTAGTTACGGTACTCGCCATTATATTGTGTAAGGGCTAGTCCAAGAGCATTTACATCGTTAATCCTTTGTGCGTCGCGACTACTGGCTTTGCTGTTACCCAAAATTACCACCAAAACCGTTGAAAGCAAAAGCACTATTGCTATTGCCACGACTAGCTCAATAAGTGTGAATCCTTTTTTTGCCATAAGATTAACCTCCTAAAAAAGCGATTTTTAAGTACCAATTAACAATTTGCTCTCCCCAGAAAAAAACAACGACCGTCGAGGGGACAAGAAAAGGACCAAAAGGAAGAGGGTCACGAATCTTTTTACGCCCAAAGGCAATTAACGCCAGGCCAGCTACACCACCCAAGGCAAAGGCAAGAACATACGCTACAACAATATTAGGAAAACCTAAAAATACTCCCATTAAAGCACCAAGGGAAATATCTCCTTCTCCCATCCAACGCCCTTTACTTGCAATAACAAGCGTTGCGGGAATGGCAATGCCAATAAATAAACCAAGTCCTCCGTTTTTTAATAAATCTACCCAAGTAAGATGATCGTGCAACACTACAACGTTATACACCACCACCAAAGCAATTGCTATATAAACAACTTTGTCGTCTACGACCATAAAAATTGCGTCGTAGCCAAGGATTACTATAAATAAAGAAAAAATTACAACCAATAAAAGCGAAGGCCAACTTATGGCATACAGGTTATAAACAAGATAAAAAATAATACCACTTATAATTTCGACAAAGGGATAGATAAAAGACAGAGTTTTGTGGCACTTGCGACAGCGACCACGCAACATAATAAAACTTAATATAGGGACAAGATCGTACCACGCAATTTTCTCGCTACAGCTAGTGCAACGGGAGCGGGAACGAAAAATCGAGGGCAAATTATCGACGCGCCAGATAACCGTCGTTAAAAAAGAACCCCAGACCACACCGAGAATAACAATAAGTAAAGTATTAAAATCCATAGTGATTACCAATTTTTTTACAGTTGCGCCACTTGATAAATTGGAAGAAGAACAGCAAAAACAACAAGGGCAACAATTACACCGACCAAAATCAAAAGAACTGGTTCTATTAAACTCGAGAGATACTTAATAATTTGGTTTGCCCGGTTATGGTAGTTTGTTGCAACACTCTCTAGCGCTTCGTCTAGTTTACCAGTCTGCTCCCCCACGAGGACCATTTGCCCCAATAGTGGGGGAAAGATTTTATTGTCCATAATAGGCTTACTCAATGGAATACCTTTTTCGATGTCGTTCATCATTTCATCGGCAGCAACACGGTATAAAACATTGCGCATAGCCCCTTTGGTGACGCGCATTGCCTCAATAATAGGAACACCATGGCGCACAAGCATCGACAGTGTATGGGCAAAACTACTCACGTAGATTGCCTCGTAAAGATCTTTTGCCAACGGTACTTTGATTTGCGCATAACTTAAAAGTAACTTGCCAGACTTAGTCTTACTATAGTAGCGCAACGACAAAACAAGAACCAAGAGAAAAACAATAATGAGCCACCAGTAGTTGTTAGCAAAGGTTACAATGGCAATCATTGCCCGCGTTAAAAAAGGTAAGCTAATTTCGTTTTGCTCAAAGACGACGACAAGATTTGGCACCACCGCAATAACCATATAGGTACTAACCGCAAAAATCGCAAAAACAATAAGCAGGGGGTAAAGCACGGCACCAAGGACACCGGCGCGAAATGTGTTATCTGCTTCTAGCTTTTTCCCTAGGTCGTAAAAGGCAAGATCGAGTTTTCCTGTTTGCTCCCCTGCTCGCAAAACGGCAATAAAGTCCGGAGAAAAAACATGAGGAAAATCGCTGAGGGCACGACTTAATTGACGCCCGTTTTGCAAACTTTTTGCGACACTGCCTAAAACACGCTTAAAATACTTATCGCGCGTTTGGCGAAAAACCACATCGATTGCACGAGAAAGAGGGAGACCGGATTCAAGCATAATCGCCAACTGTTTAGCAAAAAACTCCTTTTCGCGCGCCGCAACTTGTTGAGTAATAAATGACATTTTAGCTAATCATTTGTTTGAGGGCTCTTTGATCTCTTGCCCAAGGAAGTGCCTCGTCTAAGTTTACCTCCCCTCTGCTTACTAAATCAGCGAGTACTTTATCGAGGCTAATCATTCCCTCCGCTGCGCTCGTTTCTAAAATAGAATATAGTTGGTGCGCCTTATTTTCTCGAATTAACGATTTCACAGCATTATTAGCCACGAGTATCTCCATTGCCGCTACTCTCCCCCCTCTCGCGCGAGGAAGAAGACGCTGCGATAAGACTGCGGAAAGCGTGTTTGCTAGTTGGGCACGGATCTGTGATTGATGATGCGCAGGAAAAACGCTTAAAATGCGTTCCGGTGCTTGCGCCGCATCGTTAGTGTGTAAAGTGGTAAAGACAAGGTGCCCTGTTTCCGCGAGAGTCAGCGCTGCTTCGATTGTTTCTAGGTCTCTCATTTCCCCAACCAAAATCACATCGGGATCTTCGCGCAAACTCGATTTCAAGGCACGCCCAAAACTATCTGTATCTACCCCTAGTTCGCGCTGTGAAACAATGCTTTGAGCATGCTTAAAGACATATTCAATGGGATCTTCGATGGTAATAATATTTTCTCTTCTTTTTTGGTTAATGGCATCTATCATACTGGCAAGAGTAGTGCTCTTACCGTGCCCCGTTGGTCCAGTAACAATTACAAAGCCTTGTTTCAAAAGAGTAAAGCGTTCAAGAATAGGAGGAAGACCAAGCTCTGTTAGAGTTGGTATTTTACTTGGTATCAAGCGAAAGGCGCCCGCCAGATTCCCTCTTTCGTAAAAAGCATTGCCTCGATAACGATGATGATCGTAATCAAAAGAGTAATCGATTTCCTTGCGATTCATCAATTTTCTTGCGAGATCGGGGCGCAAAGTACTGCTCACAAGACCCGCCGCCACATCGGCAGTTAAAACCGGTTCATTAGGAATAGCTTGGAGGTGACCATCGATGCGCAAAATCGGCGGTTGGTTTGCGACAATATGCAAGTCACTTGCGCGAGCGGCAATCGTGGCATCGAGATATTTGCGCATTCTTTCAACTTGTAGCTTTGTCATATTAACCTCATTATACTTTAATTAATCGCCGTGGCGTGAAGGACTTCGTCCACTGTTGTAAGTCCTTGTGTTACCTTTATAAAGCCATCGATGCGCATTGGGTACATCTGCTTTTTAAACGCGTATTCCTTAATTTTGGTGGCCGAGGCGCGAGAGATAATTAACTCTTCCATACCATCGTCGACATCGAGGACTTCGTAGATACCAGTGCGCCCACGGTAACCGGTATTAGCACACGCCTCGCACCCCTTCCCCTTGAAGTATTTTACCTCCATTTTTATTCCCCCCGTCCGCAGGATTGCATCAACTTGCTTGGCAATTTCTACTGGCGGGGTGTAACTCACACGGCACTTCTCGCAAATTTTTCTTACCAAACGTTGCCCCACAATTGCATTCATCGCCGAGGCGATCAAAAACGGTTCGACCCCCATATTGATAAGACGAGGCATTGCCCCTGCGGCATCGTTGGTGTGCAGAGTAGTAAGGACTAGGTGACCTGTTAGAGAAGCGTGCGTTACAAGATTGGCGGTTTCTTTGTCGCGAATTTCGCCGACCATAATGATATTGGGATCTTGGCGCAAAACCGCGCTTAACCCTTCAGCAAAAGTAAAACCAATATTAGGACGCACTTGAATTTGGTTAATACCACCAATCTCGTATTCAACGGGGTCTTCTAATGTTACAATGTTTTGCGTATCACGACGGAGGTGATTAACGGCGGCATAAAGAGTAGTCGATTTACCCGCTCCCGTTGGACCGGTAACCATTACCACACCATAGGGCTTATCGATCGCCTTAACCAGACGGCGATAATTCTCGCCCGTTATCCCTAGGCTTTCGATCTTAAACAAGCCAGCATTTTTATCGAGAAGGCGCATTACTACTTTTTCCCCAAAAATAGTAGGCATAATAGAGACCCGTATATCTATTTCGTGGTTGTTAATAATAACATCGAAACGACCATCTTGGGGCAAGCGGGTTTCGTCTATTTTTAATTTTGCCAAAATCTTTACGCGCGCTACGAGTGCTTTTTGCAGATTAACAGGCATAGTTACAATTGTTTTCATATTGCCATCGATACGAAAACGTACAACGACACTGTCTTTTTGTGCTTCTATATGGATATCGCTTGCACTTACTTTGCTTGCCAATTTCATAATGGCCGATATTATCTGAGGAACATTAGCAAGGCTAATGAACTTACGTATATCGGCGGCGCTGTTGATTGGCTCTGGTAATGATTTGTCGAGGTTGGTATCGCTCAGAATACGCGCCGTTGCAAGCATACTGCTTCTTTCTTTGGCGTCGGGAATAACAATATCCTCCACCGAGGATTCTTCTTCTGTTTTATACTGCCCTAAGGCAACATTAAAACTTTCTTCCGAAATACGGTATTGCTCCATTGCCATTTGATTATCACGCGCTAAGCGTTCGATAAACTCGCGCGTTTCTTCGCTTGTCGGTTGCACTACACCAAGCTTTACTGCCCTACCAATGTCTTCACCAAAAACGACCACCTTGTAGCGTTGCGCGACCTTTTTGGGTAGTAAGTGCAGTACTTCAGGTGCAATGTTAACACCGGTTAAATCGACATCGTATTGTTGCTCTGTGGTAACCATAGTTAATTAAATGGATTGCTTTTACCAACATCGCCCGCACCAACCGTGGCGGGCAAATCGCCATTTTTTTCTAACCCCTCAAGTACCGTGGCAAAATCTCCCTCTTCGCCTAAAACTTCGGGAATAGGTACAAAGCGCTTATTGGTGAGTGAGCGACTACTAGCGACAGATAGGCGCCACAGCAAAATTGCTACAGTTATGGCGATAATACCTACCCCTAAGACAATTGCTAATATTTTATTTTTCACTTACCTCTCCTACAGTAACGTCAATAGAAAAATTGCCCGCCGTTAACACCTCTCCCCCACTCTCTAAAGCTACTAACGAGATACCATCGGCAGACATCGGCCTAATATTGTTTTCGAAACCCGCGATCATCTTTTTTAGGTTTTCGTAAGATCCGCTTGCGGTAACTGTAACCACTGTTTTACCACTTGATGTTTGCCGAGGAGAGAGCGCGTTTAGAGAAAGGCCGGAGCTAGCAACGATTGCATCGATCATTACTACCGCATTGGCAACATCAGCATCCTTTGGTGCTGCTAAGGCAAGCAACGATGCAACTTCTGGATTGGCAGCAACTTTTTGATAGGCACCGTCGATATCGGTAATATATTGCGCCGCTTGCGTGGCGTTAGCGCGCGCTTTAGCAACACGAGCGAGGTTTATTTTAAGTTTATGTACAGAGGGAATGGCCAAAAACACAACCAAAAGAAGAGCAACAAACAATAGCGCTAGTATAATAATAATCGATGGTAAGTTTTTTCTTGTTTCTACATCCATTACAACTACCTTTTTGTTTTTAGGAAACTTTCATCTACAGTAAAGGTAACAATAAAATTAACATTGCCGTTTTGCTGTTTGTTAGCAGAGACAACATTAACATCGGTAAAATAAACGGAAGTTCGCACACTATCGGTAACACGAGCGAGATCTGCAAAGCTACTCGTTACCCCCTCTAGAATGATTTTGCTTTCCGTGCTTGCTGTAATGCGTGTCAGGCGCACTCCTTTAAAGATAATGCTTTCGAGTTCACTTAATAAAGCTGAATAGCGAAGGACATTGTTTTTTTGTTGCTGTAGTTGCGCGCTTTGCCTGCCGATATCGATAACTGCTTGCTCTTTTTGTTTAAACTCTTCGCCATCGATAATGGGGACAACTTCATTTTGATATTTCGCTTCTAGTTGATTTGCTTGCGTCGCTTTTGCGGAATTAAAGTAGGCAAGAAAAAGACTTGCCAAAATAGTAGAGATGGCTACCGCACCAAGGAAGGCGCGTGTTACGCCTTGGGGTTGATGCACCTCTATATCACTAGTTTTTAATTCGCGTGGCGGGGGAGGGGTAGGAGGAGAGGGAACAGGGACAGGTGGAAGAGGACTATTTTTCGCAGGCGACATATCGCCTCTTGTGTTTGGTTCGGGAGATGAGGGTTTCTTGGTTGGTTGGGAAAAGGAATAGCTATCCGCCCGGCTTACGGGTGGCTCCTCTGTAATCGGCTTATAGCCATCACTATAACTTAGGTTTGGTTGCTCCAAAACCCTCCTTGGATCTTTATGTTTTTATTCTACACTATTTTTCTATATTTTTCATAATGATGTTACGGTCCATAACATATTGG
>DBQW01000009.1 GCA_002305395.1 Candidatus Berkelbacteria bacterium UBA1384 | reverse complement strand
CAATATGTTATGGACCGTAACATAATCTTTACATATACAAAATAATGTAGTACAATTTTTCTGTCCCCAAAAATGGGACTTTTTATTAGCAAATACAAACATTATGGCAAGAGAATTTTCACTAGAGGATACAAGAAATATTGGCATTATTGCCCACATCGATGCGGGAAAAACGACTACTACTGAGCGCATTCTTTATTACACCGGCAAAAAACACAAAATCGGCGAGGTCCACGAAGGACAGGCCGAAATGGACTGGATGGAGCAAGAACGAGAAAGAGGAATTACTATCACTTCCGCGGCGACTACCTGCTTTTGGAATAATAAACGTATCAATATTATCGATACCCCAGGTCACGTAGATTTCACGGTTGAGGTCGAGCGCTCTTTACGCGTACTAGACGGCGGTGTGGTAGTCTTCGATGGTGTCGCCGGCGTAGAGCCCCAATCAGAAACAGTGTGGCGGCAAGCCGATAAATACAATGTGCCAAGAATTTGTTTTATTAATAAAATCGACCGCACCGGCGCAGATTACGAGAAAAGCTTCAACTCTATTAAAGAAAGACTCTCGAGCAAGGCTATTTTAATGCAAATGCCTATCGGTGCCGAAGCTAATTTTTGCGGTATTATCGATCTTATTGCGCAAAAAGCATATACCTACAAAGATGGTATGGACAGGGAGGTTAAAGAGCAGGAAATTCCTTCGGAACTAGAGGAAAAGGTGCAGGAGCTAAGAGAAAAAGCAATCGAGAAAATTGCCGAAACAGACGATAATCTACTTAATAAGTATCTAGGGGGTGAGGAAATACAGGTCCAAGAGCTCAAAAATGCTCTACGAAGGGCGGTAATTGCTGGCAGTATTTTCCCTGTGTTTTTAGGTACTGCCTTAAAGAACAAAGGGATTCAGCTTTTACTCAATGCGGTGACCGATTATCTCCCCAACCCACTAGAGGTACCTGCGCCCACAGGTAGCGACCCCAAAAATCCCGACACCGAAATACCACTTAAAGTGGATGACAACGAACCGTTCGCCGCGCTTGCCTTTAAAATTGCCGCCGATCCTTTCGTGGGAAAACTTGCTTTCTTTAGAGTTTATTCCGGTGTTCTTAAGTCTGGCTCCTATATTTTAAATACAGCAACTGGTAACAAGGAGCGCATAGGACGGATTTTAAGAATGCACGCCAACCACCGTGAAGAGGTTGAGGCAGTTTATTCCGGAGAAATTGCCGCCGCCGTTGGCTTAAAGGATACAACAACAGGAAATACTCTTTGCGACCCTGCTCGTCCCGTAACTCTCGAATCTATCGAGTTTCCCGAACCTGTAATAGATATCGCCATCGAACCGAAAACCAAAGCCGATCAAGAAAAAATGGCCCTTGCTCTTAAGCGTCTAGCAGAAGAGGATCCCACCTTTAGAGTTTCTACCGACGAAGAAACAAACCAAACAATTATAGGCGGTATGGGTGAGTTGCATCTGGAGATTATCGTCGATCGTATGAAAAGAGAGTTTAGTGTCGAGGCGAACGTCGGTAAACCTCAGGTCGCTTATCGCGAAACAATTACTGCTTCCGCAAAAGCCGAAGGTAAATTTATTCGCCAGTCTGGTGGGCGCGGACAATATGGACACGTATATATCGAGATTACACCAAAAGAAAGGGGCGAAGGCTATGAGTTTATTAACAGTATTAAGGGTGGCGCTATTCCCCAAGAATTCATTCCTGCGGTAGAAAAAGGAATTAAAGAAGCAATACAAAAAGGCGTTATCGCCGGTTACCAACTGGTCGATTTAACAGTTAAGCTATATGATGGAACTTATCACGATGTTGACTCTTCGGAAATGGCCTTCCAAATCGCCGGGTCAATGGCACTCCAAGAAGCCACAAAAAATGCCCAGCCAGTGCTTTTAGAGCCCATTATGGCTGTTGAGGTCGTTACCCCGGAGGATTTTCTAGGCGATGTTATGGGTGATCTAAACAGTAAAAGAGGGCGCATCGAAGAAACCAGTGACCGTTCTTCTGCTAAGTCAATCCGTGCCAAGGTACCGCTTGCAGAAATGTTTGGCTACGCCACCAGCTTGCGTTCGATGACACAGGGGAGAGCGAGTTATACCATGGAGTTTAGCCACTACGAAGAGGTACCAAGAAATATTACAGAGCAAATTGCCTCTACCAAAGCCAAATAATATCAATTGACACCAACCAGTTGCAATGATATAATGTCTATGCTACAATTTATTCAAAATCGGCACAATAAGTGCCGTGTCATCTAATGCCAAAGGAGTATAATGGCCGCAGAAAAATTTGAACGAAACAAACCGCACGTCAACGTCGGTACTATTGGACACGTTGATCACGGCAAAACAACACTAACCACTGCTATCACCAAGGTGCTTGCAAAAAAAGGTATGGCAAAGGAACGAACATACGACTCTATCGATAACGCACCAGAAGAAAAAGAGCGTGGTATTACCATTGCTACAAGCCACTGTGAATACGAATCGGACACACGCCACTACGCCCACGTTGACTGTCCGGGGCATGCCGACTATGTTAAAAATATGATTACTGGCGCGGCGCAAATGGACGCTGCTATTCTGGTTGTCTCCGCTGCCGATGGTCCGATGCCTCAGACAAGAGAACATATACTTTTGGCGCACCAAGTAAACGTGCCTAATATTGTTGTTTTCTTAAATAAAATTGACCAAGTAAAAGATGCGGAATTAATTGACCTTGTGGAAATGGAAATACGTGAACTCCTTACTCAGTATAAATACGACGGTGATAAAGTAAGTATTATTCGCGGTTCCGCGCTTAAAGCAATAGAAGGCGATGCCGAATCAGAAAAAGCTATCGAAGATCTCATTGCCGCTCTCGACAAAGATATTCCTGAGCCAAAAAGAGAGATTGATAAAGATTTTCTTATGCCCATTGAAGACGTTTTCTCTATTAAAGGTCGCGGTACAGTGGTAACTGGTCGTATTGATCGCGGGCAGGTAAAGATTAACGACGAGGTGGAAATCGTTGGTATTAGGCCAACAAAAAAAGTTGTTGTTACCGGCGTTGAAATGTTTAATAAACTTCTCGACCAAGGTCAGGCAGGCGATAACGTCGGTGTCTTGCTCCGTGGCATTGAACGTACCGACGTAGAGAGAGGGCAGGTCCTTGCCAAACCCGGTTCTATTACGCCACACACAGAGTTTGAGTCAGAGGTTTACATTCTAACCAAGGACGAAGGGGGACGCCATACTCCGTTTAGCAAGGGCTACAAGCCACAGTTCTACATTCGCACTACGGATGTAACTGGTGAAGTAGAACTTCCAGAGGGCACAGAAATGGTAATGCCTGGCGACACAATAACATTCAAAGTTAAGCTTATTGTGCCCGTAGCTATGGAAGACGGTATGCGCTTTGCTATCCGCGAGGGCGGACGAACCGTTGGTGCAGGCTTTGTTACCAAGATTATTAAGTAAGCGAGACTAACCGTCGATGGCCACCCAGAGCAAAAAAAATGAGGTAAGGCAAAGGATCAGAATTCGTCTAAAGGCTTACGATCACCGCATTCTTGATAAAGCAGCGGAAAAAATCATTGAGACGGCTATCCGTTCCGGTGCGGTTGCTGTTGGGCCGATTCCTTTGCCTACCCATATTAAAAAAATGACGGTCTTACGCTCAACCTTCATCCATAAGGACAGTCGTGAGCAGTATGAGATGAGAATCCATAAGCGTTTAATTGACATTATGGAACCAAGTGGGCAAACCATCGACCTGCTTATGAGTTTAGACCTTCCGAGCGGTGTTGACATCGAAATTAAGACTTAAGTTAGACAAATGATTAAGCAAATATAATCCAAGATATCACCCTTTCAGGGAAGGATCGGGATAACGTTAGTTTTATGGCAAAATTCATATTAGGCAAAAAAATAGGTATGACACGCATCTTTACCGATAAACAGTCGGTTCCTTTGACGGTGGTTCGTGCTTTACCCAACACTATTTTACAGCTCAAAGCACAAAGAAGTGATGGTTATAACGCTGTTCAGGTAGGAGCAGGGGAGATAAAAGAAAAAAATGTAAAAAAGCCAGCACTTGGTCATATGAAAAAAGGCGGAGCTCTTCACCTAGTCGCCAAAGAGTTCTACACCGAAGAAAACGATAACCTTAAAGTTGGCGACAAGGTCAACGTTACCCAGTTTGCAAAAGGCGATGAGGTAACTATCACCGCCATCACAAAAGGAAAAGGTTACGCGGGGGTAATGAAGAGACATGGTTTTCACGGCGGACCAAAAACACACGGTTCCGACCATCACCGAGCACCAGGATCAATTGGCGGCGCCTACCCGCAAAGAGTTTTTAAAGGTAAAAAAATGCCCGGTCACTTTGGCGCAGTTGTTGCAAGCCAAAAAAAGACAAAAGTCTTTGATGTTGACGAAAAAGAAAATCTTATTCTTTTAACAGGTTCAATTCCTGGGGCAAACAATAGCTGGATTAGCATAAAACAATAATATGAAAGTTAAAGTTTACAATAAGTCGGGCAAGAGTGAGACGACAATTACTGTCGCCGATGATATTTTTGGCAAAAAATGGAACGACCAGCTAATGGCACAAGCAATACGCGTTTTTCTTGCTAATCGTAAGCCCGCAATGGCAAACACACTTGGGCGTGGCGAGGTCCGCGGTGGTGGTCGTAAGCCATGGCGACAAAAGGGTACTGGGCGCGCTCGTGTTGGCTCTAACCGTTCGCCAATTTGGCGAGGTGGCGGAATTACTTTTGGTCCCACCCTGCTGCGCAACCGTTCGTTGGCTATACCTAAAAAAATGCGCCTCGGTGCACGTAATATCGCGTTAAGCCAAAAAGTAACAGAAAAAATGCTCTTTGCCGTCAAAGGAATAGAAAAGATTTCTAGAAAAGAGTTGGTTACTCTACTAGAAAAACTCGACATTCTAGGTAAAAGGATTCTTTTAATTACAGAAAAAAATCAAACGTCGCTTATTCGTACTGCGCGTAATATGGTCGGCATAACAGTTATTGGTCGCGATAGCCTTAACACATACGATCTTTTAAGTAACCACGCCGTTCTTGCCTCGGAGGATGTCGTAAAAAGCATAAAGTAAAATGATTTATCTAAAACCCTTAATTACCGAGAAAAGCCTACAACTAGTCGAAAAAAACTGGTATTCATTTGTTGTTCCAAAAGAAACAACAAAAACCGATATGGAAGCTATAATTGCACAAAAGTATGGTAAAAAACCAAATGAAATTGCTGTTGTTAAGCGACCCAGTCTAAAAAAAAGAAGAGGGCGCAATTACTTTAACACTAAGGCGCAGAAAATCATCCGCGTCAAAATGCCAGAAAAGGTTAAGGTCGATGGTTTTGAGGTTGCAAAATGATCACAAAAAAACAAATAAGAGTTAGCAAGCCCACGACACCAGCTCTTCGCAAAACGAGCTATGCTCTCGGTGAGAAATTAAGCAAAACAAGGCCAATAAAGTCACTCACAACAGGGTTCCAACGTGCTGTCGGGCGTGATAAAAGTGGTCGCATATCAGCGCGCCATAAAGGTGGAGGGGCAAAGCGTCTATACCGAAAGATTTCCACTTTAGAGCTGTGTGGCGTCGCGCCTTTTGAGGTCCTTCGTTTCGAATACGACCCAAACCGTTCTGCTCACATCGCTTTAATTAAAAATAGCGAGGGTAAACTTTTCTACATCCTCGCGCCAATAGAGACAAAAGTTGGTCACAAACTTGAAGTGGGTGAAAAAGCGCCAGTTGCTCCGGGCAACCGTTTGCCAATTGCTAATATCCCTACCGGCCTAGCAGTGCATTCTTTGGAGATTACCCCTGGCAGCCGTGGTAAAATCGTCCGCAGCGCAGGGGCAAAGGCTATCATTATGGCGCACGAAGGTGATTACGCACTCGTCAAATTACCGTCGGGCGAAATTCGCCGCTTTCATGGTAAATGTCTGGCTAGTGTGGGAGTACTTAGCAACGACGCTCATAACGCAATAAGAGTAGGCAAGGCTGGCAGAAAAAGACACATGGGCGTTAGACCGACGGTGCGTGGCTTGGCAATGCACCCTGCCGCCCACCCTCACGGTGGTGGCGAAAACTCTCCCTCTATTGGTATGAAAGCGCCAAAAACTCCGTGGGGCGCTAAAGCACTTGGTAAAAAAACTCGTCGTCGCTTCGACAGAGGAGCTTTTATTGTGCGCCGGCGGGCTAAGAAAAGAAGGTAAAAATGTCTAGATCACTTAAAAAAGGTCCCTACATAGATACAAATTTGTTAAAAAAGATTAGCGCCTTGAAGCCCGGCGACAAGACGGTGATAAAAACGTGGGCGAGAAGTAGTGTTGTTGCTCCAGAGTTCGTTGGCTTTACTATCGCTATTCACAATGGCAAAGAACACTTGCCGGTGTTTATTACCGAAGATATGGTAGGACATAAGCTCGGAGAATTTTCGCCAACGCGTAAGTTTCGCAAACACGGCGGCAAAATGGCAAAAGAACAAGCTGCCGCAGAAAATAACCCTCCAGCTGTTAAAAAATAATAAATCATTATGTTATCAGCAACAGTTAAAATTCGTCATATCCGTGTTTCACCTAAAAAAATGGTGCTTTTAGCCAGTGCCATACAAAAAAGGTCGCTCGAGCAAGCACGTTTTATCGTCAACAACTGCGGTAAGGGTTATAAAGAACATTTCCTCCACGCATTAAGCAATGCCGAATCAATTATTAAAGAAAAATCACCAGACGCAAAAAATTTGATTGTTGAAAATGTTATTGTTAATCAGGGTGCTCGCTTGCGTCGGCAAAGAGCAGGGGCTCGGGGTTATTCAAACACATATAAGCACCAAATGTCTCACCTCTCTCTAACACTAAGCGAAGCACCACATAGCAACGAGACAAGCGAAAGTGATAAAAAGGAAAAAAATGGGTCACAAAATTAATCCAAAAAGTTTTCGTCTCCCGCTCAAGCAAAATTGGGATAGTCTTTGGTTTGCCAGCAATCCCGCGCAATATCGGGCACAACTCCAGCAAGATATTAAAATACGTGCCCTTATCGAAAAAGAAGGTGGTCCACAAGCGGCTATCGCAAATATTAGTATTGCCCGCACCACGCAAAAAACAAAAGTTTCTATCCACACCGGCCGTCCTGGTGTTTTGATTGGCCGCTCTGGGCAAAACATCGAAAAACTAACAACCGCTATAAAAAAAATAACTGGTGGAAAGGTCGAGGTTGAGGTTATCGAAATAAGAAAAACCGACTTATCAGCCAGCCTGGTCGCACAGAATATAGGGGGGCAAATTAGTCGCCGTGTCGCGTATCGCCGAGCAGTAAAAATGGCTATACAAAAAGTAATGCAAGCCGGTGCGCTAGGAGTAAAAGTTGCCATCGCCGGTCGCCTCAATGGTGCGGAAATTGCTCGCACAGAAAAGTTTGCCGAGGGGTCTATTCCACTTTCCACCCTAAAAGCCAATATCGATTTTGCCGTTTTTCACGCCACTACAACCTATGGCACCATCGGTATAAAAGTTTGGATACTGAACAAGCCGGAGAATAACAATGTTAATTCCTAAAAAAGTTAAGCACAGAAAGCATTTTCGCGGAAGTCGCAAGGGCGTGAGCACTCGTCTTGCAGATATATCTTTTGGGGCGTATGGGCTTAAAGCACTTTCACGTGGCTCTATCACCTCACGACAAATTGAAGCTGCGCGCCGTGCAATGACTCGCTATATGAAAAGGGGAGGAAAAGTTTGGATTCGCATATTTCCTGACAGAGTAGTAACAACCACTCCCGCGGAGGTAGGAATGGGAGGGGGCAAAGGATCGCCCGATCATTTTGTTGCCACCGTAAAACCAGGCACCATTATGTTCGAAATCGACGGCGTCAGTACGAGTGTTGCCCGCGAAGCAATGCGTCTCGCTGCCCACAAGTTACCTGTGCGTAGTATTTTCGTAGTCAAGGAGGGTGAAGATGAAAATTAAAGAATATAACGCTAAATATCGCAAAGCACCCATCGCAGAATCTAAAAAAGAAATTACTGCCTTAGAGAACAAGCTTTCTTCCTTGATTTTCGACCGAATTGGCGGTAAAATTAAGAACGTGCGCGAAGCGAAAAAAGTTCGCCGCGATATCGCGCGCCTTAAAACAATTACTAGAGAAAGAGAAAATGGCTAAAATTATTGCTACTGTTGAAAAAGTATCACCTAAAACTGTTGTTGCGACGCATACAGCCCTCAAGAGGCATAAGTTATACGGCAAGCAATACCGTGTAAGTAAAAAGTTTATGGTTCACGATCCAGAAAACAGCGCTAAAATAAATGATTTAATTGAAATTACCGATGCAAAGCCAGTATCGAAAAGAAAGAAGTGGCAAATAACAAAAATACTGACGAAAGAGTAAAAAATGATTCAACACGGAACAAGATTACAGGTGGCCGATAACACAGGCGCGAAAATCGTCGCTTGTATTAAGGTTGTTGGTGGTGCGAAACCCGATTCTGCCAAGCTAGGCGATATTATTGTTGCATCGGTTAAGTCCGCTGCTCCTCGTGGAACTGTTAAGAAAAAGGATATAGTAAAAGCCACTATTGTGCGTCAAACACAGCCAACAAGACGTAGTGATGGCACTGTGATCCGGTTTGATGAAAATGCGGTAGTAATTATTGCAGACGACAAAACACCACGCGGAACGCGCATTTTTGGACCCGTTGCACGAGAAATACGTGATGCAGGCTATAAAAAAATTATTTCCCTTGCCCCAGAGGTATTATGAAAATTAAAAAAGGCGATACAGTTAAGTTATTGTCGGGTAACAGCCGTAATAAGACAGGTGAGGTACTTTTGGTTGTCCCAGCCAAGAACAAGGTTATCGTTAAAGGTGTAAACATTGTTAAAAAACACCTCAAAGCCAAGGCACAAAGTGTGCGCGGTGGCATTGTCGATAAAGCGCTACCGATTAGCCTTTCTAACGTTCAGTTAATTTGCCCCAACTGTGCAAAGCCAACCCGTGTTTCATATTCTTTGGGCGAAAAAAATAAGGCACGGCTGTGCAAAAAGTGCAAAAAGAGCTTCAAATGATTAACATAAAAGATATTAACAATAAGATTGCGACTGACCTTGGAATTAAAAACCCTATGGCATTGCCACGCTTGGAGAAAGTCGTCATTAACGTTGGTGCTGGCGCTGCCGTTAAAGACGAATCTTATCTTAAGGAGGTAATAAGCACACTAGCCACCATTAGTGGCCAAAAGCCAGTTGTCACGCGCGCCAAAAAGGCTATTGCCGGCTTTAAAATAAGAGAAAATGACCAAATTGGCGCAATGGTTACCTTACGCGGACAAAGAATGCTAAGCTTCGTAGAAAGGCTTATTGCTATCACCTTACCACGGATTAGAGACTTTAAGGGTTTAAGCCTAAAACATTTTGACAAACAAGGAAATTATACCCTCGCCATAAGAGAACAAATAATTTTTCCAGAAATTGTATATGATAAAGTCAAACACAATCACGGTATGCAAATCAACTTTCGCGTTGTCAATTCCAGCAAAAACAAAAGCATAGCGCTGTTATCTGCGTTCGGAATGCCGTTTGCAAAAGACGAGGAGAAAAATGGCTAAAAAATCAATTATTGCCCGCTCGCAAAGAAAGCCCAAATTTTCCAGCCGTATAGTAAGACGGTGTCAAAAATGTGGTCGCCCTCACGGCTATCTTCGTCAATTCGGCTTGTGCCGTATATGTTTTAGAGAACTGGCGAGCGAAGGTAAAATACCAGGAGTAACAAAATCATCATGGTAACAGATCCTATTGCAAATATGTTAACTGCAATTAAAAACGCCAAAGCGGTAGGTCGGCGTGAGGTTGTCTTGCAACATTCAAAAAACAAAGAGGCAATTGCACGTGTTTTGATGTCCCAAGGCTATCTTGAGGATGTTAGCACGACAGAAAAGAATAATAAAAAGACCTTGTCGCTTATCCTTGGCGAAAAGCCCATCTTTCGTATGCGTCGCATCAGTAAACCAGGAAATCGTATTTATCGTGGCGTGCGTCTTCTCCCACGCCCCCTGAGAGGTCGCGGTCTTCTTATTGTTTCAACAAGCAAAGGCGTTATTACTGGAGCACAAGCCTCCAAGGAAGGCATAGGGGGCGAGATTATTTGCGAGGTTTATTAAAATGAGTAGAATCGGCAAATTACCAATTGAAATCCCTCACGAGGTCAAGGTAGACATATCTGGCCAGCTTATTAATGTTACAGGCCCAAAAGGGAGTATTACATACACTCTTCACAATTTTATGACGGCTAAAATTGAAGATGGTCGTATTATTGTCTCTCCTCGGGGCAATACACGCCTCCACAAAAGCCTATACGGCCTAACGAGAACATTGGTCAACAATATGGTTACAGGTGTTACGAACGGTTTTAGCAGACAATTAGAAATGAAAGGTGTTGGCTACAAGGCAGAGGTGCAAGATCGCAAATTAGTTCTGCAGCTCGGCTTTTCTCATCCTGTAGAACATGCTATACCCGATGGAATAGAAATTGAAGCAAAGAAAAATACCCTCATTATAAGCGGTGTTGACAAACAATTAGTGGGTGAAGTAGCGGCGCAGATTAGACGCTATCGACCGCCTGAACCGTACAAGGGTAAAGGTATTCGTTATAGCGACGAAATTATTCGAAGAAAAGCTGGTAAAACCGCGAAGGCAACCGAGGGCGGAGGTGCAAAATAATGGAAATAACAAGTCGCAACAAGTTGAGAAAAATACGCGCGGGGCGATCGAGAGGAAAAACTATCCGCTTTAGCAAACGCCCGCGCTTAGTTGTGTACAAAAGCGCACGCTACATTGAGCTTCAACTTATCGATGACAACAAGCAACATACCTTAATTGGCGTAAATACAAAGTCAAAAGAGGCAAGAGTGCTTTCTCCGCAAGAGAGGATAAATTGGCTTGCGCAAAAAATTAGCGATTATATGACTAAAAATAAACTTAATGCTTTGAGATTCGATCGTAGTGGCTATCCTTATTCTGGCAATATTAAAAAAATAGTCGAGTCTATCCGAGAAAAAGGGATTACTATATGAGAAACACCGAAAGAAAAGAAAAAACGGCACGCCCCAAAAACGATATGATCGAAAAGGTGATTCAAATTGACCGTGTTAGTCGCACTGTCAAAGGCGGGCGCCGTATTCGTTTTAGGGCACTAGTAGTAGTTGGTGATGGCAAAGGCAAGGTCGGTATTGGTGTTGGCAAGGCAGGTGATGTAAGCCTCGCTATCAGCAAGGCAAATACAAAGGCGCGTAGAAAAATGTTTAACGTAACCATTGTTAATGAAACAATTCCCTACGAGGTTACTCGTGTTAGCGGAGGGGCAAGAATTTACTTAAAACCGGCGCGCAAAGGAACATCGGTGATTGCAGGAGGAACAATTCGCGCTATTATTGAAGCTGTCGGTATTCGTAATATTGTTGCTAAGTCGCATGGCTCTGCCAATAAACTTAATATCGCCCAAGCTACCCTTGGAGCACTACGCAGCCTAAACAAATTGAGCGCCTTATACGATACAAATAAAGCAGAAAAAGGACCAAAGAAAAATGCTACACAAACTAAAAAAAATAGTTAAGGAAAAAAAGCGCGCAGGACGTGGCGTTGCCTCTGGCCTTGGCAAGAGCGCGGGTCGTGGTACAAAGGGACAAAGGTCGCGCGCGGGTCGGGGGATTTCTCCTCGCTTCGAGGGCGGACAGACACCACTCTTTGCTCGCCTTCCCAAGATAAAAGGCCCTTCACGCAAACGTCGCCGTGTCAAAAGAGTCAAAAAGACATTGAAAAAAAACAATGCAACCACTTAAGTCTCTTAGCCTTATTTTTCTCAACAAAGACTTGCGTCGACGCATTCTTATTACTGTAGCTTTAATTGTAATTTTTCGCCTTATTGCGCAAATCCCTCTCCCACATGTTGACATCGCGGGTCTCCGTATGTTCTTTGAACAAAACCAAGTCTTTGGTCTTTTAGATATGTTTTCAGGTGGCGCCGTTGGGCGTTTTTCCCTCGCTCTCCTTGGCGTTGGTCCTTACATCACCGCCTCTATTGCCTTTCAGCTCCTAACTATGCTTATTCCCCAGCTCGAAGCATTACAAAAAGAAGGGGAGTACGGGCGACGCAAAATAAATCAATATACACGCCTCGCCTCGGTTCCTCTTGCTTTTATAGAAGGCTATGGTCTTATTAAACTTCTAGTAAGCCAAAACGTTGTACGTATTGAAAACAATTGGGATATGTTTATGGTTTTAAGTATAGTGACCGCCAGTAGTGTTCTTTTGATGTGGCTTGGCGAGATTATTAGTGAAAAGGGGATAGGTAACGGCGTATCAATGATTATTGCTATCGGTATTATTGCCGGACTACCGCAAAGTATACAAAGTCTCGTTCAGGTTGTCGCTGGCAACCCCACGCAAATTTTTATGGCCTGCATTTATGGTCTTATTATTCTGGCTATGATAGTTGTAATAATTTGGGTAACGCTCGCCGAAAGAAGAATTCAAGTAACCTATGCGCGCCGCGTTGCCTCCTCTCGCACCGCAAGCAACGTAGAGTCATACCTTCCTCTTAAAATCAATGCCGCCGGTGTCATTCCTATTATTTTCGCTACCAGTATTCTCGTTATTCCTGGCTTTTTGGCACAGCTTTTCGCCGATGCCCGCTCCGACTGGTTACGCTCTGTTGCAAATACTGTTAGCTCACTTATCAACAATAACTACGTTTATGCCTCACTATTTTTTGTCCTTATCGTTGCATTCACTTTTTTCTACGTTTCAATCATTGTTAAGCCACAACAGATTGCCGAAAATCTGCAAAAACAAGGAAGCTTTGTTCCTGGTGTGCGACCAGGCAAAGAGACCGCCAACTATATTCACACTATTTTGTATAGAATTACCTCTACCGGCGCTCTCTTTTTGGCACTCATTGCCATTGTACCGTACTTACTGCAGGCAACAACGCCAGAATTTAGAACCATCGCCCTAGGAGGAACAGGTATTCTTATTATCGTTTCTGTGGCTATCGAAATAATGAACCAAATCAAATCTCAAATGGCAACACAAACATACGATAAATTTATCTAAAATGGATAAAAAAATTATACGTCTCCTTGGTTACGCGCTCCTTGTAGTTCTTATAATTTTATCGTTTTTCTTCTTTACTAAAAAAGACAACACCACTTCTACAGAAGAAAACATAGAAGAAGTTAGTCCTACTGTAACTGAACTTTCTGCCCTTAAAAAAAATGAAATCAGTGGCACCTTGGTTTATATCGATAATAACTCGCTCTTTCACTTTGACCTTGCAACAAACAAAACAACAAAAATTGCAGACAATATTGGTAGCAATATTTCCCAAGCCGACAAAAACGGTTCATTTTTTACCCTCGACAAACAAAGCGTTTCTCTTGTTTACAGCGACAGCAAAAGACAAAAAACTAGCTTTGAAATCAGCGACGAAGTGGCACCGCAACTTAGCCCCAGTGGAAAAGAGGCGATCCTTATAACCTTTTCTAACGCGGAGCATGACTTTGGCTATACTCTCGCCCTCACTACAGCGAACGGTACCTACATTAGCAATATCGTTAATTCTAGCAGAAAAATTACCTCGGTAAGCTGGAAAAACGACGAGTGTCTCGTTTATAGCCTAGAAAATGAAGATAACAGCGAAATATGGCAGGTAAACAAAGATGGCACCAGCAATAAAATTGTGCGAAAAGTAAATGGTCATATTCATGAAATTGTTGCCACCGAAGATACAATTGTTTTTATAAATTCAACAAGCCACGCCGAGGCGAGGCACAAAGAAGCCAAGATCATAAAAAGCGAAAAATACTATAAACTTTCTCAAATTCCACAAGACGCCAAGAATATCCGCCTTTCTACCGATGGAGAAAAGATCGTCCTTCTAAGCGACCAGAAACCAATGGTATACATCATATCGGAAGAAAAGCTTATTAAAACCGACATTAAAGCCGAGGCAATTATCGGAATTTTAAATGACAAAAATAAAAAATAGTGCAGAGATTGCGCAGATGCGCCGTGCAGGGAAAATTCTTGCCATAATTTTGCACGAACTGCGCCTTGCTGTTAGACCAGGAGTAACTACTTACGAACTCGACGCGCTAGCATTTAACCTGTGTAAAAAACACCGCGTAAAACCAGCCTTTCTTGGCTTCAATGGTTACCCTGCTTCGCTTTGCGCCTCAACAAACGAAGTGGTTGTTCACGGCATACCCAATAAGAGGAAATTAGCAGATGGCGACATTCTCGGCCTCGATATGGGAGTAAATCATAACGGCTACTACGCCGATTCTGCCCTTACAGTGCCAGTGGGAAAAATTCACAAAAGCGCAAAAGAATTGATCGAGATTACAAAAAAGTCTTTACAGCTTGCGATTAAAACAGTAAAACACGGCTCTCGTATTGGCGACATTGGCGCCGTTGTTTCGCAGTTAGCGCACGAACACGGCTTTGGTGTTATAAGGGAACTTACCGGCCATGGTATCGGCAAAAAACTACAAGAAGATCCCAGTATTCCAAATTACGGCACCTGGGGCAAAGGTGTTCTGTTGGAAGCGGGTATGACAATTGCGATTGAACCAATGCTCACTGCGGGATCACCGGAAATTGACCTCGACCGTAATGATGGGTGGACAATACGAACAAAGGATAAATCTCTCGCAGCGCACTTTGAACATACGGTGCTTGTAACACCCTCTGGCTGTGAGATTTTAACAAAAAAACCCGATTAACCAGGTATTGACTTCTACCTGGGCTTATGATAACATTTTTCTTGTGGATAAGTTGTGGAAGGTTTATATAAATGAGTAAAGAGATGGTCGAGTTAGAGGGCACTGTAACGGAAGCATTGCCTAGTGCTATGTTTCGCGTTGCACTTCCAAGCGGGCAAGAGGTTCTCGGTCATCTTTCCGGCAAAATGCGTATGAACTATATCAAGGTTGTCCCCGGTGATCGCGTAAAGCTAGAGATGAGCCCATACGACCTCACTAAAGCACGCATTACCCACAGACTAAATATTAACCAAGGATAATTATGAAAGTGAGAGCGTCGGTTAAGAAAATATGTGATAAATGTCAGATTATCCGCAGACGCGGCAAAACCGGCATACCTAAAAAGATTGTAAAGTGCGTCAACCCGCGCCACAAGCAAAGACAAGGATAACGATGGCACGTATTGTTGGTATTAATTTAGACCCTAATAAACCGATTAGTTCCTCTCTTACGGCTATTTATGGCATAGGGAGAAGCACAGCTAGTGATATCTTAAAAGAAATAGGATTAAAACCCCATACTAAAACTAAAGACGTTTCTCCCGCCGATATAGAAAAAATTCGTGCCGCGATAGAGACACACAGGGTTGAGGGAGATTTAAGGGTAGAAATTATACAAAACATTAAACGCTTAAAGGAAATTGGCGCCTATCGTGGCATACGACATACCCGTAACTTGCCTGTTCACGGTCAACGCACAAAAACAAATGCACGCACTAAGCGCGGTAAAAAAGTTACAGTCGGTAGCGGGCGTAAAAAGGCTGCGGAGAAAACATAATGGCTAATCCTTCTACAAACAAAAAACGCGCAGTTTTACGCGCGCGACGAAAAAAAATAAACAAAATCGTTAAAGCAGGAATGATTTACATTCGCTCCACCTTTAACAACGTTAATATCACTGTTTCCGATAACGAGGGTAAAGTTGTTGCTTGGGCAAGCGCGGGAAGTGTGGGTTTTAAGGGCACAAAAAAATCAACACCGTTTGCGGCAACACAAACTGCAAAAACTGTAATCGAAAAAATAAAAGAAATGGGGTTTGAGGAGGGGCAAATTATCGTAAATGGAGTAGGCAATGGTAGAGAAGCAGCGGTAAGAGCTTTTGCGGGCAGTGGAATTAATATTACAAACCTAAAAGATACCACTCCTGTTCCCCACAATGGATGTCGCCCCAAAAAACCAAGAAGAGTATAAAAGAGTAGGATACTATGTCGCAACCAGTAAAATCTGTTTCTAAACTATCGCGCTCCGTGGGCGAAAATTTATTCTTAAAAGGCGAAAGAGACGAAGGACAGAAAAACGCGATGACACGCCGTCCCTATGGACCCGGCCAACATGGTCAATCTCGCCGTGGTAAGCCTTCGGATTATGCCCGCCAACTTAAAGAAAAACAAAAAGTGCGTTACAGTTACTACCTTTCAGAGGAGCAGTTAAGAAGAATTTTTAAAATCGCTAACCGCTCTCAAAAGAATACCGGCGAGCACCTCCTCCAGCTTCTAGAATTAAGAGTTGATAACATTCTTTACCGCTGTGGCTTCGCCTCCAGTCGTCGCCAAGCCAGACAGCTTGTTTCCCATGGGCATATTCTTATCGATGGTAAAAAAGTAAAAACACCTTCTTATGTTATGGCGGTAGGGCAGACAATCGAAGCCAAAAAAACTGTCGAGCGTGAAACAGTACGCAAAAAAGAAGATGCACCAACCTGGCTTGAAGTATCTTTGCAAGGCAAAAAAGCTAAAGTAGTAGCAATCCCTTCACGCGAGCAAATCCAAACCACCATCGAAGAACAATTAGTCGTTGAATACTATTCGCGATTAACATAAAAAGAGGAGTGAAATGTATCTATTACCTGAGACTGAACTAGTAAAACTAAACGCAAAAAGCGGCGACGAGAACGCGGCGACATTCGTTATAGAGCCCTTGAGCCCAGGATACGGCGTAACGGTTGGTAATGCCTTACGGCGCGTTATGTTAGCATCTCTGGAGGGTAGCGCTGTTAGTTCCGTTAAGATCGATGGTGTAAATCACGAATTCACCACCATTGAAAATATGCGCGAAGATATCGTTGAGTTTATTCTTAACATTAAGGGTCTGCCGGTAAGGCTAGAAGGCGACGACCCCGCTACCATTACCCTTGATGTCAGTGGCCCCAAGGAAGTTAAGGCAAAAGACATTAAAACTGTCTCCGATGTTGCTATTATTGACCCCGAATACCCTATTGCAACATTGGGCAAGGGCGGAAAGTTAAAGGCAGATATTGTTATTGAAAAGGGGAGGGGGTTTGTTGCGAGCGAGAAGAAAACAGAAGAAAAAACCCCGCTTGGCACTATTATGCTCGACAGTGCATTTACCCCTATTAAAAAAGTTCATTTCGAGGTGGAAAACACTCGTGTTGGCAGTATCACCAACTTTGACCGCTTGACTATCGACATTACAACAAACGGCAGTATTACCCCCTATGAAGCGCTTAAAAACGCAAGTCAAATTTTAATTGACCACTTTACTCTTATCAACACTGACCTAACAGATACAATGCCAGTAAAAAAGGTAACGAAAAAGGCCACAAAAACGAGCAAATCAAACCCCAAAAAGCAATAAAGCAGAGCAAAAATGAAAACGTTAAAGCTAGGAAGAAAAAAAGCTCATCGTACATCGCTTGTGCGCAACTTGGCGGTTTCTTTGATATTACACGAGAGGATTACCACCACCCAATCCAAGGCAAAACTTGTACAGGGGTATGTTGAAAGAATTATCAACCGTGTAAAAAAAGAGAACGATCTTAACGGTTACAGAGTCGCACTTTCTATGCTTGGTGGCGCGCAAAAACCAGCAAAAAAAGTGGTCGAAGTAATGAAGAAAAATTTCTCTGCCACTCGTTCTGGGTTTACAAGAATTATAAAGACCATCAATCGTCAAGGCGATAATGCGCCTATGGTTATTATCGAGCTTACACAAAAAACAGAAGATTTACTTAAAAAAGCAACCGATAAAATCGACGAGAAGAAAAAAACAAAAGGCACTGCAGTTGTTGAAAAAAAGGAAAAAAGAGTTAAAAGAGCAGAAAGTAAAAAATAATTATGGCAGCACGCAAAACACACAAAATAGATGCAAGTGATAAAATACTGGGAAGATTAGCAGTAGAAATTGCCAACCTCCTTAGAGGGAAGGACAAGGTCGATTTTACCTTAAATACAGACAAGGGTGACCAAGTCGTTGTTTTTAATTGCGATAAAGTAAAAATCACAGGGCGCAAAATTGAGACAAAAAAATATTATCGCCATAGTGGTTACATTGGAAACCTTAAAGAAAAAAGTTATACGCAAACTCCAAGCGACAAGGTACTTTACTCTGCAGTTAAGGGAATGCTTCCCGACAACCGCCTTAGACAACGGTGGCTAAAACGCTTAAAACTATATAATAACGAAATACCACAACTAACTAAAAAAGACTATGAAAAATAAAGAAAAAACCTACTACGGAGTTGGCAGACGCAAATCAGCAATTGCACGTGTTATCCTTACGCCAGGTAAAGGCACCTTGAACACTGGCAAGTGGAAGCTAACGAAAGAAGACGAGCAATTTGTACGCGAGCCTCTTCTTTTGGCGGAAAAAAATAATGAGTTCGATATTAACGCCAAAATCATCGGTGGCGGCGTATCGAGCCGTCTTGTTGCCCTACGACTTGGTATTGCCCGCGCCCTCATCCTCCTTGACGCAGAACTCAAAACCGTATTGCGAAAATCTGGTCTCTTAACCCGTGACGACCGCGAAAAAGAACGAAAAAAACCTGGTCTTAGAAGAGCACGGCGCGCACCACAGTGGGCAAAACGATAAAGCTTACATATTTCCAACAGTGGTTTGGTCGGTCTCAATAAGACGGTGAGAGTTCTTTGTAGCACCTTTTACCGTTCGAACAGAGTGAGAACTATCGGGTAAGGATTAGCGCCAACGGTAGATAGTTCTCGGCGCTCTGCGCCTTGAACGATAAGAGCGACGGCCGCGGCACCTGTTACTGTTCGAGCGGAAGCGAGAACTACCCGCCATACCCTTTACTGTTCGAGCGGGAGCGAGAACTATCACGTTAGTGCTGATATCAGAGATTGACAGTTCTCGGCGATTACACCTCGAACAATAAAAATGACGGTTCAGAGTTCTCGGGCAGGTTTTTCTACCTCTTCTCGGGCAGGTTTTCGTGTTGCGTAATCTTCTTTGAGGCGCTTGGTTCTCTTTCTTCGTCTCTTTTTACCCGCTTCTATAAAGGCACTTAACAGTTCTTCTAGTTTTTTTGTTTGAACCCTAGGGTTGTGGCGCAACCAGGCAAGTAAAGCAACCATTTCCGGGTGTTTGTCTGGGTCTAATAATGAGTGGCTACTTGCCTTGAGAGGGTGTTGCTTAGTATATTCTATAATTATTTCTTGGGGGTTTTTAATTAAATTTGTTTCTCTACCGGTAATTTGTCTTGCGATATAATGTAAGAGGTTTCTTTCTTCGGCGTATGTTAATAGGCTTGGCAAATCGGCTACCATTTCACGGGCAATAT
>DBQW01000031.1 GCA_002305395.1 Candidatus Berkelbacteria bacterium UBA1384 | reverse complement strand
CAATATGTTATGGACCGTAACAGGAGCTTGCCCTGTAAAACAATTAAGGCTATCATACAGCTATGATTATTCGTGTTCATGTTACCCCTGCCGCCAAGCACGACAAAATCGTTCGCCAAGAAGATGGTCAGTACCGCGCTTGGGTCAAAGCGCTACCGGTGCGTGGACAAGCAAACATGGCACTTGTAGCGATGCTCGCACAGGAATTCAAGGTGCCAGGCAACGCCGTAAGAATCATCAATGGTTACACAAGCCGCCACAAAACAATTTCTATCGAAGAAAGTACCGCACAGCCATAAAAAAGATTGGAGGTGAAAAAATTGTCGAACTTGGACGTGTCCGTCCTTGCCAGCGCACTCGCCGAACGTCTGGACGTAACTCCCGCCGAGGCGGTGCGACGCATCGGTAGGTTACGCGTAGGACTGCCACCGCCACTGGGTAACGACCTCAACCTGCCTTGGCTCCTCAAGGTATGGCTTGAGAACAGCCTCCAGGTGCAAAAGCCAGTTGCAGGAGGAGCGAGCATCTGGCGCACCCTCGATGCCCTACTTCGCTAATTCTACCGGCACTCCCCCCCCGCGAAACACTTCCTTTCGCGGGGGCTCTTTTTTAAAAGAGGGCTACTTGGTCGCCATTTTGGCGTGCACTTTTGGGCAAAATATTGATTATAGAGCGCATATTAAGTTTAGAAAAAAACTGCTCCGCCTCTTCGTAGCTATAATCGCCAACCTTAGTATCACCCAACTTAAAATTAAGCTTTACATCTTTTTTAATGGTCGCCAGTTTTTGGCTCAAAAAGGCATTTTCTTTGCCGGCAATCAACTTGCTCTTTAGAGTATCTGGCGTTACCGTTTCGATGTTTTGATAGACGCCCTTGAGTGTACGATATCTCTTAATTAAGCTAACCGCGGTTTTTGGCCCCACACCCTTTACACCAGGGATGTTATCGGAGCTATCGCCCGCTAACGCCTTGTAATCGACAATGTTTTCTGGTGGAAGACCTATTTTTCCCTCTACCGTTACGCGAGCATATACTTGCGGAGGTTGTACACCTCTTTGTGGCATAGCTACCTTTACCCGCCCGCTAACTAACTGCAAGGTATCTCCATCGCCAGTTAATATTATTACCTCTCCATTTTTTACATTTTTTACAATATGGTGCGCAAGCGTACCGATGATATCATCGGCCTCTACACCAGTAATGCCAAAATAGGGAATACTTAAAGCATCGAGCATCTTATGCACCACGGGAATTTGATCATAAAGCTCTTGTGGCGCCTTTACCCTAGTTGCTTTGTATTGGGCAAAAAGCTCATCGCGAAAAGTTGGTCCTGCCACGTCGAAGGCAACGGCAATATTGGTAGGGGCGAATTGCTTAATAGAGGCTATTAAAATACGAGCAAAGCCAAAAACTGCATTAGTGGGGCGCCCTTTTTTATCGGTAAGTGTTGTGGGAAGCGCATGGAACGCCCGGTGGACAATGGCATTACCGTCCACTAACAAAAAAATGTTTTTTTTCATACTCAAACAGTTGTTCTATTTGCTACAGGTTATAAACAGTTTTTTTAATACCCTCCGCCAGCGAAACCTGGGGGTGCCAATCAAGCATTTTTTGCGCCTTTTGGGCATCTACCGCCGAGCGCTCGATATCACCCTGGCGCGCGGGGGCATAGGTAACCTGCGCTTTTTTTCCACATGCTTCTTCGATGTAGCCTATAATCTGTAGTAAATTAGTTTCTTTGCCGGTGCCGATGTTTAAAACCGCCTCTTCAAAATTTTTCGCCTCGTAGTTAAGAGCTAAAAGTGAGGCGCTGGCAATATCGGCAACAAAAACATAATCACGCGTTTGCTTGCCACTGCCAAACACTGTTACTGGCTTATGTGCCAAAATTAAGCGGGAAAAAATAGCAATTACTCCCGCCTCGCCAAGAGGATCTTGTCTGGGACCATAAACATTGGCGTAACGCAACACAACGGGCTTAATATTTGCACTAGCAAAGTAAAAACGCAAATAATTTTCACTACAAAACTTAGTAATGCCATAGGGCGAAGCCGGAAGAGGTAGTTCGTCTTCCGGGGTAGGAAACTTTTTTGTATCGCCGTAAATAGCACCACCAGTTGAGGCAAAAATACATTTTTTAACCCCACTTTCTTTTGCCGCCTCCATTAAATTCAAAAAGCCAATAATGTTAATGTCGGCATCGTAGAGCGGATCTTTTACAGAATAGTTTACGCTTTTTTGTGCTGCCTGGTGATTAACGATCTCCGGTTTTTCTTGTGCAAAAATCTTTTTTATTTGGCGCTTGTTGCGTAAATCTGCTTTATAAAATTTTACCTTTTTATTGATATTTTCTTTTTTCCCCACCGATAAATCGTCGACCACTACCACATTGTGCCCCGCCTCAACATAAGCATCAGCAATGTGACTACCAATAAAACCGGCTCCGCCCGTTAATAATATTTTGCTCATATCTTTATTATATAGCGTGTAAGCCCCGAAAACAAATAATTGTTACGGTCCATAACATATT
>DBQW01000014.1:4036-4162 GCA_002305395.1 Candidatus Berkelbacteria bacterium UBA1384 | reverse complement strand
CTACCCAAAACAATCGTAACACAACTATATATCGAAGGCTAGACCCCCTCTGCTTCTTTTGTGTTTAGTCTTGTCTTTTATAAAACAATCAAAGTGTAATTCTGGTGGGCGATGATGGACTCGAAC
>DBQW01000014.1:0-3980 GCA_002305395.1 Candidatus Berkelbacteria bacterium UBA1384 | reverse complement strand
GACGTATGATATTCTCAAGCCACGCAATTGTTGGGTCTGCGGTAGGAAGCTTAGTAGAGAACCCTGCGCTAGCTCTGCTTCTTGGAGTGTTAAGTCATCACTTGTTAGATTTTATTCCCCATCTCGACGCGGGGAGTTTTATGAAAAAAGCGAACTGGCGTAGTAAAAAATTTTTAACATATCTTTTTTTTGACTTAGCTCTCGGTACTTTTGTTGTGTATTGGCTGTGGCGCGATGGAGGTTATGCACCAACAATATTATGGGGTGCTTTGGGTGGAGTGTTAACAGATGTTATAGACAATAATCCCTGGGCAAGTACGTTGCGTTGCTTGCCGTTTTTTAAGCAATATCACTTTGTTCATAAAAAAGTGCACCATACGGTAAAGAAAGAGGCATGGCTTTTAGGTGTTGTAACACAGATAGTGTTAATAGTGCTTAGTATTATCATTGCGAAAAAGGTATAATAAAGTAGATCATAAGCTAGACAAGAGGAGGGGAATATGTTACTTTGGGATATTCTGCTCAATAAATGGTTTTGGTTAGTAGCGGGTGCGTTAATTAGTTTTTTTAGCCTTGGCTACAGCCTAAAAATGGCAAGGATTTTTGGGAAAGTGGGTTGGGCAGAGAAGTATTTCGGTCCAGGGGGCACCTATACAATGTGGAAAATAATTGGCGTTATTGCCCCAATTGTGGCGGTGGTGTACTTTTTTGCACACAAATAAAGAAACTACAAAAAAGAATACCTTTAAGACGGCTTGCAAAAGCAGTGTTTAAGCGCCAAATGTTATCCTGTCTGCGGCGTAGGTAGTAATAAGTGTAATGGGCCTGTAGCTCAGCTGGTTANNAGAGCACCTGCTTTGCAAGCAGGGGGTCAGGAGTTCGAATCTCCTCAGGTCCACCAGTGTTTACAAATCAAATTTTAGGACAGCTGTGTTGCCAAATTATAAGGCTCCCAAGAAGGGCGACGCCCTCAAATTATTTGCTCCACAATAAATACAAAAAATATCGAAATTTTTATAGAGAACGCTTATAGTACAAGCTCCATCATTCTTATTGTTCGAGGTGTACCCACCGAGAACTCCCTGCCCCTGATATCAGAACTAGCGTTGTAGCTTGCCCCGCCTTTTTAGGCGGGGTTATCGCTCCCGCTCGAACAATAATGGATATGACGGAGAGTTCTCGCTCCCGCTCGAACAGTGGATAGGGTGACGGAGAGTTCTCACTGCGTTCGAACAGTAAAGAGGCAACGATCGCCATTCTTATCGTTCGAGGATTACTGCCCGGGAACCCCGCCCAGCCGGGCGGGACAAGCTCCCCGCCATCACTTTTTATTGTTTGTATTGTGGTTCGAGCTCGTTATCATCTACCGGAACATAATCTATTAGCCAGCTCCATTCTTCGCCTGTAAGGTCGATGTCATTTGGCTTTGTAACGCCTCCCCAGTCCATTTCTGTTGAGGTGAAAACTTCTTCGTAACGTGCGCCGTTTTTCTTGAGTATTATTATTAAGTAGTTTTCGTCCTCGAATATTAAGGAGAGACGATACAAATTGTGTGCGTTAAGCACTCTGACGTGCTTGATTATAAAAGTGTTGGGCGAAAGAGAGTATAATGTTTGTACCGCTTTAGATAAAGAATCCATCACGGGATCATCGATTTTTCCATCTTCTCCTTCTCCATCTTTGTCATCGCCATTGTCACCATTATTGTCTTTGCCGTTATCCTTGTTTCCATCACCGTTGTCCTTGTTGTCATCACCATCCTCGCCCTCGGTGTCTCTTTTGTCATCGGTTTCGCCACCACCATCTTTGTCAAGGAATTTTATTCTTTTCTTTATATTATCTGGCAGGTCATCGATAATTTCTTCGAATTCTTTTGGATAATTCCACCTAATGTCAAAAATAATTTGCTCGTTTTTATCGAGTAGTCTTACTTGCGCAGTTTCAGAAAAATAGGTAATAGAGCCGAAAAGTGATTTAACCAGTGCTGTAATGTTGCTGTATTGGTGCTGAAAAGGCATTAAGTGCGAAATCAAATTAAATACTGTTTGTCCATAAAGCTCGGTAAGCGCTTCTCTGCTCTGTGTGTTACTTACTTGGTTGATGGCGTTAACCGTTCTAATAGCGAAGTCCTTTGTATTATTAACAGCACTATTGGTGTGCGAAAGCAATTTGGTTTTATTGTTTTTGGTGAGAGCGAAACGTAGCTCATCGCCTCTTCTTGAAAGCAAGTTCAAACTCTTTTTTGCTCGTGATTCGCGACTAATAGAAAGGAATAAATAACTGTTCTCGAAGGGAGCCAATATTTGGTATGGAATTATACTGGTAAGAGGGGTGGCTGCTTTAGTGGGAAGAGTGTAAGCAGAATAAGCAACTGTTGAATAAGACAACAGAAAGGCTAACATAATCGACGAAACGATTATTTTTACTTTATATTTAACAACGGGGGTCTGGTTTTTCATTTGCCTCATCGCTCCTTGGGTAAAGACAACGGAGATACGGCCACGGATTAACTCTTTTTCCATTAATTATTATTTCGAAATGGAGATGTACTCCTTTGGACAAGCCGGTATTGCCCAAATTGCCAACTTTTTGCCCCTTGGCAACCTTCTGCCCAGTTGCTACCGCGATTGAACTTAGGTGGTTATAACTGAAGACAGTCTCTCCGGCATCAGCCTTGACTCTTACCTGTTTACCATAGCCACCCGACCAACCAGCATACTCTATAGTACCATCTGCCATAGAGTAAGCCGGCTCTGTGCCTCCTCCAGAAAGGTCGATACCGCTATGCATGCGACAATAGTGGAGTTTTGGATGGTACCTTATGCCGAAGCGCCTTTCGCCGGGGCGAGACTTTTTTGCTGGACGAACAAGATTGTTGGTCTTAATCGCCCCTTCTACAAAGTCTTCATAGGTTAAACTGTGGATAGGCTGATCATTGTTATCTTCTGATCTTGCAATGAAAATATCGGGGTTGATGTCGGAATGAATCTTATTGCCCTCTTTATCAAATGTATAGAAAGAAGGAAGAATAACAAAACCGTAGAGCCACGCCTTATATCTTTCTTCGATAGTAAGCTCTGAAAGATCTACCGACTTGAATTCTAGGGTATCACCTAAATCACCGATATTAATGTCAATGCACCCCTTGGGAAACTTTGAGCAATCTGGTGGTTCCATTGCTGGCGCAAGTTGAAGACCCGCTGAGGGATTAAGGTATGTAATAGGAATTTTTTCTGTATTCCACTCGGAGGTAATAGCGGCAAGTCTGAAGACAGCGTGTACTTCTGGTTTTTCTCTGTTGGGTGGATAGTTGTAGTAATTCTGGAGTGAATGTTTAATGGGCAGAGAAAGTGTTACTGAAGTTGGTACTTTTTCGGGGTCGGTAACCATTTCTCTGGTGATTTTGTTGCGGACGTAGTGAGCATCGTAACTAGAAAGATGATAATGGTTATCAGTGTATCCACTAGGGTAATACCTGAGAAAGTAATTAGAGTGCATTAAGTCTACTTCTTTATCGGTAGAGAAATCCATAACATATTTGCCAGAACTACCTGCAAATGAAGTTTTTTTAAGAGTAATAAAAGATGATTTGGCGTGGTAATTTAATCCGCCGGTGATGACTCTATAATTACAATGAAAATCGGGATTAGCGATATCTACCGAATAAGCGCCAGAACTATCAGTAAAAGCAGTATGCTCAACACCGTCTCTGCCTATAAAGCGCACAGGTTCTTCTTTAACCGGAGTATTATGAAGCATACTATCGGTCACTTTTCCTGTAACAGTAATACTCGATACATCTGCGGAAATCTGCAATGACCTATAAAAGAGAAGTAAAACTGCCAACACAAGCAGTGTTGCAACTAACGGTAAGAGCCATTTTAGTTTTTTTCTTTTTGCCATACTAGCTCAAATTATCTCTATTCTAGCAAACATTATAGCATATAATTAAATTAGCTGTGCAAAAGTTCATTAACATA
>DBQW01000010.1 GCA_002305395.1 Candidatus Berkelbacteria bacterium UBA1384 | reverse complement strand
GACAATCAAAATTGTTGCCTACAACACACTTGGTGAGAGAGAAACCATTGTTCGTACTGCCTCTGTTGTTCTCCCCTCGACTACTGCTGGCAAAGAAACTACCGCCGAACTCACTGTTTTACCAAAAACAGGAAGGTAAAATAACGACCGTTACCCCCCCCTTACTGTTCGAGCGGAAGCGAGAACTTTTTTACTGTTCGAAGAGTATCCGCCGTAGGCGGAACGATGAGAACTATTTGCGTGAGTTCTGATACTAACGCCTAATAGTTCTCGAGATGGCGCTACGCGCGTTCTCTCGAACAATAAGGGTGGCGGCTGGGAGCTTGCCCCGTCCTGTCCTAGGCGGGGTTCTCGCTTCCGCTCGAACGGTAAAGGAGGTCACGGAAAGTTCTCGCTTCCGCTCGAACGGTAACAAGTATCGCAGAGTGGTGGGGTGCGTACAGATTGTGTATCTCCGCCTAAGCCGAGCACTGGAGAAAAATAATTATAGTGTTATACTGTTTGGGTGGGAAATATATCCAAAGACGCTTTAGCGTTACACAAAAAATACCAGGGCAAGCTCGAAGTATGCGCAAAATGCAAGGTTAGCAATAGGCAGGACCTGTCGTTAGTTTATACACCTGGTGTTGCCGAGCCGAGCCGAGTAATTGCAGAAAATAAAGCCCTCGCCCGCAAGTTGTCGTGGAGCGGGCGTCTTGTTGCGATTGTTTCCGATGGTTCGGCGGTACTCGGGTTAGGTAACGTTGGTCCAGAAGCAGCGCTACCGGTAATGGAGGGTAAGGCACTGCTTATGAAGCAGTTTGCCGGCGTCGATGCTGTCCCTATTGTAGTTAACACGCAAGATCCGAACGAAATAATTAAATTAGTTAAAAACATCTCTCCTAATTTTGCCGGTATAAACTTAGAAGATATTGCCGCTCCTGCTTGTTTTCAAGTCGAAGATGGTCTGCGTAACATTGGCATACCAGTTTTCCACGATGATCAACATGGGACTGCAATTGTGGTAACAGCCGCTCTGCGTAATGCTGCAAAGGTGGTAGGTAAACCGTACGATACTATGCGCGTTGTTATTTTAGGCGCAGGCGCGGCGGGTCTTGCCATTACGCGTATGCTTCTAGGACTTCATTGTTTTTCTGGTTCGTGTGGCAGGTTAAAGAAACAACCATCAGTAAGAGACGTGGTTGTTGTCGATACCTCTGGTGCCCTTTACGCTGGTCGTGAAAAACAAAACATTTACAAACAGGCAATTGCCGGAATCTCCAACAATAAACAAATACACGGCGATCTGGCGGATGTTATAAAAGGCGCCGATGCGGTGATTGGTGTTTCGGGGCGAGGTGTTATTACAAAAAAAATGATTAGCACAATGGCGCCTAGAGCAATTGTTTTTGCTCTCTCTAACCCAACGCCAGAAATAATGCCCGAGGAAGCCTTGCGCGCGGGCGCAAAAGTTGTTGCCACCGGACGGAGTGACTTTGACAATCAGATCAATAATGTTCTTGCTTTCCCCGGCCTTTTTAAGGCTGTTGTCGATGGCGGACTAACACGCATTAGCGAAGAAATGAAACAAGGAGCGGTTGATGCCATTGTCCGTTCAGTGCCACACCCCACCGCACACAGAATTATTCCCGACCCGTTTACCCGTGGTTTGTCTCGCGAGGTGGCAAAAGCAGTACTCGCCGCGAAATAGTACCCAAAGCGCTATTTATTTAGTTCTGCCTCGATTTGCGCAACAATATCCTCGTAGCTCGAGGCTTTTATTTCTCGGCCGTTTAAGTACAAAGTTGGCGTACCAGAGACCTGGAGGGCTTCGCCGTCTTTAAGGTCTTTTTGAGGGAGCGAAGCATATTTTTCTTGCTTCATTTCACTCTTAAAGCGTTCTACGTCGAGGCCGATTTCATTGGCGAACTGAGCAAAGCTGGCCTCTGTTAGGCTTTTTTGGTTTTCGAAAATTTTATAATACATCTCCCAGAACTTATCGGCACCTTGTGCCGATGCTGCCTCTGTCGCCTCGGCTGCCATTTGCGCGAGAGGATGACTTTTTAAGGGGTAATGGCGAAAAACAAAGCGGATTTTATCGCCATAATGGTCTGTTACTTTTTTAAGTGTTTCTGTGGTAATTTTGCAGTAGGGGCATTGGAAGTCAGAAAATTCGACGAGAGTTACTTTTGCGTTACTTGACCCGAGGCTATGGCGCGCGTCGCCTAAAAGTAGTGCTTGGTCGGCAACCTTATCTTTTTTATCGGAGGAGGCAATGGCATCACTTGTGCCATCGATAGCGGTTTGTGGGGCTGGCTTGTCTTTTGCAAAAATCATTACTCCCCCCACAAGTACCGTTAATATAGTTACTATCCCTATAAAAGCTCTCATCATAACTCCCTTAAAATTATTTTTTTAATCCTGGAAACAGTGTCTGATAGTTTGTCTTGTTTATTGTGCACAAGGTAATCAAAGTTTTCCTCTAATCTAATTTCCTTTTGTCTAATGGCGAGGCGTTGATTTATTACTTTATCAGGCATTTTCCGCTTGTGCAACCTTGTAACAATTTCGTCTTTTGTCGCCTTAAGGAATATTACCACAACTTGCTTGTTGTATATTTTTTTTATGGCGCGAGCGCCGTTAACGTCTATATCAAGCAAAGGATGCTTCCTCTTTTTTAGTGCGTCGGAGATAGCATATCTCGGTGTACCATAGTAGTTGTTGTTGTAAATGTTGTATTCGAGAATCTCGCCCTCGTTTAGCATTTTTTTAAACTTATCCTTACTAACGAAAAAACGCCTACTTTTTGCGCGGTCGTCTGGCCTTTGAGGGCGAGAAGTGAGCGTTTTTATCCACTCCAAACTGAGATTTTCTTCTACCAGAGCACTTGCGACACTTCCTTTTCCTACCCCCGAAGGGCCAGTAAGAATAAAAATCTTGCCATCATCTTTAACTTTGTGCTCTAATTTCTTTTTAACCGGCGCTGGTAGAAATTTGCCTATATCGGAGGGAAGAGGGGCAATAACACTGATATTTGCTTTTTTCTGAGGACTTTCAAAGCGCAACAATAGGGCATGGAGCATTTGCCTGTTAATATTATAGTCTAGTGATATTTTTCTACTTATTTTTGTATTGTAATCTTGGTCTCCCAAAATCGGAGTGCCAATTGTTTTTGCGTGCAATCTAACCTGGTGGGTACGTCCGGTTTTGATAGTAAATTGCATAAGCGAAATGTTTTTATCGATTTTTTTAATAAGCTCGTACTCACTAATTGCTTCTCGTGCGTCGCTTGTAAGACCAAGAAAGGAGCTTGTTTTCTTGGTCCTCTTTTTTTTGTTTCTTGCAATTTTCGTGCAAATAACACCTCTTGTTTCCGCGGGTACACCACTAACTAGGGCGATGTATTTTTTCTCTAAAGTATGGTTGCGAAATTGGTTTTGTAGCTTCACAAGTGCAGTAGCGTTTTTTGCTAGCACTATCGCCCCACTTGTGTCGCGGTCAAGTCGATGTACTATCCCCGCACGACTTGGCTCACGCCACGTTTTATTACTCAGATTAGCTTTTTTTGCCCACCACTGCGCTAAAGTAACACTTTTATCTTTTTTGTTCACCGCGTGGGTTAGTATCCCTGCGGGCTTATTAACAACAGCACAAGTAGGGTCTTCGTATAAAATAGAAATATTATTATTGGCCATCGTTTAATTCCGGTGTTGTGGGGGCTGATTCAATTGCCTTTTCACTTTTAATCTTTTCCACAACAGCCATTAGTTTTCTGTCTCTTGTCGTGGAGACGGTACGAAACTGCCGACTAGCAGATTCTATTCTTATACCGAGCCTGTCCACTTCTTCTGAATATTTGCGGTACTCTTCATCGAATCTATGAATTAAGGCGATAATGTTTTGCAGATTTTCTTGGTACTGAAAGTTGGTATGTGCCTGTTTGATCATACGCAAAATAGCAGTAAAAGAAAAAGGACCCGCCAAAACCACTTTTTTCTTCATCGCCTCTTCCCATAGTTCATTGTAACGATCGTAAATAAAACTAAAGATCATTTCGTTGGGAATAAAGAGAATAACAAAATCAACGGTTTTTTCTTCGGGGTTGATGTAGTCGCGACTTGTTACTTGTTTTATTTTTGCCTTTACGTCTTGTTGAAAGGTGCGCAGGTGGGCAATTTGTTGTCCCTTGTCCTTGCTTTCTATGTATTGCACCAAGGAGCGGTAAGGAAACTTTGCGTCTATATTGATTTTAGTTTTATCGGGAAGATAAATAGTAAAATCGGGGCGCGTGTCTGTTGTTTTTTGTGTTTTGTTCACGACATAATCTTGCCCCACCACAAAGCCTGCCATCTTCAAAAGGTTTTCTGCCACCTGCTCGCCAAACTGCCCCCTAAGCTGATTGTTGGAAAGTAAACTTCTTAATTGATCTGTGCTACCTTTGAGTTCGTTGGTAATTTCCCTATAAGTTTCTAACTCTTTTTTTAGCGAGGAGAAAGATCTAATTCTTTCTTCGTCGCTCTGGCTTAAACGCTGTTCGTTGCGTGAAATATCGCGTCGAATTTCGCTAATTAAATCGTTGATAGCAGATTTTTTTCCCTCCAGATCAGTTCTGATCTCGGACTTTTGACCATCGAGTTGTTGCTTTGCCAGCAAAAGAAACTGCTCACTGTTTTTGTGTAGCGCTTCGGTGGTAATGCGTGCCAGCATATCTTCGTTCAGCGTGTCATTTTGACCTTTTTTTTGGCGGACAATCAAAGCGGTTAGTGCCCCACCAAGCAATAGAACTAGAACAGCTAAAGCGATAATAGCGATGGTCATTTTTTATTATCTTCTTTTTTTTCAACAACAACAGTGCAACTTGTGAGCACGGCGGCAATCGCCCCTATTGCCGCCAGTACCGGCGCAAGGGCTGCCCCCATCACTCCAAGCGTAAGAGAAAAACGCGCTACTTCTTCTCCACGAGGGTTTTTAATAGTAATCTTGTGAGCGTTGCCCTCCTTTATGAGCTCGCTTACTTTTTTAACAACATCTTCCCCTTTCAATACATATTCTTCTTTTTTCGATGCCATACTTCTCCTTTTTGTTGATGGTAGAATTACTTTATCGATATTGATTTCATTTTATCGCCTACGGTTATTTTATCAACCGTATCCATTCCTGAAATAACTTTGCCGAATAAGTTATATTTTTTTTCTAACTTTCCTCTTAGGTCATCGAGACAAATAAAAAACTGCGATCCATTAGTGTTAGGCCCCGAATTAGCCATTGCCACGGTGCCACGGACATATTCTCCTATAACCGGCTCGTCTTCGAAAAAATAACCAGGACCGCCGGTGCCAACCCCTTCTGGGTCTCCGCCTTGTATAACGAACGACGGTTCTACACGGTGGAAAGTTAGCCCGTCGTAAAAACCCTTATTGGCAAGGTCGACAAAGTTGCTCACGGTGCGTGGTGCTCTATCGCCATACAATTCTATTTTAATTTCCCCCTTATCGGTCTTAATAAGGGCGGTTTTACCTGTAATTTGCTCTTTGGGCAGAATACCCACTCCCCCTTTATTGTTTTGCTTCGCGGTGGTAGGGCTGTTCGCCTGTTCTTTTTTCCCACAGCCAGAAAAGGCAAGCAAAGGAATAAAAAAGACAAGGACAATAATTTTTTTATAAGCTGTCGCCATTATGCTCCTTTCGTTTTATAGGGACATATTGTTTTATAGGCACACCAGCGACATTCATTGTACCCTGGGGTTGCCTTAAAGTTATTTTTTTCGATCCCCTCTTGCGTCGCCTCCATTATTTTTTTTGTTTTTTCCATTTCCTTGTCGCTAAAATCGTGGTATGCAACAAGTCCAGATTCAACAAAGTATAACCCCACCTCTGGTCGCAAGCCAGTGTTAGTCTCTTCGGATAAAGCATATATCTGCATTTGAGTAGATTCTTTAACCCTTTCTTTTGCCTTTTTTTCTTCGTCAACGTCTGATGTTTTGAAATCCATTATAACCTTTTTCTCTTTTTCTTGGAAAACCGCATCATAACGTCCTCTTATTTTTACTGCCCCTAGCTGAAATTCAAAGGGTAGTTCCACTGCGATAATGTTTCTTTTTAGCTTCTCCTCTCTTTCGAAAAAAGCGTATAGCGACTTCTCCCCTATTTTCTTTTTTGTCTGCTCGTGCTCGAAACTTACATAACCCTCCGAGCGCCATGTATTGTTGTAGGTGGCTAATATCTCCTCTAGTAGGGGTGCTTTTTTCTCTAGCTTTTTCTTATAGTAAAGCTCAACTGCTTGATGAATTGCAACACCGTATTGTACTTGCCAATTTGCAAGAATAGGCATTTTAATAATATGGATAAACTCAAATTTTTTAGGGCAGGTAAGGTAATCATCGATCTGATGTGGAGTAAGATAACCCTTAAACTTAATCTTTCTTTTTTCTTGAGTTTGCCCTTGTGTTTTATGGTCCGAAAATATCGATATTTTTTCTACGGCACCTAGAGTAGGTTGTTTTTTGGTGGGTATAATTTCTTTTCCTAGTGCTTCATAAACAAAACGTGTAATTTTTTTCTCTCTTACACCACGATCGTAACGCTTCGCGACACTCATTATTAATTTCTCTTTACAACGTGTCATGGCAACGTAAAACAACCTTCTTTCCTCTCTGATGTGATCGTCTTTCCCCGCTAATGTTGAGGCAAGCTCTTCGGGAAGAGGTAGTGCCCTCTGGCGGTGTCGTGTAGGAAAACGATCGTCGGCGAGCGAGGGCAAAAAAACTATTGGCCACTCTAACCCCTTGGCGCTGTGGACGGTGAGCACTGTAACAGCGTTTATATCGTTGTATTCTTGACTTAGAGAAGGGTTCTCCCCTGCCTCGATAAAGAGGCGGAGGTTATCGGCAAAGTGCCTTGTATCTCCATAAGAAGAGGAGCGTAAAAAATCTTTAATCTTTTCGTAAAACTCGGCGATATTTTCGAGTTCAACCTGTGCCAAGAGGTCGGTTTCCGCTTTTTTAATGAGTTTTTTAAGAATACCTGTTTCGTTGAGCCACTTATAGACAACCTCACCGACATTGTGTGTTCGTGAAAAATCGCTATATTTGTTGACATCACCGGTAAAACGCTCTATTTTTTCTTTCTCGTCTCCTATTATTTGTTCGAGGGCGTGATCCTTGGCGCTCATGCGGTTGAGGACACGGCGAAAAAGCAAGTTGTTATTTTTGGCGTAGCTTACGATAGCGGTAAGGGTTTCGGTCTTTATGCGGTAAATCTCCGATGTTGCTAAGTAAAAATAACTTAAATAGTCGTTGTGGTCGCTAATGGATTGAATAAAACTAATAATAAGGCGAATAATTGGCTCGTCGTATAGACCGCTTGAACCAGGGGCGATATAGGGAATACCCTGTGCTCGTAAGGCGTAAATTATTGAGTCGCTCTGGCTGTTAGCGCGTGTTAAAATAGCAATGTCGTTATAACTTGCTCCTTCTTTATTGAGTTTAATTATTTCATCTGCGATTGCCTGGCTTTCGCTGAAATCTTCCTCGAAAAGGTTAAACTTAGGTTGTTCGCCAAAAGTAACTGCTTTTAATCTTTTATTAATTTTTGCCTTTACCTCTAGTCTTTCGGGGTTGTTAAACTTTATGAGGTTGTAAGCCCTATCTAAGAGAATTTGTCCAGAGCGATAATTTCTACTAAGGACTATTATTTTTGCCTTAGGCCATACTTTTTGAAAGTTTAAAATATTTCGAACAGCCGCGCCTCGGAATTGATAGATAGACTGGTCATCGTCGCCAACCACGGTAATATTTTGGTGAAGAGCTTTTGCCCCAAAAAGTAGCTCAATAATTCTATTTTGTGCCGGGTTAGTGTCTTGAAACTCATCGACGAGGCAGTATTGGAATTTCTCCTGCAAGGTGCGCAGAATATTGTTGTTTTCCTCTAAAAGTTTTACGGTTTTTAGTATCTGTTCACCGAAGTCAACCAAGTCACTCATCTCTAGCAATTCTTGATAACCGCTGTATATTTTCGCAAGTTCTAAATAACGCCTCGCTTCTTTCGCTTCGCTCCCCTCCTTTGCTTGTTTTATTTTTGTTTGCGCAAAATGGAGATATTGGAGCGGGGTGATAAGTTCGTCTTTAAGATGGTTGATGTGTTCAACGATAGCGGGAATGTTTTTGGTGGGATTGCTCGCAGGGCGCAAAATATCAATATCGAAATCGTAAATATGTTCACGAAGGAAAATAGCTTGTTCGCTTTGGCTTAAAACCTTGTAGTTCGATGTCAGGTTTGATTCGATAGCGTATTGTCTTAAAATGCGGTCCGCAAAGGCATGAAAGGTTGATATCCACGTGTCGGTGTAGCCGTACGGTACCAATTTGTCAACGCGCGTTTCCATTTCGGCGCCGGCTTTGTCGGTAAACGTTAATGCCAAGATACTCGAAGGAGGAACTTTTTTATGCGTTATGAGCCACGCAATTCTTCTTGTTACAACGGTAGTCTTGCCGGTGCCGGCACCCGCTAAAACTAAAAGGGGTCCATAATTGTGTGTGACTGCCTTTTTTTGTCTTTCATTGAGACCAGCAATTAAATCTTTCATAACTTAAAAGAAACTAACAGGCTTAGCTTTTAATAGTGTTACCTAATAGCCTCGTTAATTTTTTCCTTGAGATCTTTCTCGCCCTGCGCGCCAATGATTTGATTCTTGACCTGTCCGTTTTCAACAATTAAAAGGGTGGGGACACTCATTACATTATATTTTGCCGCCGAGATGGGGTTGTGGTCAACCTCCACTAAGGCGACTTTGATTTTTCCCTTCATTTCTTCAGCGATTTTTTCCACGATAGGTTTAAGCATTTGACATGGACCACACCAAGACGCCCAAAAATCAACAAGGACTGGCTTTTCGGCTTGCAAAACTTCTGCACCGAATGTTTCATCGGTTACGTTAATCGCTGCTTGGGACATAAGACTCCTTTTTATATAGGATAAATAATTTTTTTAATTGCTCTTTTTGCTCGTAAAAATGGCTCCTCTTGCTGTGCGAATTCTGTGATAGTAAAAAATAGTGCCACAAAGGTAATGTCGCCAAGAAGCGTCCAGGCGAAAAACGGTAGGGCAAGGAGATAACACTGTGCTAGACCGGCGAGATTATGGGGGTAAAGAGGGGTGGTAAGCCATACTCCAAAATTAGTTACAAGATAAAAAATAACACTGCCAATCATCGTTGTTAGTCCGGTATTTAACCAGCCCCTTCTCTTGATAAGCGTTCTCCCTAAAACGATACTTACAATAAAGCTCCCATAAACAAAAGGCATAGTAGTATGAAGACCGAGGAAGAGGTCGCTTATAAGCATTGCCACAATGGGCACAAAGTAGGCCCATGGTCCCCTGATGTACTTTCCGCTATAAAGGGCACTGGCGCCAACAGCGGTGAAGTTTGGAGGGTGAGGAAGAAAACGAGACAAAATTGCCACTATTAGCAACAAAAAACTAAGCCTCGATTGTTTTTTCGCCTGCTTCATTTTGTCTTTCCTACTGGGGTGAGGTTGTTTGTGTTTGTTTTGTTTGGTCTTCGATGTCGGAAACCGACTGCGACAGTTCGTCGGCGCTACTACCAACAAGGTACCATACTAAGACGACGGCAACAATAGCTATAACAATAAGCAAAAAAATATTTTTTTTCATTAGTTTATAGTCTCTACAAATATAGGATCTTCTTTGTCTGCGCAAACCATTGCTATACTGTTAATATCACTCGTGGTAACCCCCGAAGGAAAATAAAAGGTTAGGTTTTCATTGTCGTAACGACGGTTTTGTATGTCCAGTGGAACGACCTTGAGCTTGTCGTTGTTAGAGCGCGTAAGGTAAAGGTTAATGCCGGGGCAGGTGCCATTGTAAGAAAAATTTTCCAAATTAACAGAGGTTTTAGTAATAACGCGCAACACGCCTTCTAGTTCGTAGCGATTTGCTTTTATTCTTGTTGTGCTACCTACTTTTATACCTGTGTCTGGAGAGGTTGGTTTTTTCCCTATATTGCGCTCGTCAGCGACAGAGCGGGGGTCGATAAGAGTACCTCTGTCGACGTTGGGAAAATATGTTTCATATTGATGTCCACCCTCCCCCCCTTCGTCTGCTACCGGAGTAGGAGTTTTTCGCGCGCAACCTGTTAGGCTTACTAACCCGACCAGCGCTAGCAAAGGTAAAGCACGATAAATATTTCTTTTTTTGATATTTTTCTTCATCGTCCTCGCTTAAAAGTCAAGCCCCCTCCTTGCTATTATACCCTTATCAAAAGGATGTTTCACTTTTTTTATTTCGCTAACCAGTTGTGCGCGACTTATCAACAGTTTAATTGGCCTATGTCCCGTAATAATAATATCCGTTTTTTTCCTTGCGCCAGTAACAAGGCTGACGAGGTTGCGTATTGTTACTAGCTTATGCGTGGGGAGATCAGCAAACTCGTCGAGGACAACAATGTCCCACTTTCCGCTTTCAATCTCTCGACGCGCAATTTTCATTGCGTTGCAAGCGGCTTTTCTGTGGGCATAAAGTGGCAACTTGTCGTGAGTGATACCGATAAACCCTCTTCCTAATGTTTTAATTTTGACATTTTTTGCGAGATAACGAGCAATACCTGCCTGTTCACCGCTAGGCCAGCTTCCCTTTATCGCTTGCAATATAAGGACTTTCATATCGTAGCCGGCGGCGCGTAGTACAAGACCAAGCGCGGCGGTGGTTTTGCCCTTTCCATCACCGTAATAATAAATGGTGATGGGCTTATCCTGGTGGGTATAATTTTTTACCGCTGCCTTTGTCATAAACCTCGATTGCATTGTAGGGACAAGCCCGCGCGCCTGCTAGTATGGTTGTAAGTTTTTCCTCGCCTACCTCACAATGGAATTCGCTTTCACTAATTTTTTTACCCGTTTTGACAATCGCCTTAAACTCGTTGTCTAGTGCATATATGTTGGGGGCAATAGCGATACAGGTTGTGGCGGATTTACACAGGGCGCGTCTGATGATAATTTTTATATTTTTCATCTTACTTTGTTATTTGATGAACATTATGAACACCCGGTGGTGGCGCCGCAATTTGGGCATTTGTGGCAACGGCCATTGGGGGTCATAATGGCGCCACAGTCAGGGCAAGGTACTCCTAAACTGCCAAGAGCCGATGAAGCGGCTTGATCGGCGGCGTTCATTTCTGATGCAAAGATGGTCGTTTGATTACTTGCGCCTTCCTTGTCTTTCTCTTTTTCCCTTTCTTCGCCTGTGGCGGTGCTGTCCTTACTCTCTGTACCGTTGCTGGCAAGAGGAAGGCTAATTTTCGCTGTGACTCCCCCGTCTTTATCGACAAAGGTTTTTTTAAGCCACTGCGCGGTGAAATCGGCTACGCTCGTTGCAAAAGGTATATCGGGGTCGCCTGTAAAGCCATTGGGGTCAAAACGCATATATTCTAATTGCTTGATGATTGTTTGAATAGGCACACCGTACTGGAGACCAATCGAAGCTACCTTGGCAAAGGCATCGGCCATGCCGGAGGCAAAACTTCCCTCTTGCGCCATATTAAAGAATATTTCCGCAGGTTTGCCGTCGGGGTAAAGTCCGACTGTAAGGTAGATCTTGTGCCCCCCAATGGCGACCTTGCGCGTTATTGATTGGCGTTCTCGCGGTGGTCGAATGCGCTGCGGTGTGTACTGAGGCGGTGTTGTTTCTTTTTCTTCCCCCTCTTCCTTGTCACTCTTTGTGCTTAAAGGCTGGGAGAGTTTAGAGCCATCACGGTACAGGGCATTAGCTTTAAGCCCTAAAAGCCAGCCTTGCAAATAAGCATCGGCAATATCTTCGACGGTTGCCTCGTTGGGAAGGTTGATGGTTTTTGAGATAGCCCCACTTAAAAAGGGTTGCACCGCCGCCATCATCTTAATGTGCCCCATAGTGGCAATTAGTCTTGTTCCCTTGCTACCACAGCGATTAGCACAATCGAAAACTGCTAAATCTCTCTCTTTTAGATGGGGTGCTCCCTCCAGTGTCATTGTGCCACAAACAAATTCGTTCGCCTCGTCGATTTGTTCTTGTGTGAAATCGAGTGCTCTAAGCATATTAAAACCGGGCGCTTGGTATTCATTGGGGCTTAAATTAAGGCGTTTCATTGTTTCTTCGCCTAAAGTATTGTGATTAAAGGCGAAGCCAAGCTCGAAGACCATTGGTAATTGTTTTTCTATTTTTTCGATGTCGGCACTGCTGAGCCCTTTTTGAATGAGCGATTCGTGGTTAATATGAGGGGCATTTTTTAAGGTAGCGGTGCCTACGGCATAATCCAGAATTTCTTTGATCTCTTCGGCAGAGTAGCCGAGTTGCTTTAGTGCTCCCGGAACGGAATGGTTGATAATTTTCCAGTAACCACCGCCAGCAAGTTTCTTAAACTTAACTAAGGCGAAATCAGGCTCTATACCTGTGGTGTCGCAATCCATTACCAAGCCAATAGTGCCAGTTGGTGCAATAAGAGTAACTTGTGCGTTACGATAACCATACTGCTCGCCTAGGGAAAGCGCCTCATCCCAAGAGGAGCGTGCGGCTTTAAGGAGGTAGCCTGGAGTAATTTGAGCGTCGAGAGAAAGTGGTTTTATGGTAAGGTCTTCGTATTCTTTTTGAGGCGCGCTATAAGCGGCACGGCGATGATTTCTTATAACCCTAAGCATACCTTTGCGGTTTTCCTTAAAACGAGCAAATGGTCCGAGGTGTTTTGCCATTTCTGCGCTCGTTGTGTACGCCTCTGCGGTCATAATTGCGCTAATGGAGGCGGCAATGGCGCGCCCTTGTTCAGAGTCATAAGGAAGACCCATCATCATTAGTAGAGTGCCGAGGTTGGCATAGCCTAAGCCAAGGGTGCGAAAATCATAACTATTGCGCGCAATAGCGTTGGAGACAAATTGTGCCATAAGGATAGAAATTTCTAGTGTTATCGTCCATAGGCGCACGACGTGCTTAAAGGTTTCTATGTCAAAGACACCAGTTTTTGCATTATAGAACTTAACTAAATTGATGCTTGCCAAGTTGCACGCAGTGTCGTCGAGAAACATATATTCCGAACAAGGGTTGCTTGCATTGATGCGACCGGAGGCGGGAGCGGTATGCCACTCGTTGATGGTAGTATCGTACTGCAGACCTGGATCGGCTGAATGCCATGCGGCATCAGCAATTTGCATCCATAGATCGCGTGCCGCTATAGTTTTGCTAATGTGCGACTTGTCGGTGCGCCAGCGGAGATGCCAGTTTCCATTTTTTTCCAGCGCCTCCATAAAATCAGCTGTTACTCTTATGGAGTTGTTGGCATTTTGTCCAGAAACGGTCTGGTACGCTTCGCCGTTAAAGTCACTGTCGTAACCGGCGGCAATGAGTGCGGCTACTTTCTTTTCTTCTTCTTTTTTCCAGTTGATAAATTGTTCGACGTCGGGATGGTCGATGTCGAGACACGCCATTTTTGCTGCTCTTCTTGTCGTGCCGCCCGACTTAATTGCTCCCGCGCTTCGGTCTAGTATTTTGAGCCAGCTCATAAGACCGCTTGACTTACCGCCTCCCGAGAGAGGTTCACCCTCGCCACGCAAGGAAGAGAAATTTGTGCCTGAGCCAGAGCCGTATTTGAATACTCGCGCCTCTCTGGTGATGAGATCCATAATGCCACCCTCGTTGACAAGGTCATCGCTTACCGACTGAATAAAGCAAGCGTGTGGTTGTGGTCGGGTGTAGGCGTCTTTTGACTTTTCTATCTTGTTAGTTTCGGGGTCGACATAGACGTGTCCTTGCGCGGGGCCGGTAATATTATAAGCCCAAGCGAGGCCGGTGTTGAACCATTGGGGAGAGTTTGGTGCACCGAGCTGGTTGATAAGAATATATTTCATCTCATCTTCATAGGCTTGGGCAGACTTTTTGTTTTCAAAGTAATTATATTTCTCTCCCCAATAACGCCAACAACCGGTAATGCGACGAACAACCTGCTTAATACTTGTCTCCCCTCCTAGTTTGTTGCCCTTGCCCGGCTGGGGAACGCCCGCTTTGCGGAAATACTTACTCACGGCGACATCAGAGGCTACCCTAGACCACTGTTTGGGGACTTCTGCGCCTTTTAGTTCGAAGATAACCGCGCCATCTGTGCCGGTAATTGTGGTGTCGCGTTTTTCGTACTCAATATTGTCGAGAGGATCTCCTTTGATACTTGCGGTGAGAAGGTTTTCAACCTGTAGTTTCCCCTTGACTTGTCCATTTTTTCGCGCTTTTTTTGTACCTTTTTTTAGTTTTGTTTTTTGCGGGGCGCGTAATACTTCTAGAATATCTGCTTCGTAATCCATTTTAGCCGTGGGCGACATAATCCTCCTTTAAGTTATTTTTTATTTAATTTTTTTAATTCGTTGGCAAAGGCTTTCGGTGTGCGGAAGACCTTGTAAACAGAGGCAAAGCGAATATAGGAGACTTCGTCGAGTTTTTTGAGGTGCTTTATTACCAAATCGCCTATATTACGACTGGTGATTGTGCTTTCTCCGGCTTGAATTAACTGTTGCTCAATGCTATCTACTAGTCTTTCTATGGTACGAGGACTAATTCCTCTTTTTTCGGTGGCAAGACTAATGCCACGGATTACTTTGCTACGGTCGTAAGGCTCGCTACTACCATCTTTTTTCGTAACCATAAACTTAATAGGCTCAATTCGTTCATAAGTAGTAAAGCGATAGCGACATTTGACGCATTGCCTTCTTCTTCTAATTGACTCGTCGTCGGTATCACGTGAATCGATAACCGCGATATTATCTTTGTGACACTTTGGACAAAGCACCACCACTCCTTTTTTATAAAAGCACAATATTTTGTGTCTGCCTTACTATTAAAGCACAATATGTAGTGGTGGCACAAATTTTACCACTAGCCGTTATAACGCCCAATCTTATAGTAATCTATCAAAAGTTATCCACAAGCAATAGAAAATAAGTGGCTTTACGAAGAGTTTGTTGGAGAGTACTACTTCAGTTTTTTTCTAATAAAGGTTGGAATGTCGATTTCGTCTTCTTGTGCCTCTTCTTCGTTTTCGAGAGGAGGACGAGATGCTGGGGTGGGATTAGGTTGTGCACTAGGAAGGGTGGTACGAGAAAATCCGCTCGCGAAAGTATCTACCGCTTGTCTTTGTGGCATTTGGTTGTATCCACTCGCCGAAAGAGTGGGGCGCTGGATGCGACTTGCTCTTTCTTCGACTACACCTGATTCATCGGTATGAAAGCCGGTGGCGATTACAGTAATTTTTACTTCGCCACTCATAGCCTCGTCGACTATTGAACCAAAAATAATGTTTGCGTCGGGGTCCGCTGCTTCGGTAATAGCTTTTGCCGCTTCGTCTATTTCGTACATTCCTAAATCTGGGCCACCGGTTATATTAAAGAGAATGCCACGTGCTCCGTCGATAGAAAGTTCAAGGAGCGGAGAATCAATAGCTGCGCGGGCTGCCTCGATGGCGCGATTATCGCCCGTCGCCCGCCCGATCCCCATAAGGGCGGAGCCAGCGTCTTTCATAATGGCTTTGACATCGGCAAAGTCAACGTTAATAATACCGTGAAGAGTAATGAGATCGGCAATGCCTTGCACACCTTGGCGTAAAACATCGTCAACAATTAAAAAGGCGTCGTTGAGCGACGTTTTTTTATCGATGACCTGCAAAAGGCGATCGTTTGGAATGACAACAAGGGTATCTACCTTATCCTTTAACTCCTCTATCCCCTGGTCTGCCATTTTTCTCCTTCTTAGTCCTTCGAAGCTAAAGGGGCGTGTAACCACGGCAACAGTAAGGGCACCAAGCTCCTTGGCGATACCGGCGATTGCCGGTCCTGCTCCTGTGCCGGTACCTCCCCCCATACCGCAGGTAACAAAGACCATATCGGAGCCTTTTAGAGTTTCGTAAATTTCCTCTTTATTCTCTTCTATTGCTTTACGTCCTACTTCTATATCTGCACCAGCACCAAGACCTCGTGTTAATTCTTTACCAATTTGTATTTTAATTGGGGCTGCACTATGAATGAGGGCCTGGGCGTCCGTGTTAACGGCAATGAACTCAATCCCTTTAAGTCTTGCCTCGATCATTCTATTAACGGCGTTGCCACCCGAGCCACCAACCCCTACTACTCTTATTTTGACTAAAGTGTCTACCTCGGCGAGGTGCTTGTCGGTCATGTAAACTCCTTAAGGCAAAAATTGTCTAAGGATGTTTTTTGCCTTATTTGCCAACCCCTCCATTTTGACATTTTTTATTTTAATGCGAAAACGACCACCAGTCCCCTCCTGTGGTCCGTACTCAACACTTTGTAACATCAATCCTATACTTGTAGAGTAGCTTGGGTCGTCGAGCTTGTCAACTGCTCCCCCCACTTCGAGGCTTGGTGTACCGACTTGTGCTGGTAGTTCCAGGTTTTCTTTTGCTTGTGATACTATGCCTTTAAGCTTTGCTCCGCCACCTGTTATGACTGCTCCAGCCGGGAGCATAGCGTCGCGTTTAATTTTTTTTAGCTCTTTTCTTACCATAGCAAAAAGTTCTTTAAGACGAGCGTCTACAATGGTGGTAATTTCACTACTAGAAAACTTTCCTTCTTCTTTGCTACCCTCTATTTTTGAAAGATCGATTATTTTATCGCTTGCACTCTCTGGGTTGGCATCTACGTATTGCGTTTTTACTCGTTCCGCAATCTCAAGTGTTGTTTTTAGACCAATGGCGATGTCGTTAGTAATATGGCTTGAGCCAATCGGTAGAACATTAGTGTCTATTAAATCCCCTTCTTCAAAAACGGCATAACTGGTTGTGCCCGCGCCAATATCGAGCAAGATGACACCTTGTTCTTTTTGTTTTTTATTCAGCACTGCCCGCGCGCTCGCTAAGGGGGCGAAAATTAAACCATCTAGGGCAATATCTGCCTGGTTAATAATGCGAACAAGGCTATTGACGTTGGCGGTTGGCACTCCCACCACCAAGATCTCCCCTTCGAGACGAGTACCTTTCATCCCCAAGGGGTCCTTACTCTGTTCTTGGTTATCGATAGTGTAAATTATCGGGAAAGAATGAATGATTTCATAATTGGGAGGAAGGGCAACGGCTCGTGCTGACTCCGTAACGTTGTCTATATCGGCAGTATTGATGCCTTCGTCGCCACTTGTAATGGCGACAATGCTTTTACTGTCGAGCGTTTTTGTTCCCACGCCACTAACACTAACCATGGCGTGGTCAATAGCAATGCCCGATTTACGATGTGCGTCTTCGAGGGCGGCGGAAAGACTACTTACTACTTCGTCGGAATCGATAATAACCCCTCTTCTTAAACCAGAGTTTGGGGCAGAGCCAATAGCAAGTACGCTAATAAGCCCTTCTCTTATTTGGCCAATGGTTACCGCAACCTTACTTGTGCCTATATCAATACCAATACCGATTTGGTCATTACCACGTCCAAAGCGCGCCATCAATCCCTCTCTTTTTTTTAGAAATCAACATAATCTTTAAGTCTCCTTCATTATAGTAAAAGACTGGCAATAGTTCAAAGTTTCGATATTTTTTATTTATGATGTATGCCAATTAGGTGTTTTACGCCGTGGCGGACAAGTTCTTCTTCTTTTTGTTCGCCAAAGGCTTCGGGACACAAAACAATACTACCTAATATTGCTCCATTTCCTTCCTTGTGCGGAGGATTGAATTGGGGGAAACTTAAAACATCTGTCGCCTTATCTATTTGGCGGTATTTCCTGTTGAGCAACCTCATTTTTAACTTATCCACAACAAGCACTTCAACAAGCCAGTTGTTGTCGTAACTATGTTTTTGTAGTTCGTCTTTTATCCACAGCCCTAGGTTTTTTTTACTCAACGCGCCCTGACCAGTAGAATCGATGAGATCAATTTTCATTTTTGTAGTTTTGTGCGTACGGCGTTGGCAATTCTGCCTCCGTCGGCTTTGCCCCCAGCCCGCGATACCACCAGGCTAATAACTCGCCCGATGTCGGAGGGGGAGTTTGCGCCAGTTTCTTGCGCTGCCTGTTCTACCAATTGCGCTAATTCTTCATTGCTCATTTGCTCGGGAAGATATTTTTCAATTATTTTTATCTCTTCCAGTTCTTGCTTGACGTGGTCTTCTCTTTTAGAGCGCTTATAGAGTTCGGCGGCTTCTTTTCTTTTTTTTATTTCGCGTTGCAAAACGTTGATAATCTGCTCGTCTTTAAGGTCGCCACGATTTTCGATTGTCGCGTTTTGCAGTGAAGCTTTAACAGAACGTAATGTAGTTACGCTCTTTGTCTCCCTATTTCTCATCGCATTTCTTAGGTCTTGGTCAATTGTCTCTATTATTGCCATTAGTAACCCCGCTTTGCTTTTTTACGGATAGACTTCCTTCTCGCAATTTCCCTAACTCTATCACGGGAAAGTTTTTTCTCTTTGTAGCGCCTTTTTTTAATCTCTGTTAAAATACCGCTCTGTTGAACATCGCGGAAAAAACGGCGTAGCATTACATCAAAGCTTTCTACTTTTCTTTTCTCCAACCTTATCACCTGCCCTTCTATCTTTAGAATATTGTAGCAGATTGACGACCGTTAATCAACGTTTTATAATGGAGCTATGAACAGCGACTGTCTTTTTTGTAAAATAATCAGTAAAGAGTTGCCCGCTAGTATTGTTTTTGAAAACGACGATATAATCATTTTTAATGATATAAATCCAAGAAAGCCTATTCATTGGCTTGTTGTTCCCAAGGTGCATATTGAAAACCTCAACGAGTTAAGCGACAAAGTGCTCGCCGGTGAATTGCTTACAATAATTAGCACACTTGCAAAAGAGCACGGCTTTGCCGAACAAGGTTACCGTGTACTAATTAACAATAAGGGAGACGGCGGACAAGAAGTAGATCATCTTCACCTTCATATTCTTGCCGGTGCGCCAGTTGGTCCCATTGTTTGCCCCTAGGTAAATTTTTGGCAATAAACCCTGCAAAAGCTCACTCACATATTGGATCTTTTTCTTTTTTTTAGTTTATGGAGTGTAAGTTCTCACTCCCACTCGAACAGTAAAGGGTATGGCGG
>DBQW01000029.1 GCA_002305395.1 Candidatus Berkelbacteria bacterium UBA1384 | reverse complement strand
TATGTTAATGAACTTTTGCAGATTACAGCCTATGTGGTAAAAAATCTTAACAAAGCCACCTCGTTATTCTTATCGTTCGAGGTGTACTCGTCGAGAATTATTTTTTACTATTCGAGAGAACGCACGTAGTGCTATCTCGAGAACTATCAGACGTTGATGCTGAAACTGACGTTGTAGCTTGCCNNTTCTCGCTTCCGCTCGAACAGTAAGGGGTGCCACGGTCATTACCCTTACCGTTCGAGGTGTACTCACCGAGAACTACCAACCGCTGTTTTTATTGTTCAAGGTGTAACACACCGGAACCCCCGCCGAGACCGGGCGGGGCGAACTCTCCGCCTCTCTTATCGTTCGAGGCGCGGAGCGCCGAGAACTATCTATCGCTAGTACTGAAACTGACGCAGGAGTTCTCGCTTCCGCTCGAACAGTAACAGGATTATCGTTCGAGGTGTAATCGCCAAAAGTTAAATATTTTACACTTATTTCAAATAAAAAAGAGAGAAGAGCCCTCGCTGCATAACAGAGAGGGCTCACGTAACGTGACCTAGCATATGGTCCCAGTTAGTCTGCTTGGCGATCAGTACCGCAGGCCTCACAAAGCTTTGTGAGCTCTGCGAAGAAGTGGTCGATAGCTGACTCCCTGCTCGGGTGAAGTCCGGAACCGAGAGCTAGCTCTCGGTGCCAGATTGACCAGCGAGCGTCAACGTCTATGAATTGGCGTACGATTAGGTGCCCCAATACTGTCTCGGCGCTCCACTCTTTCCGCCAGCAATCCCAAGCTACGCGCGAAGAGCGGTTCGCCGGCAGGGTCATTATCAGGTTAAGGACTCGTCTCAGGTCCTTAACCCACGCCTTCGTCGAGCCATCGTAGCGCGCGACGCAGTCGCGGGCGAAGGAAGTGGCGCTCTCCCGTTGACCACCATTGTTGAGAGCGTCTCCCCAGTCATCCACGCGATCGAGGGCGTCCCACCAGTCATCCTCGCGATCGAGGCCGTCCTCCCAGTCATCTCTATTAGCAGACATTTTTATCTCCTCCTCTTTTTAATCTGCTCTACGAGCAGAATACTAGCCACATAATGGCTAATATACTACCCATAAGCAGAATTTATTAAGGTACTTTTTCTTTGCATAAGCTATTTCCTGCAACTATATATATTTATTAAAAGAAAATGTTGAAAAAATCAACACTTTGGTGCCACGGTCGTCACTTATCGTTCGAGGCGCGGAGCGCCGAGAACTATCAGCCGCCAGTCCTATTGTTCGAGGTGCGAAGCAACGAGAACACCCAGTCGTTAGTATTAAGCCTCACGTTGTAGCTTGCCACGTCCGAATCTCCGGCGGGGCTCTCGCTTCCGCTCGAACAGTAAAGAGGCAACGGAGGGTTCTCGCGCGTTCGAACAGTAAAGGGTATGGCGGGTAGTTCTCGCTTTCGCTCGAACNNCTCGCTTTCGCTCGAACAGTAAAGGGTATACCGAAAACCTTGCCCCGTCCTATCCTAGGCAGGGTTCTTGCTTCCGCTCGAACAATAAGGGGGATGGCGTGTAGTCTCGCTTCGTTCAAAAATTATGCAAGTAACTAATAACGAGCAAAATGGGCGAAGGCACGGTTTGCTTCCGCCATGCGGTGAACATCTTCTCGTTTTTTCAGTGTTGCGCCGGTGCCCTGGTTAATATTGACTATTTCGTCGGCGAGAGCTTGGGCGATTGGTTTTCCCTTAATGGCACGGGCGGATTCGAGGAGCCAGCGCATAGCGATAGCAGTTTTTTGTGGCTCTTTTACTTCCACAGGTACCTGGTAGTTAGCGCCACCAACACGACGCGAGCGCACCTCTACTATGGGAGCAGCCTTTTCGAGTGTTTCACTAAGTAGACTATCAAGTTTTTTTGCTTTTAGTCTTTTTCCCGCATCTTCAATCGCACGATATACAATTTTTTCGGCAATGGATTTTTTACCATTTTTCATTACGTAGCGAATGAACTTACTTACAATTAACGATCCGTAAATGGGATCCGGTAAAAGAGCGGTAAGATTTTTCCTAACTTTTCCTCTCATATTTATGCGCCTTTCTCTGTTGCGCCCTTGGGCTTTTTAGCGCCATAGTGGCTACGTGATATCTTACGATCAGCAACGCCTTGCGTGTCTAATTGCCCCCTAATAATGTGGTAGCGAACACCTGGAAGGTCTTTTACGCGCCCACCCCTAATTAAGACAACGGAGTGCTCTTGCAAATTATGACCTTCGCCTGGGATGTAGGCGGTTACTTCCTGACCGCTAGTAAGTCTTACTTTTGCAATTTTGCGTAAAGCAGAGTTCGGTTTTTTAGGAGTCATTGTGGTCACTTTTACACAAACACCACGCTTAAAAGGGTTTGACTTTCTTGAAATCGTAGGCTTATTTTTAAGAAAGTTAAAACTTCTTCCTAGGGCAGGTGTCTTGCTTTTGTGGGTAACTTTTTTGCGACCTTTTCGAATTAATTGGTTAATTGTAGGCATAATTTCCTTATTTGTTTTCTTTCCAGTCGTCGGGATTATAACCCGTGCCGGCGGGAATTAGTTTACCAATAATAACATTTTCTTTTAACCCTTGCAACCTGTCTACGGCACCTCTGGTTGCCGCGTCTATCAAAACATTTGTTGTTTCTTGGAAGCTAGCAGCAGAAAGGAAACTTTCTGTCCTTAAGGCAACTCTTGTTATACCAAGAACAATATCGGCTGCTTGTGCCGGCTCACCTTTGGCTTTTTTAATGTCACGATTTATTTTTTCTAGTCGAGTTCTGTCTATCAGTTGACCTGGAACAAGTTCCGTTGTGCCTTCGTCAACAACCTGTACCTTGCTAAACATTTGACGCACAATGAGCTCGACGTGCTTATCGCTAATTTCTTGACCCTGGCTAACATAAATTCTATTTACCTCGTTAATAATGTAGTCTTGCGTTTTCTTTGCTCCGCGCAATCGTAAAGATTGGTTCAGATCTAAGTGACCCTCGGTGAGAGGCTCTCCTGCTTCTACCTTATCTCCTTTTTCGACTAAGATATGAAGGTCCTGTGGAACATCATATTCTTGGCAAACTAGATCGGACGAAGAGATGGTAACTGTTTGACCTTTTATTTTAGCAAGACCCTCCACTGTTGCACGTAACGCTCTTTTTCCCTCCGCAGAAGCAATTACTTGGCGTGGCTTGATATAATCACCATCTTCTATTTCGAGCTTATATTCCTCTGGAAGAACAATGTCCTCACTTGCTTTTTGGCTCGAAGTAACGCGAATTATTTTTTTGCCACGAACAGTAACAATGTCGGCAATACCCGAAACTTCACTCACCACCGCCGGAGTGCGTGGAGAGCGAGCTTCGAATACCTCCTCCACTCGAGGAAGACCAGAAGTAATATCAACCCCTGTTACACCACCCAGGTGGAAAGTTTTCATTGTAAGTTGCGTTCCTGGTTCACCAATGGCTTGGGCAGCGATAATACCAACGGTTGTCCCGTGTTTAACAAGTTCTCCGGTAGCCATATCGTTACCGTAACATGCAGCACATATTCCACGCGCCGCGCGACAGTGAATCACGCTACGAACATTAACCTCTTTAACATCTTTATTTTCTGCAAGCTCTTGTGCCCTATTAGTGGAGATAATTTCTCCCTTTTTTAGCAACGTCTTGCCAGCGACAGTAAGCGCCTTAGCCACCGTTCTCCCCACTGCTTTATCAGCAAATGTTTTGGTGTCATTGTCGTCTTTGCTAATTGTAATGTATTCGGTGGTGCCACAATCATCTTTGTTTACTACTATATCTTGCGCTACGTCTACTAAGCGCCTAGTGAGGTAACCAGCATCGGAAGTACGAAGAGCGGTGTCGGATTTTCCTTTACGAGATCCGTGCGTAGAGTTAAAATACTCTAACACTGTCAACCCTTCTTTGTAGTTGCTTTTAATAGGAAGCTCGATAATCTTACCGGCGGGGTTAACCACATTACCTTTCATTCCCGACATTTGCAGTAACTGCGTGACAGAGCCACGCGCTCCCGAGCTAACCATGGTCCAAACAGGGCTTTCTTTGTCAAACCCTTCGATCATCGCTTTTTCGATTTTGTCCTTGGTGTCAAGCCACACCTCTACCGCTCTCACCCTTCTTTCCTCGGCGGTAATTAAACCCTGGCGATACTGTGTGTTGATTTTAGCCACTGTTGCTTCCGCTTCTTTCATAAGGGCGGGTTTGCTTGAGGGTGTGTAAATATCGGCCATTGAAATTGTCGTTCCGCTGAGGGTTGCGTAGCGAAAGCCTAGTTGGTTAATGCGATCAACGAGTAAGGCAGTTTCGCCACCACCCTCTACCTTAAAAACAAGGGCAACTACTTTTTTTAACGCCGAGGAATCGAGAGTAATATTATGGTAGCCCACGCTATCGGGAAGAATGTTATTAAAAAGAATTCTTCCGATACTTGTGGTAATAAGTTTTCGCTTTCCGATTTGTTGTGGTTCGAAGTCGGTTTTTGCAACTTCGTCGGCGATGCGCACTAAAATCTTAGAGCGTAGGCCGATGTTACCTTGCTGGAAGCTCATAATCGCTTCGTTCTTTGAGGCGAAAATCTTTACTGGTTTCTCGCTATTTTCCTCTAGGGTAGTAAGGTAGTAGCAACCCAAAACAATATCAAGGCGAGGAGAGATTACCGGCTCACCAGAAGCAGGTTTAAGAAGGTTTTTTGTTGAAAGCATAATGCTTTTAGCCTCTTCTCGCGCCTGGACAGACAGGGGAACATGAACCGCCATTTGGTCGCCATCGAAGTCTGCATTAAAGGCATAACAGACCGAAGGGTGAATCTGGATTGCTTTACCCTCGATAAGAACCGGCTGAAAAGCCTGGATACCGAGACGGTGGAGGGTAGGAGCACGGTTAAGCATAACATGATATTCGCTCGTAACCTGCTCGAGAATGTCCCAAACTACAGGTTCTCGGCGCTCGATCATACGGCTAGCGTTCTTAACATTGTGAACATAACCATCATTAATAAGCTTACTAATAACAAAAGTCTTAAAAAGCTCAATCGCCATAACCTTGGGCAGTCCACACTGATGCAATTTAAGCTTTGGTCCTATAACAATTACCGAGCGACCAGAGTAATCGACTCTTTTTCCAAGCAGGTTTTGGCGAAAACGCCCTTGTTTGCCCCGTAGAATATCGCTTAAAGAGCGCAACTTCCTTGCCGTACCAACGGTTGCCGCCCTTCCACGGCGCGCGGAGTTGTCGATAAGAGCATCGACAGCTTCTTGCAACATACGTTTTTCGTTGCGACAAATAACCTCAGGCGCACCTTGTTTAATAAGTCTTTTTAGGCGGTTATTGCGGTTTAACACACGGCGATAAAGGTCATTGAGGTCCGAAGTTGCAAAACGACCACCATCGAGTTGCACCATCGGTCTTAGGTCGGGGGGAATAACAGGTAGGCGTTGCATTACAAGCCAGTGTGGCTTAATTTTTGCCTTTTTCATATCGGAGAGAAGTCTTAAGCGACGAATATATTTGCGACGGTAGGTGTCGCTTATGGTGCTAATTTTTTCCGTTAATTCTTTAATGAGGGCATCGGTATCGACTTTTTCTAAAAGGGTAAGAATGGCTTCTGCACCAATGCCAACCTTCACAACCTGTCCATATCTAAGAGAAAGCTCGTGGTATTGCGCCTCAGAAATTGTTTTACCAATAGCGAGTCCATTTAACTCCGCCTTGCTGGCTTTGTAAATTGCCTCTGCCTTGGTAAGAGCAATAACATTGTCCGCCAAATCCTTACGCCCACGAATGGCGCTATATTCTGCCTCCAGTTGATGTAAAGCTTCCGCCCTTGCATTATCGTCAACCTGCAAAATAACAAAAGCGGCAAAATATATAATTGACTCGAGATCGTCTATAGAAATATCGAGAATTGTAGAAAGTACACTTGGAGTACCATAAAGATACCAAATATGCATCACCGGCACCGATAAATCGATGTGTCCCATTCTTTCGCGCCTAACCGCCGACCTTGTTACCTCTACACCACAGCGGTCGCAAACGATACCCTTGTAACGTATTTTTTTGTATTTCCCACAATAACATTCATAATCCTTTACAGGACCAAAAATACGCTCGTCAAAGAGTCCATCACGTTCTGGTTTTTGAGTACGATAGTTAATTGTTTCCGGCTTCGTTACTTCACCGTACGACCACGCCAATATATGTTCGGGCGAGGCGACAGAAAGACGAATACCGTCAAAATCTGTAGAGATTGTATCTTGTCCGGTTTTGGTTGTGTTTCTATGCTTGTGTGTTTCGGCCACGGTTACTCCTTTTCCTTATTGTCGCTATTTGGCAATGGTCTATCGGGTAATGGACTGGGTTCTTCTTTGCGCAACTCGGGACCGCTGTTTTGCTTAGCCCCAAGCATCTCAACATTAAGACCCAAACTCTGCAGTTCTCTTACTAAAACCATAAACGAGGCAGGAATACTTGGTTTCTGGATAGGCTCATCTTTGATAATTGCTTCGTAAGCACGAGAGCGTCCAATAACATCGTCGGACTTAATGGTAAGCATTTCTTGCAGTGTATGGGCGGCACCGTAGGCTTCTAGTGCCCAAACTTCCATTTCGCCAAAACGCTGACCGCCAAATTGTGCTTTACCACCGAGGGGTTGCTGCGTAACCATTGAATATGGACCAATTGAACGAGCGTGCATCTTGTCGTCGACAAGATGGAGTAGTTTCATAATATAAATAGTACCAACAGTAACGCGGTTAGAAAATTTTTCACCGGTGCGCCCGTCATACAATTCTGTTTTACCATCTTCGGCAAGCCCTGCCTTTTTTAACTCTTCCATTACCTTACCCAACGGAACACCTTCGAAGACTTTACTTGCAACCTTATAGTCTAATTTACTTGCTGCGGCGCCAAGGTGTGTTTCCATAATCTGCCCTAAGTTCATACGAGAAACAACGCCGAGGGGGTTTAGGATCATATCAACAGGTGTGCCGTCGGGAAGATAAGGCATATCTTCTTCTGGGACAATGGAGGAGATAACACCTTTGTTGCCATGGCGCGCCGCTAGTTTATCACCAACGGCTACTTTTCTTAATTGTGCGACAGAAACTTCGATCATTTGATAAACGCCCTCGGCAAGCTCGTCGCCAGCATCTCTGTTAAATATCTTAACCTCCACCACCTTGCCACGTTCGCCGTGCGGAAGGCGCAAGGAGGTATCTTTAACGTCTTTTGCTTTTTCACCAAATATAGCGCGTAACAGTTTCTCTTCGGCGGTGAGTTCTGTCTCTCCTTTTGGTGTAATTTTTCCAACTAATATATCGCCCGCTGACACCTCAGCACCTATATGAACTATGCCCTGTTCGTCGAGGTGAGCAAGAGCGTCCTCGCCAACATTAGGAATGTCTCTAGTAACAACCTCGGGCCCTAGTTTGGTGTCGCGAATTTCCGTTGCATACTTTTCGATATGGACTGAAGTATAGCGATCATCGCGCAGAAGTTTTTCCGAGAGGATAATGGCGTCTTCGTAGTTAAGACCGTCGAAGGGCATAAAAGCGACAGTAATGTTTTGCCCGAGGGCCAATTCGCCGTCCTCGGAGCCAAAACTATCGGCGAGTAGATCGCCCTTGTTTACAGCGTCGCCTATGGCTACGGTGGGTCTTTGGTTAATACAGGTTCCCTGATTACTTCTTTCAAATTTAGCGAGTTTGTAAGTAGTTTCTTTACTCCCCGCGCCCTTAGGTTTAACAACTATTTCCGAGGCATCTGCCTTGGTTACTACACCATCAACAGTAGCAGTGAGTATTTGTCCGCTCGCTCTAATAGCATCTGCTTCTATCCCGGTTCCCACTATAGGCGATTGTGGTTTTACCAGAGGTACTGCTTGGCGCTCCATATTCGAACCCATCGAGGCACGTGTGGCATCATCGTGTTCCACGAAGGGAATGCAGGAGGTTGTAATACTTACAATTTGTTTTGCGGAAACATCCATATACTGAATTTCTGTTGTTTTTTCCGAAGAGGGTTCTCCGCCTTTGCGTACTACCGCTTGCGCTTCCGTAAAGTAACCCTTGCTATCGATAGGGGTCGAGGCAGGCGCAATGACCGAAGATTCTTCCGTCATAGCATCGAGATATACAACTTTTCTTGTAACTCTTGGCTTGCCACTGGAATTGTCAACCACCAAATAAGGTGACTCTATAAAACCGTATTCATTAATACGAGCATAACTCGCTAAATAACCAACCAAGCCGATATTAGGCCCCTCTGGGGTTTCGATGGGGCAAATTCTGCCATAGTGTGATTCATGAACGTCGCGAACCTCAAAACCCGCTCGTTCGCGGGAAAGTCCACCGGGACCAGTAGCAGAAAGAGTCCTTTTGTGTTCGAGCTCGGAAAGCGGATTGGTCTGGTTCATAAACTGCGACATCTGACTAGAAGCAAAAAACTCTTGTAGAACCGCGGTAATGGGACGGCTGTTAATAAGTTGTGACGGTGTGATGTTTTCACTCTCTATAACACTCATACGATCTTTAATTATTCTCTCTACACGGAGAAGACCAACACGAAAGCGACCTTGTACCAATTCTCCGATGGCACGAATTCTTCTATTTTTTAAGCTATCGATGTCGTCGGCTTTAGCCATAGGGTCGTTGTTAAGGCGAATCAACTCCTTAATAACAGCAACTACATCGTCGATACGTAATATACGGTTTTTTTGTGCATCGCTCAGATTAAGCCCTAGGCGGCGATTAATTTTATAGCGCCCAACTTTACCAAGGTCATAACGCTTAAAGTTAAAGAATAAGTTTTCAAGAAATAGTTTAGCTGTTTCTGGGGTAACGAGATCACCAGGGCGAATGCGTTTATAAACCTCAACAAGCGCCTCTTCTTGTGTTTTGGCGGTATCTTTAGCAAGTGTATTTTTGATGTACGGGTGGTCGATATCATCGTCGACATCGCTAAATGTATCGATAATTTGCTTGTCTGTTGCCATACCGAGGGCGCGCAAAAAAGTCGTTACAGGGATTCTTCTCTCGCGATCAACCTTCACTGTGAGCACATCTTTACTCGAGGTTTCGAACTCAAGCCAAGCACCACGATGAGGAATGATTTTAGCGCCAAAAAGCTTTCGCTCGTTTGCGCTTTCTGTTGTAATAAAGAGAACACCATAACTACGAACAATTTGGCTGACAACAACACGCTCTACGCCGTTAATAATAAAAGTACCACGCTCTGTCATAAGGGGGAATTCACCGAGAAACACCTCCGCCTCTTTCTTCCTTCCGGTTTCTTTATTGTGGAGAACTACCTGGCATTTCAAAGGTGCTTTGTAGGTAAGATTTTTTGCTCGTGCGGTTTGTTCATCGTGTTTTGGAGTATCAAGGTAGTAGTCGCCAAATTCAAGCGAGTACAATTTTCCTGTAAAATCTTCTATCGGTGAAATTTCGTAAAGTAACTCCTTAATGCCTTCCTCGAAGAGCCATTTATAGGAATTAATCTGTACTTCTATAAGATCAGGAATGGGAACATCGACTAATTGTTTTCGAAATGAGACGCGAGCGGGCTTAGATGTAGCCATCTAACTCCTTTGCTTTGTTAATTTTCGCAACAAAAGTACGCCACAACACGAGGCAAGGCGTTCATCGTTTTTGCGCTTATTTTAGCTTATCCACTATCGATATTTTTATCGGTCGGCCCAACTCATTCGAGACCGTCTTTGGTTAGTTATTTACGATAATAGCAAATACGAAACCGCTTGTCAACATTACGGTTGAACCGTAACATAAACCTGTTTCTTTAGACGACCTGTGAACAAGGCAGTTTTCCTGTGCTCGAACTTGACCCTACCTTTGCTATGCGCAACTATGGAGTCGTCTTTTGCCAAAAAGGTGTTTTCTCCGGCGCGGTATTTTGTTCCTCGCTGGCGGATAATAATATCGCCAACGTTAACGCTTTCGCCGGCGTATTTTTTAACGCCTAATCGCTGCGCCGCCGAATCTCGTCCTAACTTGGAGGTACCTTTTGCTTTAGTCTGTGCCATATACGATTAAAATTTGATTACAACAACTATTTAATTCTATCTTTTTTCTCCTTTTTGTCAATAGACCTTATGCCAAGTTCGTCGAGCTGTGCTTCGGAGACTGTGCTTGGGGCGTCCATTGTTAGATCTCTCCCATCGCCCGTTTTGGGGAAAGCAATTACCTCTCTTATATTCGGCTCATTTTGCAAGAGCATAACAATGCGGTCAATACCGGGCGCTATTCCTCCGTGCGGCGGAACGCCGTAACGAAAGGCTTGCAAAAGATGTCCGAATTGCCTTTTAATATCTTCTTTTGTATGCCCCAGAACCTCAAAAACTGCTGTTAAAATTGCCGGATCGTGGGTTCTAATACTGCCACCGCCCACCTCGTAACCATTCAGAACAAAGTCGAATTGCTTTGCCTTAATTTGCATAGTATTGTTCTTAAGTTCGCTTATATCTGTAATCTTGGGAGCAGTGAAGGGGTGGTGTACGGCCGTGAGTTTACCAGTTTCTGTTTTTTCAAACATTGGAAAATCTACTACAAAGGCAAACGCCAATTCATTGGGGTCTTGTTTGTTTTTGCGCAGATCGGGCTTATCGGAACCATACTTGTTTATTGCCTCGCTATAAGGGATGCGTGGCCACTTCCTAAATGTTACGTGCTTTTCGGGAAAAACCTTTTCTATTAATTTGGTAAACATATCTTCGACGAGCTCGAGAACATCCTCTTCGTTTTCAATAAAGCTCATCTCGATATCAAGTTGAGTAAACTCTGCCTGCCTATCGCCCCGTGTGTCCTCATCTCTAAAGCACCGAACAACCTGAAAATACCTTTCCAGTCCTGCCACCATTAGCAGTTGCTTATATTGCTGTGGTGATTGTGGTAAGGCGTAAAAATAACCATTCTGCAAGCGCGAAGGGACAAGGTAATCGCGTGCTCCTTCGGGGGTTGATTTACTCAAGTATGGCGTCTCTACCTCGGTGAAATCTTCCTTACACAAGTATTCCCTTAAAAACTGAATTGTTTTTGCGCGACTGTGGAGATTATTGCGCATTTTAGTGCGCCTTAGGTCGAGATAGCGATACTTTAGGCGAATTTCTTCCGCGACATCGTTTTTATCTTTTTCTATTGCAAAGGGCAGATCATCGGCAATCGAAAGGACGTTGACTGATACAGCCTCTACTTCTACACCCCCAGTGGGAGAAGTGCTGTTTTTAAGGTGTGATGGCCTTTCTTTTACCCTGCCAATAACCTCAATAACTGACTCTATTTTAATTTTCCCTATATCTTGATTATCCTCGGTAACAACTTGGACGATTCCCTTTTTATCGCGCAGATCAATAAAAATAATTTTACCGTGGTCACGCTTTGTGGCAACCCAACCACAAAGCTTAACTTGTTCGCCGATGTGTTTGTTTGCTTCTTGTGTATAAATTCTTTTCATGCTTTATATGTTAATCTAAAAACTATTTATTACAAGATGTCTTCCGCCCTAATCTTACGATACTCTCCTGGCTTTAGGTCGCCGAGCTTTAATTTTCCAATGCGAACTCTGCGCAGTGTTTTTATTTCTAAGCCTATTTTTTGCGCCATTCGCCTAATTTGTCTTTTTTTCCCTTCTTCCAAAATTATGTAAAAAGAAACGCTTTTGCCTGTATGGCGCCAAGCGAAAACTTTGCTCGGTTTAGTTGTGTATCCATCGATATTGACACCTTTTAATAATTTTTTTAACTGGCGAATATCCCAATTGCTACGGGCAACCGTTGCCTCGACATAATATTCTTTTTCTAGATGATCGGCAGGACTTGTTATTTTTTGGGTTATTTCACCGTCGTTGGTGAGGACAATGAGTCCTTCGGAGTTTTTATCTAGCCTTCCTGCTGGATAGACCGCTGGAAAGCTTGGCACCAAATCGACAACTTTTTTAACAGCAAAGGGGTCATGACGAGTAGAAGTATAACCAAGAGGTTTATTTAATGCGTAGTAAATGTACGTTCGTGGACTAAGTACTTCACCGTGAACGGTTATACTGGAAGTGTTCGGTTGCACTTTAAGCGATAAGTCATAGACGGTTTGCTTATTCATCTTGACGTGACCACTCTTTATTAGCCCTTCCGCCTTGCGGCGAGATATTCCTAGGCACTGTGCAACAAATTTATTAATTCTCCATTTTGTCATTTTCACTATGATATATTGTTCTGTTTATTGCGATAAGATTTTTTCCCGTCATCTCGTTGGGTTGTTCAATACCGAGAAGACCGAGGACTGTCGGGGCGATATCACTCAGCCTACCACTTGTGCGCAAAATGTAACCGTTGTTACTTGTAATGGGGGGAACAATAATAAAGGGAACTTTATTTTTTGTATGCTCCGTAGATGATTCTGTGACAATGGGGTTAATTATTTGCTCAGCGTTACCGTGGTCAGCGGTAATCAGGGTATAGAAATTATTTTTTTTGGCAACTTCGACTAAAGCCCTCAGTTGCTCGTCGACACATTCGCACGCTTTTACTACGGCTGCGAAGTTACCAGTATGACCGACCATATCGAGATTGGCATAATTAGCCACAATAAATGGATGCTTTTGTTTTTGTACCGCCCTTATAAGTTGTTCGGTAATTTGCGGCGCGCTCATTTCTGGTTGCAGATCGTATGTTGCCACCGCTGGCGAGGGAACTAATATACGATCTTCGAGCGGGTATGGCGCCTCCACTGTGCCGTTTAAAAAATATGTAACGTGAGCATATTTTTCTGTTTCCGCAATATGTAATTGCGCGATATTGTTTTTAGCAAGCGTCGAGGCAAGAGTAGTAGTAATTCTTTTTGGTTCAAAGGCAACGTACGGTCGTACACCTATATCAGCTTCAACACCATAGGGAATCATTGAAACAAAAAATAGCCCCGAAAGTGATGGTGTACGATCGTAACCTTCGATAGTTGGCTTTATAAACGCTTGCATTATCTGGCGCGCTCTGTCGGAGCGAAAATTCCAAAATATAACTGAATCGTTATTTTTTATAAGAGGTGGTTTTTTATTGTTTGATAATATAATGGTAGGATTAATAAACTCGTCTGTTTGCCCAGCAGTATATGCGTTAGCAACTGCACCCATAGCCGACGTGGCTGTTTTTGCGCTACCACTTACCATTGCTTGGTATACTTTATTTGTTCGCGACCAGTTCTTGTTACGATCCATTGCATAGTAGCGACCAGAAATTGTTGCAATGCGACCAGTCTTTAGTTTGCTCATCTCTAACTGTAAGCGTGAAATATATTCTTGAGCGCTTAATGGTGGAGTGTCGCGACCGTCAGTAAAAATATGTAAATAAACATTTTTCAAGCCTACTTGTGAGGCCATATATAGGAGAGCAAGAGCATGGACGATGTGCCCATGTATGCCACCATCACTCAATAGACCCATTAAATGCAGACTGTTGCTGGTATTTTTTACTCTTCGCATTGCGGTAAGTAGGACATCGTTTTTGAAAAACTCACCACTATTGATGGCTTCGTTAATATGAAGAATGTCCTGTCGGACAATGCGCCCAGCACCGATATTAAGATGGCCGACCTCAGAATTTCCCATTTCATGCCCGGGGAGCCCAACGTCGGTGCCATTTGCTTTAAGTTCTGTGCGAGGATAACTTTTCCACAGATAATCAAAATAAGGAGTTCTTGCGATAGCAATAGCATTGCCACCCCACGGCTCCGCCAATCCCCACCCGTCTAAAATAAGTAGAAGGACATTATTTTTCATATTTTAGGCTGCAGCTCGTCTTCTATTCTTAAAAGACGGTTGTATTTCGCTACTCTTTCGCCACGAGCTGGTGCACCGTCCTTGATATATTCCGCGCCGACGCCGACCGCCAAGTCGGCAATAAATGTATCTTCTGTTTCTCCCGAGCGATGAGAAACAACAATCTTGTAATTGTTTTTTTGCGCTAACTTAATAACGTCAAGCGTTTCTGTTAGGGTGCCTATCTGGTTGGGCTTAATTAAGATTGCATTGGCAATCTTTTTTTCTATCCCCCTACGAAGATAGACACTGTTGGTTACAAAAAGATCATCACCAACAATCATTACCTTATCGGAAAGCTCTTGCGATAACTCCTTCCAGCCGTCCCAGTCGTTTTCTGGTAAAGGATCCTCAAGAGAAAGAATATCGCCTTTTCCGATTAATTTATGGTAGTTAAGCCACGAGGGTTTGTTCCCCGCGAAATCGAAAGCGATACGGTTATTACCTGTTTCACGAAGAGCATCGATTGCCTCTTGATCGTTAATTAAGTTAGGAGCATAGCCACCTTCATCACCAACACCGGTGGAGTAGCCTCGATTTCTAAGATAACTGTGCAAGCGTTGGTATTGTTCAACGGCTGATCTTAACCGCTCGCGAAAGGTTGTATTACTCGGGACAACCATAAACTCCTGAATTTCTAGATTATTGTCGGCGTGCTCGCCACCGTTAATAAGATTAAACATTGCCACTGGCAACCTAAGAGTGTGCTTGTTTCCGGCAAGTGTCGCCAGATACTGATATAGCGGTTGCTGTGAGATATAGGCGCCAGCTTTCGCTACCGCAAGAGAGGTCGCCAAGATGGCGTTGGCGCCAATCTTTTTTTTGTTATCGGTGCCATCTATCTCTTTTAGAATATTATCGATTTCAACTTGCTTAAGAGGATCTACACCGACAAGGGCAGAAGATAAAATAGAGTTAATATTACCCACAGCGCGTAAAACACCGTTGCCGCCATAACGGCTTTCATCGTTATCGCGGAGCTCGTGTGCTTCTCTACTTCCGGTAGACTTACCGCTTGGTACGCTTGCCAAAAAGGTGCTACCATTGTCTAAAACCAATTTTGCTTCAACGGTGGGATTGCCACGTGAATCAAGAATTTCATTACCAACTACTTTAGAAATAGTCATTTTCCTCCTTGCTTTTATTATAGCAGAAGATTATAAGCATAAGAGGGGTGTAAAGCTCACTAACATATTGGACCTTTTTTCTTTCTTTTTTTTAGTTTATGTTAGTTTATGGAGTGTAAGTTCTCGCTCCCGCTCGAACAGTAAGGGAGGTAACGGTCGTCATTTTTTATTGTTCGAGGGCTACTGTCCGAGAACTCCTGACCGTTAGTATCAAATCTCACGTAGTAGTTCTCACTGCGTTCGAACAGTAAAGGATATGGCGGGTAGTTCTCACTTCGTTCGAGACCTAGAATGTGTTGT
>DBQW01000023.1 GCA_002305395.1 Candidatus Berkelbacteria bacterium UBA1384 | reverse complement strand
ACGGGTTCGATTCCCGTTACCCGCTCCAAAATACACAGAAAATACATAAGTTACCATTTATAAGCGTTGCCTTGTCTAGGGGGGGCGAGTAGGGGGTGGTAATTATACGCCGATGTAGCTCAGCTTGCCCCGCCCGAAGGGGCGGGCTGAGGTAGAATAGTAAGTACACGCCGATGTAGCTCAGCGGTAGAGCAACTCTTTCGTAAAGAGTAGGTCGTCGGTTCAAGTCCGACCATCGGCTCCACTATAAAAAGTAGAATACAATGAACAAAACTCCTCGTAAAAATTGGCTGGTAAACTATGGTGAGTTTGTTGTTTATTATTTAATACTGCTTGGGCTAATGTGGTGGCAATGGCAGAGTTATGGCAAGGTGGAAAAAATATATCAAGACATCATTATCGCCTCTTATGCTTTGCAGGTTTTAAACATTATACTTTCTGCATTAACGGCGCGTCGCCTACGTCTTTTGGCACAAATACTGTTGCTCTCTGCAATTTTGTTCGGCGTAGTGGTAATATATTACTTAAAGGTATTTATACTATCTAATGTCGTTTAAATTAAAGTATTCAACTAAACGCTTGCTGGAAATAGTACCAGGAGCACTTACTTGGCTTGCGTTACTTGGGCCTATAGTTCTTAGTGTTTGGATACCATGGGTGGTGGCGATATATATATTAACGTTCGATTTATACTGGTTTTTTCGCTCTCTTCGGTTGGCGAACTTCACTGTGCGTACTTATAAGAAAATGCGCCGTGATATGGACACCGATTGGCATAACATCGTTAAGAGTAAGGATTTGCCTACGCAAAACGGCGAAGGACATAAGTTAGTAGTAAGTCAAATTAGCGAAAAAGATCTTATCCACGTTGTGCTTTTAATTTACTACAAAGAATCAGAGGAGCTACTGGCGCGCTCTATTGAATCTTATATACAATCGACTGTCGATAAAGATAAACTATGGCTTGTTATGGCCTCCGAGGAAAGAGCGGGGAAGAGCGCAAAAGAAGCCTTCGAAAATCTAAAAGAAAAATACAAAAGCCATTTTGCCAAGTTTGTGCAAACCGTCCACCCTGCCGATATAAAGGGGGAAATAAAATGTAAATCGGCAAATGCCACGTGGGCGGCGAAGGAGTTAAAAAAAATTTTAGACAAAAAAAATATACGCTACGACCACGTTATTATTCATAACTTCGACGCTGATACGTGTGTTGCGCCAAACTATTTCGACTACGTCGCCTATAAATACCTTACCTCGGTTATGGGGGAGCCAACCTCTTTTCAGCCGATACAGCTTTATTCAAATAATATTTGGGATGCACCGGCTATGAGTCGGGTTGTAGCACAAAGCTCTACAATGGTTCTTATGTATAACACTATGCGTCCTTTTTGGTACCAGTGTTTTTCTTCGCGTTCCGATGTTTTTAAGACAATCGTTGATATTGGCTATTGGACAGTAGATTCTATTCCAGAAGATTCACGACAGTACTTTGACTCCTACTTTTACTATGAGGGAAAAATAAAAATAGAACCACTCTTTGTTCCCCTTAAACTCGATGCAGTACTTGCGGAGACATGGTGGAAAACTCTTGTTAACCAATATAACCAATTGCGTCGTTGGGCGTGGGGGATTGTTGATTTCCCATACATTATAGAATTATCTATTAGAGATAGGGCAATATCGTTTTGGAATAAATTAGGTAAGATAATATTACTTCTTTACAACCATTTTACTCGCGCTATTGCCGCTGTGCACATTGCCTTTGTTGGTTGGATGCCTGGCATTTTGAGCCCGGAGTTTCGTGAAACGGTTTTAGGGTATAATATGCAAATATTTGCGCGCTGGATACTGACCGGCGCTTTGCTGGGTCTTTTTGTTAGTATTGTGCTTCAGTATTTACTTTTACCTCCGAGACCGTCGCATCGTTCCAAGTGGTTTTATATAAACTTTGCGTGGCAATGGCTTTTGGTGCCTGTTGTGAGTATAGGCTTAAGCTCTGTTTCTGCTATTGATGCGCAAACTAGGTTGATGTTTGGCCGCTATTTGGAGTACCAAGTTACTGAAAAAGCAATTGCGGTAGGTGGTAAAACTAAGAAAAGCAGGCAGTAGAGCGTTGATGTTGTGCCTGATTTAGAGTAAAATATAGGTTGTAATAGAATTGATATTTTACAGAGGGCGTCTTTGGCGGGGTGTGGCGCAGTTGGCTAGCGCGCCTGCTTTGGGAGCAGGAGGTCCCGAGTTCGAGTCTCGGCACCCCGACCATTCGAAACTTTCTAAAAATTCGAAAGCGATTACTTGCATATTTTGCGCTTTTGCTCGCCGGGTCTTGGCGAGGAGGACAAGACAATTTTCTTTCAATTTTTTATCGCCCGCCCGCCAAATTTTTTTTAAAAGGAATTGAAAATTGTTTTATTTTGCTCGTCGAGCTTATCGGATAAAAACTCTTCTCTCCTACTCCCTTCTTTTTTGCTTGCCCGCTGAAAACCTCAGCTATTTTTCGAGATGGCGACGCGACAGAAAAAGAGTAGAGTAAATAAAAAACCAATTTTATTATATTGTCTATTATAATAGCGTTAACAAATTGAACAAATATCAAATAAAAAACATCCGACCTCTTAGGAAGAGGGATTTTTTAAGATCGCCTGCAAAAGCAACAGAAGTTGTGTATAATGCAATTGTAAAAATAAAATCAGAAGGGAGCTCTAGTCTTGTAGTGGACTACTTGAGCGGATTACTAGGATCCTTCAGGGTCTTGTTGGGAGTTTAACTAAGGAGGAAAGATATGAGAGAAAGACGCTGGACACCAGAAGAATTTGAAAGGGAGTGGCAAGAAGAGGCAGTGCGGGAGGCTCTCGAATGGCATTCTAGATCGCCACAAAGCGCAGAAGGCGTGCATCCCGAATTGGCAGAAACATTTGAGGATACCGAGGCGGAAAGACCATTAAAACGAGAAGATGTCGAGCAAGAAGTTGAAAGTTTTGTTGGTAGAAACTTAGAAACTCTTTTGCCTATTTTTTTTGCACCAAATGACGATCACAGTGAAATTATCGAAAAATTAAAAATCACCAACGAACAGATAGGCTTATTGGGGGCAAACTATTATATCCGAATGGTTGAAGGTCGGCCTAAAATTTTCAGCAGCGATGATTGCTACCCAGAAGGAGAAGGGTATGAAGTATTTGACGATGTAAGTACAAGCGATTTGATAGCTTTGGCGTACGCAAAGGCCAATATTCGAACAGATTCGTTACGGGAAAGTGGCAGAACGTCTGGTAATTTTTCTCATCGTTACTATTTAAGATCGCGGGAAAGATATTTATGCGCGAATGATTTTGGAATGAGATATTGGAGCTATGAAGAAGGAAAGATGGTTGATGGCGACCCAACAAACGCCTGCCACTATATTCAATCAGTCAAATCTCAGATAGACAGAATTAGAGAAAACATTGCAATAATAGCCCACGAACCAATCCAAAGAATACAGACCGAATTAACCGAAGAAACCCGACGACAGGCGGGTGTTGAGTATTTGGACTATCAGCAAAGCAGAACAGTGGAAAAAAATACGATGACCAAAGTGGCGCAAGAAATCGCAACAAGATTATCTGCAAACCAAAAAGATAAAGAACTTGTATTAACTGCTGTACCAGCCTATAAGGTTCGTGATCATTTACATTTTCATTTCGATAAAATTGCTAAAAAATACGGTTTTATTAGTGGTGATCCTGCTGCCGATTATCGAAACTTTGATCGTAACGCCAATAGGCTCCAAAGGTTAATTCGCGTTCCTTCAGAGCAAGAAAAATCAGGTGCTACGCTTGATTATATTTATTCGGATTTTTATAAAAAACCAGTTATTACCGGTAGGTATGTTATTTTCGATGCGCAGTCTCTGATTGCCGAGGCTCAAACCGGTGTCCATGAGATATTGGCTCGTAGGGCTGTCGAGAGTGATAGCGAAAGGGTTAGGGATTGTTTTCAGCGATATCGTTGCGGTCGTGGTGCTGGCTCGCCATATTTTTATCCAGATCACCAAATTTACGATTTAATAAAAACTATTGGCGTTGATCGGATACAGGAAGTTTTAGATGGAGATAGTCGCAATATTTCAAGGCAGATAGAAGGGCTAGAAATATTGCAAGTAATGGGTTATGACATTGCTCGAATGGAAGAAGACCGGCTAAGAAAACAAATTCACGAGGCTTATAAATTAAGCCGTTCCGGTCTTTGGGGGTATTTAGAAGAAAGACAGAAAGTAGATTTAGACCAAAGGCGAGCGGAACTTAGCGAGGCAGAAAAAGACAAGCATTGGCTTGAATTGATTGGGGAAAAGCAGTCAAGACGCTTATATAGAGAAGGTAAAAGAATGTATTGGCTTGCGCAACAAGTGTGGCGAGCCAGTCCTTGGCGAACCCAAGAAGATCGTTTTTACCACTGGGACGCTTATGTCGATTGGAGCAGATATGATTTGACTAAAGCCGATGTGTCCGAAGAAAAATTGAACAAATATTTGGGAGAACACAGGAATTTAATTGTTGCATTGCTTATTAGTCGGGAGCAAGAAAGTAGATATTATAAAGAAAGACCACAACAAGGTACACAAGCAACACTTAGTCTAATTGTTCAAGCACTTGAGCGTGGGCAAGATTTGCGCGGTGTAGCTTTGGCTAGCAACAAACAAAGATATTTAGAAGGTGTGATTAGAGGTGAGGTAAAAAATGATTTGGAATTTGCGATTGCGGATTGGCCTGCGGATTGGCAAGAGGCTATTTCAAAAGAGGAAATTGAACTTTATTATGAGTATGCCAGTGATTACGTTTTACTTGATCCAGACGGCTTAACGAAATATGCGGAATGGCGGGCGAGCGAAGAAGGGAAGCGTTGGGGTGAGATGTTCAAAGAAGCTCCAAAACAAAAATCTGATTTGGATTTTAGAATTTGTCTTAGCACTCAAACAGAGGAAGTTCGCGGTTGGTATAGAGAGGGGGCGGAATATGTCGGTGCCACAGTTATGCAAAATTATCTTTTGCGCTTTAATGCGACCAGAAACTCCAACGGGAGATTTGTAGATCTGCACGATGTTCTTTTTTGGATTCCCAATATTTCAAAATTAGATAGTGGCGATGCAAGATCGATTATCATCGGTATTGAAACAATAGATGACAATCAAGAATTTATTAACCTTTTGCCTCGCTACAGCAAGGAACGTGATCCGCTAAGGACGCAGGGGCCAATTCAATCGTTAAGGGAGCTAAAAAAGAGAATTTTGGCCCTTGAATCTAATATTGATGTTTCGGAATTACCACCTCAAATTGTGGACATAATGTCCGCTCCAGGATTTAACTTATCTGGTGTAATTGCAAAAACGGGTG
>DBQW01000012.1 GCA_002305395.1 Candidatus Berkelbacteria bacterium UBA1384 | reverse complement strand
CAATATGTTATGGACCGTAACAGGCTGTTGTGTTTTCGTTAACTTTGGCGTTAGATAAGCACAAGTTATATGGTCGACAGTTTTTTCCCGCATCGGTGATGTTCCAGTTGTGGGTGGTGGGGCTAGTTAAGGTATTTTTTGCCTCCTGTGCAGTACAATAGTAAAGCCCTGCAGCGCCGAAGGATAAATTTGGCTGAACATCTTGTGTGCTCCAGTCATTCAGCAAGGCATCGTAATGCTCTATGCTCATACGAGAGTTATTAAGGAATGTGGAAAAGTTTGTTACCTGTTCGATATTCCAGGTGGAAATATCCTGGTCAAAAGATAAGGCGCCGGAAAACATAGCGTACATATTGGTTACCTTCGCCATATTCCAATTGCCAACCGGCTGGTTAAAATTAATTGCCTGGACAAACATAGAGTTCGTTAATTCAACTTTTGCGGTATTCCACTGGTCAAGAGCACCATTGAAGTTTGTGGCCTGGTAAAACATTGCACTCATACTAATAACACCACTAACATCCCAGGAACTGTATTCATCTGGTTGCCCAGAGTTGATAATTTGCGGGTTTAGCGGTTGGTTAAAAGCGCTTGCGGTATGGAACATATTGTTCATATTCGTAACGCTACTGGTGTTCCAGTTATCAAGTGGCTGGTCGAAGGCTGATGCACCCTGAAACATAGAAAGTGTGGTGGTGAAGCTTTTGGTATTCCAGCTGTTGAGAGGTTGATTAAATAATTTTGCATTATTAAACATATAGGCGGCATGGGTAACACTTCTCGTGTCCCAGCTCCCGATTGGTTGGTTGAAGGCAATCGCTCCCTGAAACATATTTTGCATGCTTGTGGCTTGTATGGTGTTCCACGTAAGCGGGGCAGTCGATTCCCCTGGTCCTTCGCCGTTATTAAAGGATCGCGCCTCGTAGAACATACTATTCATATAGATAAGATTCGGCGTTTTCCAGGCACTAAGATTTTGATTAAAGGCATAAGCAACCCTAAACATACCGGTCATATTAGTAACATTAGAGGTGTCCCAGTTATTGAGAGGCTGATTAAAAGCGATGGCTTGGTCGAATAATCTGTCCATAACCTTTATCTTCGAAACATTCCAACCGTTAATGTTTTTGTTGAACGAAGAAGCAACTCTGAACATATACGCCATATTAGAGAGGCTTTCGGTCTCCCAGGTGCCTATATCTTGGTTAAAGGCAGTGGCCATCATAAACATACCCGACATATTGGCAACTTTTTTCACATTCCAGTCGCCAATTGGTTGGTTAAATTTTGTGGCACTATTAAACATACCCGACATATTAGTAACTTCGTTCGTTTTCCAGCCACCAATCGGCTGGTTAAAAACGGTGGCGCCTTGGAACATATTGCTCATATTAGTAACATTGCGCGTATCCCAGTTTCCGATTGGAGCGTTGAATTTAGGGGCGTTTCTAAACATTGCTTGCATCCTTGTTACATTGACGGTATTCCAGACACTCATAGAATCGTTGCCGGCGAAATTCGCCGTGTCTTCAAAGGCGGCGTACATATCTTGTACCCCTGTTAAAATAGGAGCATCAGAGGCGGTTAAACGCATATTTTTCATACCCTGAAAGGCGCTGTTAAAGCTTGACCATTTAATGCCACCCCATTGCTTAATTTCCTGGAGCTTATCTTTTTCATTGGCGCTTAGGTCGGGGGCGTAGAAGGCTATAGGAGAGAGAGTTCGTATACATATATTGTAGGTGCCTGCTTGATTATAATCGTAGGTTTGTTTGCCACTGTCATAAATAACCTTGAAATCGCCATTGCAACGCCAGTCAATCTCGTAGTAACCGGTTTTTCCTGTTACCTGAAAACTTAAAGATACCTTGGTTGGCTCTGTTGCTCCTGCTGTGTTAGTTTTCCAGCTTGTTACAAAAAGGTCAGAGTCGTAAGCGGAGGCGGTCCAAGCGTTGTAGAAAAAGCCTAGAACAATCAAAACAAGAACAGCCAACCCAAGAGCTATTGCCGGTGGTCTTACCTTCTTATTACGTCTTAGTATCATTCTAAGCTAATTCCTCCTTATTTATTCTATTCTAACACAAAATAAGAAAACTTAGCATTTCATTTGCCTGTATGTATGCAATAAGAGTTAATCCGTCACCTTTTGCAAAGAGGACGGGTGTTTTTACCTAACGCCACATTTTTCGACGAATTTCAACATTTTTTCGGCGAGCAGTACGAGTTCGTTGCCACTGTACGATGTATCGGGTAGTAAACTTTTGTCGTATATTTTTTGCGAAGGGATAAAGCGCTGTAAATAGTAACTTTCTGCTCCCTTAATTGTTTTTGCAATTTTACATAAATCCTCTTTTGTTGTTAGAGATTTTGCTATTGTTGTGCGAAATTCATGATGTATTCCTGAGTTGATGATTAAGTTAATACTTCTGGTTAGAACTTCTGGGGATATAGGCCAACCCATTATTTCCTTATATTTCTCTAGCGGCGCCTTGATATCCATGGCGATATAATCTACTAGTTTTTTTTGTATTATAGCTTCGAGAACGTCGGGGTTACTACCATTGGTATCTAGTTTTAGCAAAAACCCCATTTCTTTAATCCTCTTTATCATCCTTATTAGATCGGGGTGTATTGTGGGCTCGCCGCCTGTAATTGTTACTGCGTCAAGTTTACCCTTTTTGCGTCGTAAAAAGTGGTAGATTTCTTTTAGGGGGATGTTTGCTTGATCTTTTAGGTTGCGACAAATTTCTGGGTTGTGGCAATACCTGCACCGAAAATTACATCCTCGCGTAAAAATAATGGCGCAAATTTTATCGGGGTAATCAATAAGGGAGAACTTTTGAAGACCAGCGATTATCATAGTGTCCTCAAGGGTTTGGTTTTGTAAGTCTTTCTCGTGGCAAATTCAGCTTTCTTGCCGTTGTTCCACTGGTTAATAGGTCGTAGATAGCCAACAATTCTCGAATAAATTTCGCATTCGCTATGGCATTTTCCACACTTCGCTACTTCGCCAGCAATATAACCGTGGTTAGGACAAACACTAAAGGTTGGTGATAGTGTAAAGTAGGGGAGTTTATAGTTTTCACATATTTTCTTAACTAAATTGCCAACACTATTGCTATCGGTGATCCTTTCACCTAAAAAGACGTGCAACACCGTTCCACCAGTGTATTTAGATTGCAATTCATCTTGTAAATCTAGGGCGTCAAAGACATCGTCTGTAAAGTCAACAGGAAGATGGGTTGAATTGGTGTAAAAGGGGGATTCGGGAGTCTTAGTGTTATTGGCGAAAACTGCATTTTCGAACTGTTTCTGGTCGAGCAAGGCTAGTCTGTAGGATGTCCCTTCTGCAGGCGTGGCTTCCAAGTTATAATTATTGCCAGTTTCTTTTTGGAAGGTAACGAGCGTTTCTCTCATAAAATCTAGAATCTCGAGGGCAAACTGATTTCCTGTTTTTGTCGCAATACTCTCTTTTATCCCGAGAAGGTTTTTAATTGCTTCGTTCATGCCTATAATCCCAATGGTCGAAAAATGATTTTTCCAATACGTACCGTGATGTTTTTTTATATCGCGCAAGTAAAACTTAGTGTAGGGATACAGGTTTCCGTCGGTCATTTTTTCTAAAACTTTTCTCTTAATCTCTAGGCTATCCTTTGCCAGTAGCATTAAGTCTTTTAAGATACTTATGAATTCTTTTTTGTTCTTAGCTATTAGACCGATGCGGGGCAGATTGATAGTAACCACACCAATACTTCCTGTGAGAGGGTTTGCACCAAATAAGCCTCCACCTCTTTTTTCCAGTTGCCTGTTATCTATTCGTAATCGACAACACATCGAGCGTGCATCTTCTGGGTTCATATCGGAATTAATAAAATTTGAAAAATATGGAAGACCGTATTTCCCGGTAACTTGCCACAACATCTTCCCAATATCGGAGTTCCAGTCAAAATCCTTTGTTATATTGTATGTGGGTATGGGGAAAGTAAAAACTCGACCACAGGCATCACCCTCAACCATAACTTCTAATAAAGCCTTATTAAACGAATCAACTTCGCGCTGGAACTCTTTATAGGTTTCTTTTTGCGCTTTTCCGCCTATTACAACGGGTTGGTCGGCATAGTGTGAGGGGATTTTTAAATCTAATGTAATATTTGTAAATGGTGTCTGAAAGCCAACTCGGGTTGGAACATTTACATTAAAAAGGAACTCTTGCAAGGCTTGCTTTACCTCCTTTTCCGTTAGGCGATCATAATGAATGAAGGGTGCAAGTAGTGTGTCGAAATTACTAAAGGCTTGCGCGCCTGCCGCCTCCCCTTGTAGTGTGTAGAAAAAATTGACAACTTGCCCGAGCGCGGAACGGAAGTGTTTGGGTGGTTTACTGCTTATCTTGCCCTCAACGCCGGTAAAGCCTTGTGAAAGCAAATCGAACAAATCCCATCCGACGCAGTAAACAGACAAAATGTTTAAATCGTGGATGTGAAAGTCACCGTTGGTATGTGCGTTTTTAATTTTTTCGGGATAGATTTTATTTAACCAATAATTTTTGCTCACCTCGCTTGATATATAGTTATTTAATCCTTGTAGTGAGTAGGACATATTGCTATTTTCTTTAACTTTCCAGTCAGCCTTTTGAACGTAGCTATCTATAAGACCGTTGTTAATTTGGTTGGCAAGATTTCTTATTTGTTTGTGCTGATCCCGATAAAGAATATATGCCTTTGCTGTTTTTTTATATTTCGACAACAAAAGGGTATTTTCCACAATATCTTGTATTTGTTCAACTTGTGGCATTGAGTTGCTGACCTCTTTTTCCGCTTGACGCACAACTTTTTCTGTGAGTAGCTTTGCCACCTCCAGATCAAATTCGCCTGTTTCATGCCCTGCCTTTAAAATCGCCGCCGATATCTTGTCTTTGTTAAATGCTACTACCTTGCCACTTCTCTTGCGGATTTTTTTGAACATACTACCTCCTTAATAAAATTTACAATACAAAAAACTTGGCATTTCGCGCCAAGCATTATGCAAGAATTGGCCTAGCGCGAGCCAAAACGGGCTTTTGAGCAAATTACACAGGGTCGGACTTTTACCGTTGCGCGACAGTGCCGGATTTTCACCGGACTTCACCGTGTAAACCGTTTATGAATTTATAATAACACACGTTTTTAAATTGCAAAACATAGTGTAGCTGGAACCATCCAACCGCGCAGAATTGTTACCCAAAAAAAACTTGACAAATACTTATTATGGGTATATACTCATAATAGTTAGAAATAAAATATAGGAGAGGAGGTGAATATTATGCCAAGACAAGACGGAACAGGTCCTACTGGCCAAGGCCCGATGACAGGACGTGGAATGGGTCCCTGTGCTGGTGGAATGGGTTACAGCAGGCGCGCTTGTGGCTTCGGCTATCGTAGATTTATATCGCCGAAGAACGAACTAAAAGCTCTCGAAAACGAGAAAGCAATGATGGAAGAGGAGCTTGAAGCGCTACGTGAAGAAATCGAAACCCTTAAAAAGGGACAGTAGTGATAAGGGGTATAACAGGCTACCGGCCTCGCAAGCGAGGCCGGTGTCCTATATATGTATAGTATAATTACATATAATTACGTAAGAATAGTATATTTTATTTCCTTGATAGTTAGGATGCGTTAGTATACGGAAAGCCTTTGCAGAAAATTCCCACTTCCTTTTGGTGTTAATTCGCTTTAGCTTGAAATGCCTAAAATGCAATGTTAAGCTTTCTGTGGAGTAATTATGGCAAGACCACGACGATGTCGAAGAATTAGATTTAAACCCAACATTACTTACTTTAAGCCTCAGGGTGTACCAATGAGGGCGCTTGAAGTTGTTGAGTTAACTACAGAGGAAGTAGAGGCATACCGCCTTCGTTATATTGAGTTGCTCGAACAAGTAGAGGCGGCAAAGAAAATGGCAACATCTCAAAGTACATACCAGCGCATCTTATGCTCTAGTTGTAAAAAAATTGCTGATGCCTTGATAAATGGCAAAGCTGTTAAAATAATTCACACGTAACATTAGTATGAATAAAAAAACACTCTTGATCGCACTTGTTTTCCCTATAATAATTTTGTTTGTCCTCTTTCTCCCTTCGAGTAAAGAAAAAGAAGTGGCTGTGGGTAGTAGTAGCGCAAGTAACGCAACACAGGCCACACTCTTTTATGGTCAAGGGTGCCCTCATTGTACGGCGGTTACAGATTATATAAAAGAAAAGCGCATCGAAGAAAAAATTACAATATCTGAAAAAGAAATTTACTACAATAACGAAAATGCTCAAGAATTCGAAAAGAGGGCACAAAGTTGTGGGCTCGCTAGAGAGTCTATGGGCGTTCCTATGCTGTGGGCAAACAACGAGTGTATTTTAGGCAGCCCCAATATTATAGATTTTTTAAACGATCTGCTTTAATCGAAGGCTTAACTCGTACTATTTTCCTTGACTTTAGCGTTCTTTTTGCATAAAAAGAAGCTACGCTATGCACGTTAAAAAGATAGGGGGTACAAAGTGAGGCAGGTTTACGCAGTGTATACAGTCCGGCACGGCAGGGTAAAAAAGGGAGCAGAGGTACAACTCCCGTCCTACGGTGGTAGAGTACACAACCTTCCTGCGGTTGTGGTCGGTGAGCCGGGGTTGTTGTGGCGCAATGCCCTCGGCATTATTCCTGTAGAGGGGTCAGAGCGTACTCCTTGCCCCTTACGCGCGAAAGAGGAGTTTTACACCTCCTACCCGGTGTGCCGACTCTGTTTCACGCCGCTTGTTCTAGTGAACGGGCGTGGATACAAGGCCAGGCACCCATCCAACGAGGGCGAGGCTTATGGGCGTTTGCAATACGCCCGTATTGTCGAGCTAAAGCGCCGTCGCTTTCGCTTTATCGCTGAGCCAGAGGCAACGACGCAGGACAAGGTCATCGCGGTTTTCGAAACGCCCATTGGATACCGCGGAACAAATAACCATAGTGGCGATCGTTGTGGCTGGCATTGTCGCTGTGGCACGATAGGCGACGAGCTTGTCCCACCAGCCGTATGTCCTACCTGCGGCGATAATAGAGAGTGGGTGCTCGGTTGGCCCAGACCACGTTACCATCCGTTCCCCGGCAGAATCCTGGCGCAAGGACGAATGGTAAAGGACGCGGCGGGTAAAACTAGGGGTGGAAAACAGATCATCGCTCTTCTCCCCAAGGGTGTGGTCTTCCGCACGGAGTGCACAGGACAGTTGCCCGTGCGCTCCTCTGTGGAGTACTACTACCTCTGGAATGGCAAGCACCTCCTCGTAGGTGGCACCTACGAGAAAAGGCCCTTTTAGTGCTTGTTGCAACGCCCCTGCCACAAAACGGCAGGGGCGTTTACCATTAACTGGCTATGCATACGCAGTAGCGAAAAGCAGATATACTAAGTTGGGTTACCCTGCAATAACAACTCCTTAAATAAAATTACAGAACGACGGTGTAAGATTTTTATAAAATAGCAATCTTGTTTTTCAGTGCAAAATATAGTCGTGCCATAAAAAAATACCCCCCCGGACTAGTGAGAGGGGTGGGGTTCTCGTGGGAGGACCAGTCCGGGGGGGGTGGCGCGAGGCTGCGACGAGCAGCATAACTATTATTACTCAAACGCAAGTTTTTGTCAACCCATTGTTACGGTCCATAACATATTGGACTTTTGTGAGCCTATAAATGTATTAATAATGTATTGCAGTGGTGGTTGTTTGCTAATGCCCTGGCTTAGGTAGCAAAAAAAAGCTACCTTGTTAGATAGTCGACTATATTACCGAAATATCTCCTAAGCTCCAAGACTGCTCAATCCTATTGTTACTGTTTGTATATTATTAATGAAAAGAGTGTCATAATGAAATCGGAGAGCCAGCTCGTTATTGTTTGGATCTAGCCATAAAAGTCTAGATGTCCACTCATCGAGC
>DBQW01000028.1 GCA_002305395.1 Candidatus Berkelbacteria bacterium UBA1384 | reverse complement strand
GGCGGGGTTCTCGCTTCCGCTCGAACGGTAAAGGGGGGTAACGCAGGCGTTCACTGCGTTCGAACAGTAAAAAAATTCTCCCTACGCTCGAACAGTAGCAGGTATCGCACAATGTGTTACCTATGTACTCATCCAGTACAAAGTACTTGACAAAGTACAAAATATGTGGTATAGTACGTTGTTAGCCTGAAAGAAGGCTAAGCACCAGCACCTTTTGAAAACAAACAAGTAAATAAAGCGGTTCAGTTAAAGCATTAATGTCGGTAGCATTAACGCAAGTCTGTCTTTTTAAAGCAGGCATGCAGCTACGACTAACCGCTTTATTTATTACCAAAGATACTGACTGACTGCCTTTAAGGAGGGTTAGGAGGACTTGCCACCACGGGTAACCGAGTATAAATGGCTCGCTTCCTCTCCTGGACACCAGTCGGTAACATCCCTTTCAAAGGGCGCACCTTTCTTCTAGCGTATGTTAGGCTACAAAATAACGAAATAGATTTATTTCGCCCTGGACTAACATACTTTCCCACCACAAGTGGTACGAAGACACAGCCTTCGGAAAGTATCGATAATATAACTTATTGATACTTTCGCGGACGAACATTAACAACATAGCCCAGCACTAACAATAGGTAACCAGCTTAGGAGCTACCTAAGCTGGCTCACCGCGCAATAATTACATTATCAATATTATTAGTGCTGGGCTGCCCCCATCGCAAGATGGAGGCACACGGGCCCACCGACGCGTTTACGCTAGGTGGAAAAGCCAAAAAACCCCTCCCCTAGTTAGTCATCCCAGCTAGGGGAAGAAGGAGGGATCGGGATGAATAAGAGAAATACAAAGGCGACACCGGCGCGTAAGGCGGTGATCGCCAAGGCCGGAAAGCGCGCCGGACGGCGCGCTACCGGCAGGCCCACCTCCACCCCCCCCCGACAGGTCGTCGGGAAGGTTGATCTCCAGGGGCGCGATCCCCTGGAGGCTTCTAGAATTGTTTGGGGTGCCCTTGAGGGGGCGCCCCTGAACGAGAGATTTACCGCAGCCGTTAAGGCTGCGGAGGAGGTCTATCTGGCGACAGAGGAGGGGATGACGGCGGCCGGGGCGTACAAGGCCGCTATCGAGACCGCTACCGAGGCCCTCCTCGTCAGGGCCTCATAGCACACCCCCCTCCCAAAAGACTTTGGTCTGGCGGGAGGGGGCACTTCTTCAACCCTTAAGTTTACTTGAGGGTTGAAGCAAGTGTGGTAAAAAAGCCTAATCCCTTAGGCTGTAAAGTCCACCCCTTTTAGGGGCCCGCTTAGTGTCCGGGAGACATCAACTCTCCTAGCACTAAAGCAGTGGGATAAGTCCAATGGCACCAGCCGGAGGACAAAGGACAAGAGGGGACCCGTGCCATGGCGGGAGTTCACCTTAAGGAGGTGAAAACATGGGAAAGAAACACCCGGGGCATAGCCCCGCGCGCATAGAGGCTCGGCGCGAGGAGCGCCGGGCGATGAGGGCAGCTGCGGCTGCCCACAAGGCCGCCCTTCGGGAGGCTCGGAAGCGCAAGATCGCGGAGTAAACCGTGTGCCTCGGTGATTGTTGCCGAGGCGAAACAAATCTCCCGCTTCATGGCAAGCGGGAGGGCTAGGGGAGAGTAGCCATACCCTCCTATGCCCACAAGATTCTCTTCCCCTCCCCTTGGATTTCGGTCCAGGGGAGGGGGCGCTTCTTCTGGCTACAAGAGTTTTTGTAGCTAGAAGTAAGCGGAGACTCATTGTTTTACCGTGTTCGAGGCGCGTAGCGCCGAGAACCCCGCCGAGACCGGACGGGGCGAGCTCCCAGCCACCATTCTTATCGTTCGAGAGAACGCACGAAGTGCCATCTCGAGAACTACAGACCGTGAGTTTTTGCACTGACGTGATAGTTCTCACTACGTTCGAACAGTAAAAAAATTCTCCCTACGCTTGAACGGTAAAGAAGGCAATAGAGAGTTCTCACTGTGTTCGAACAGTAAGAAACGCTCTTGTTTTATGTAAGTTGAGGCGTATTACTTTCAGTATCCTGTCGGTGTATTATTCATTTTTTCATGGATAACCTACCGACACCGACAGGATACTGAAAGCAAACAAAAAAACCACGTATAACGTGGTTTTTTTGCTGCAAAACATACTTATAAGTCATACATAGGGGTAGGCAAAATAATTTTTAATCTCACCTCACCCTAGGCCCCGGCTATAAATTTTGAGCCATAATTTTAAGCCACACTATCAAGGCACTTTTATCAACACAACCCACCGGGCTTGCCCTTTGATAATAATCTTTTTTAACTATTTTAAAAACTTAAAGCTCGATAGCATTTTTTCGTAAGTCGAATCTAGTTTATCTTTTTCTTTTTGATCTTCTCCACAACAACAATAACCTAAGGAGATCACGTAGAGCTTATCTTCCTTAATTAGCCCCACCATAATCGATAAATCTGGGACAGTTAGTCTCTTAGCACTAACTCCTGCTACCTTTGTATCTTGAATGGCATAAACAACACCCATCTCATTATCACTCATCGTATGCGCCCATGCATCTATGTCAGAATATGTATTTCTTAATACATCCACGACAACAGACGCATTACCAAAAGTGGCTTTTTCCTCCCACCAAACCCTCGACAACCGCTCGGTCTCTTCCTCCCTACCATGAACCGAGACAGTCCACCCGGTATCATATTTTATTGAATAATTATAAATATCATTTTTATATATTTTCCAGTTTGCAGTGTCGTCGGTTGTGACTTCCGCACTGGGTGCTGTCATAGTGATAGCATTTTTTGCACTCGAAACTTGATTTTGCAATTCAGTTATTTGGGCGTTTAAATCTTTTTTTTCTTTTTCGGCCTTGTTGTTTACATAGAGATAAGCGCCGCCACCAAAAACAACCGCAACTGCAATCACAGTTCCAATAAAGATACTCGTTGAAACGTGTAATTTCTTTACTTCTTTCATAATTTTTCCCTCCTCACAATTTGATAGCTTATTATTTATTTACTACAGTTCTCTTTTACGCTCTGGGTTGAAAAACATCTTAGAATAAAAAAATTTCTAGAGCTTACTTGTTATAAACAAGACCACCTGAAAAACTCTTACAATTTCCGACGTGGTGCCGAGGAGAGGATTTGAACCTCCACGAGCTTGCGCCCACAGCGCTCTGAACGCTGCGTGTCTACCAGTTTCACCACCTCGGCACTACTGCTTTAGGTTGGTGGACGATGTAGGACTCGAACCTACGACCTTCTCGGTGTAAACGAGACGCTCTAGCCAACTGAGCTAATCGTCCTTGGTGGGTAGGACAGGAGTTGAACCTGCACAGGCTTGCGCCCACAGCCACCTCAAGGCTGCGTGTATACCAATTCCACCACCTACCCGAATACACCTGTTATTTTATAGTGAATTGCTAGAAAAAGCAACAATATTACTTGCTTATTCTCCACTCGCTAATGTAATTAAACCTATCCAGCGGATCGGCAATTTTTTGTAACTCGTTGCCTGTAACTTTTGGCGCCGATTGATAAAGTATACTTTTTGATTTTATAGGCAACTCGACATATTCATTTTTAATGATTTCTTTTGCCTCTTGCGTTTTAGTTGCCCGCTCCTCCAGATTAGCAGTCGTCCGCGCTTCTTCTAATTTCCAATCGAGCTCTTTGTTTTTAATACCCGTAAAATTATTACCAGGACTTTCGGCGCGCGAGGAATGCCAAAACGGATATAAATCTTCGCCATAGCCGTAATCCACACCAAACAACAGAATATCAAAATCTCTTTTGGGTAAAGCATGGCTTACCAGAGTACCTGTGTCTAACTCTGTAACATCTACTTTTATACCTTGTTTTTCTAACTGCCCCACCACTCCTGGCAATTCATTGGCAACCTCCTGTGCGGTAGTTGTAACCATTTTAAGGCGTAAACCCATACCTGCCACACTCTCGCCGTTGATAATTTTTTTTCTTGTTTCTTTTTCTTTAAGAACTTCGTTGCGCGTGTTCATAAAAAGACTAACAGCACGGGGTAGGTTAACAACCTGGTGAGTAAGACCACTTACTCCATAATCTAGGTCGGCGGTTGCAAGTACTTTACCCGCAGCGAGTGCTTTTTCGAGATCTTTTTTACTAGCATAAAAGCGAATAATAACCTTTTTTATACTTGGCTTTTCTAAGTGGTACTCACGGCGCGCAACCAGGTTAACTACCTTTTCCGTTTGACTCTCTACCGCGTATGGACCGTAAGGAAAAATAGGGCTTGTGGTAGTAAAAAGAAAAACATTAAGGGGTTGCTTTAACTTAAAAACAATGGTGTTGTTTTTTTCCGCGCTTACGCTAGCGTCGCCAAAAAGCTCTTTGTTTTGTTCGATATTTTGCAAAACTGCAGAAGCAGCGAAGTCTGGGCGCAAATAGAAAGTGTAGGTTAGGTGGTCTTCGCTCTCTTCCCATTTTTCTGCAATATCTGCCCCCACCGTTCCATCTTTCATATAGCGCGTAAGACCGGCATAGGTTAAACGTCTTAATTGATTCGATGGCGCCTGACCATTGGAAAGCCAACCCTCACTATAAATAACCCCATAATTATCACCTTGCGAGCGCACCTCTTTAACCCAAAAAACCAAAGAGGTAACAGCAGAAAAAACGAGCACTGTAATAATAATTTTTTCAACCCTAGAAAAAACCCGTTTGTATCCCTTAATTGCTAGGTAGATTTTTTTTAGTATAGGCCCTATGCTACCTATTTTTGGCTGTGTCATAGTTGTCGTGCCGCTATCACAGTAGCTGTGATAGCGATAAGCACGAAAAGCGTTCCTAGTACTATTGTTGCGTAATAAAGAAATTTTTCGAAGCCACGACGAGTAGAATAAGCTGCCGCCTCTGAACCAAAGGCACCGCCCAAACCAGAGCCTCTTTGTTGGAGGAGGATAATAGCAATAAGGAGAAAGGCGATAACTAATTCGACTATTTGTAGAATTTTTATCATACAGGGGATTAGTTTAACGCAAAACAATCTTTTGTCAAGCGATTTTTGCGTGGAGCGGGTGAGCGGATTTGAACCGCCGGCCTTCTCCTTGGCAAGGAGACGTTCTACCCCTGAACTACACCCGCATTCATTACGTGTACTATAATACAAGAATTAAAAATGTGTGTAAAGAGTATGCGCCTATATTATTCGGACAGGCGCAGAGCGCACCGAGAACCCCGCCTACCACCCTTATTGTTCGAGGTGTACTCACCGAGAACTATCGACCTTCATTTTATCGTTCGAGGGTTACTGCCCGAGAACTATCGATCGCTAGTGCTGAAACCGACGCGTTAGTTCTCGCTTCCGCTCGAACAGTAACAGGATTATCGTTCGAGGCGCGAAAAAGAGCAGTCGAGTCGTAGCGAAGCATTTTTGTCGTCTTGACGTCGAGACATCAAAGTAAAACAATTTTCTTTCAACTTTTTATCGCCCGCCTGTTTGGACAACAAGAACTTTTATGAGCATGCAACTGGACATTAATCCGAGTAACGGGTGGATTAAAAGATTATGCCGTCATTTCTGCATTTTGCCTATTTTCAAACCTAATAAAGTAAAAATCTTCACCACCTAAATATTCTGGCAATTTTTCATTTGCAGTCAAATAAAAACCTTTGCTTTCAAACCATTTTCTAATTCTTTCGTTCATCAATAGCGGATAGGATGTGCTAGCACGCGCTTCTGCTTCAATAGCAACGCCATAAGCGGAAGCGACATCAAGCACTCGTTCCATCATTTTTCTAACCAAAGATGAACCTCTGAATTTTGGCAAGACAACCATATCATAGACATGAGCAACTCTTTCGCCACTATTGACTTCTGATTCTTCAGGCAAAACCAACAAATAACCCGCCGGCTCCTGTCCTTGTCTAATCACAAAACTTGAAGCCGCCCCTGGAACCTCTAACTCCCTCTGCTTTTGCAACACCTCCGCAATATGTGCTTTACCCTGTGTCATCCCTTCTGGATATGCTTCGGTTTCCATTTTGGCGACAAGCTCGGCATCACGCTCGGTTAAGTTGGCAAATGTTGTGACCCTATCCATCGCTTCAACACCTCGAAGTTTTGGCAAGTCATAGATCTGCGAACCACGAGCATCTGAATAACGCAAAGGTGTTTTCGGCTCGTAGTGGTTTCGCTCAAGTCGTCCACCAGGTGGAATTAGGTCGGAATACCCAGTGCCAACTTTTACTGGACGACTGGTGTATTCTGTCCAAAAAGTTTGATAAACGTTGGCAAATAGAGGCGTTAAGCTTTTATAATTGCTGGCAACTTCAATATTGTCCAAAATCACTACGTCTTCGTTATTCTCCCTATCACGAGAATCAACGACAACCGATTGCGCCACAATTCTGTCATTATATTTAATCGTAAAATATTGTGTTGAACGATTAAACATATAATCATTGTTATTCGAGGCACCAAACGGCATACAGCAATCGGTATAATTTCCGCAAACCCAACCTTCTGGATCGGATTTAGCATGAATTTGAGCTTCAACTGTCGGACCAATATCAACTTTTTGGTCTTGCAATAATTTTATTATGTCTTCTTCTAAATCAATCGGAACAGAAGTTAACAAATCCGTAGCTTGCATCCTTCTGCCTTCAATTTCTCGCTCCTTCACCAATTGATTAAGAGCGTGAAAGAGTCCTTTTGGGTCAACTGCCGTTCCTCTAATTTTTTGCTTATAAGAACCAAGTCCTTCTCGCAAAGCGTCCGTTAGGGGACGGCCAGCAAATAAACGCCTGTGTGGCTGAAAAGGTTGTTGTTCATCCAGTTTTCCTTCCAGTAAATCATGAAAGTCCGCTCGTTTACGCATTGACTCAAGAGCAGATAAGTGGTGTAATTGCAAAAACGGGTGC
>DBQW01000030.1 GCA_002305395.1 Candidatus Berkelbacteria bacterium UBA1384 | reverse complement strand
GTTATGGACCGTAACAACTATTTGCATTATTATACGGAACGTGAAATAGTTAAGAAATGAAAGATATTTCTAAGGAATTTTTAGGGGTTTTAGGGGAGTCGGTAGTGGGGCACCTCACTAAAGACCCCGATAAGCAATACAACTATCTTACAAAAGAGGACATACGTGAAAAATTATTTAAGAGTGGTTATACGGCGCGTAGCATTAACAATGTTTTTTACTATCTATCTACCCGTAAATATATTAAAAAGGATGGCAACGGTAGAATTATTTTAACGGCACGAGGCGCGCAGTACTTTGCTAAAACATGTCCCCTTCTTACCGACAAAATATTAAAAAGTGGCTATCTAAGTATTGTTGTCGTCGAAGTTCCCGAAAAACAAAGAGTGATGCGCGATTTTATGCGCCGAAGACTAAGGGCGGCAGGGTTCTCTACGCTTGGGCGAGGAGTGTATATAAGTGAAAAAGAAATTAGTGTTAACTTTTCTTTTCTTGTTCGTCTTTACGGACTGCAGCGTTTTGTGCTTTGGGGGAGGCTACAGCGCTATTAGTACTTTCTTCGCTCTGGTCGACCATGGTTACCGAAGCAACTTTATCACCACTTTTAAGGCGCATTAGTGTTACTCCCTGCGTGTCACGCCCGAGGCGTTTTACTGCTTTAACTTTAATGCGAATTACTTGCCCTTCACGGCTTACAAGGACTAAATCCTTTTCGCTATCCTCCAAAACAAGAGCGTGAATTACTAAGCCGGTTTTTGTACTTGTTCTGGAAGCGCGTACACCCATACCGCCACGGTTTTGTGCCTTGAAGTGTTTAAATACTTGTGTTCGTTTACCGAATCCATTTTCAAGGACGGTAAGAAGGTCTGCCTGCTCGGTACGAATGACGCTCATACTCATAACTTTATCACCGGGTCGTAACTTAATACCCCTTACCCCCGAGGCGGAACGACCCATAGGGCGCACCTGTTTTTCGTCGAAAAGAATACCCTGCCCTTTTTGACTTACAAGCATAATGTGGTCTTTCCCTGTGGAGGTATCGACAAAACGGAGTGTGTCTTTATCTTTAAGCCCAATCGCCTTAATGCCGGTCTTGCGAATATTACGATATTTTTCGATTTCTGTTTTCTTCACCGCGCCGTTTTCAGTTGCCATAAAGAAAAACTTTTCACTCGAAGAACGTTGTTTGCTAATGGCAATCATTGCGGTAACTTTTTCCTCAGGAGTTATTTGTAAAACGTTAACAATCGCTTGTCCTTTGGCTTGGCGCGAGCCAGAAGGGAGTTCGTAAACTTTTGTTGTAAAAACACGACCTCGGTCGGTAAAGAACATAATGTTATCGTGAGTTTCCGCTTGGACAATATGCTCGATAACGTCTTCTTCTTTGGTCCCCATACCAACGACACCCTTACCACCTCGTCCTTGGTGCTTGTAGCTCTCGGTGGGGACGCGTTTAATGTAATTGTCTTTAGTAAGGGTAACTAAAACGTTCTCATTGGGCACGAGATCCTCTGCGCTAAAATTGCCAAGTTCCTGAGCGAGAATTTTTGTTTTGCGCTTATCGCCATAATTTTCCTTAACCTCCAAAGTTTCCTTTTTTATAAGAGAAAGAATCTTTTGTTCGTCGCCGAGAATGCTTTTGTACTCCTCGATCATTGCTTTGACTTCCTTGAGCTCATCTTCGATTTTTTGTCTTTCTAGTGCCGAGAGTTGCGAGAGGCGCATATCTAAAATTGCCGTGGCTTGTCTTTCGCTGAGATTAAAGCCCGCCATAAGCGCCTTTTGTGCCTCTTCCTTGTTTGGCGATTTCTTAATAACGGCGATAATTTCATCGATAGAGTCTAGTGCTATTTTTAAGCCTTCGAGAATATGTTCGCGATCCTGTGCCCTCTTTAGCAAAAACTCTGTTCGTCGCCGAATAACAATTTGGCGGTGTTGGATAAATTCAAGCAAGAGTTGGTCGAGGGTAAAGACCTTTGGCTGAATACCTTTTTCCAGTGCTAAAAGGTTAGCGTGAAAAGCAGATTGTAATGCTGTCATATCGTAGAGCTGGTTAAGAATTTTTTTAGGGTAAGAGTTTGCCTTTAGATCAACGATAATTCTTACCCCTTCCTTACGATCAGACTCGTCTCTTAAACCAGTAATACCCTCAATTTTCTTGCTCTTTACGAGGTCGGCTATTTTAGCAATGAGGTCCGCTTTATTAACCTGGAAGGGAAGCGAAGATATTACGATACGCTGATTTTTACCACTTTCTTCAATTTCTGCTTCGCCACGCACAACAATTTTTCCTTTTCCGGTGGAGTAGGTTGCTTTAATACCTTCTTTGCCATAGATTTTACCTCCGGTGGGAAAATCGGGACCGGGAATAAGTTGCATAAGTTCGTCGACCGATGCTTTTGGGTTGTCGATCAGGCAAGCAATAGCATCACATATCTCACCGAGATTATGTGTGGGAATATTGGTAGCCATACCAACGGCAATGCCAACTGAACCATTAAGGAGGAGGTAGGGAATTTTCGCTGGTAAAACTGACGGCTCCATTATGCTTCCGTCGTAGTTTTCCTTAAAATCAACGGTTTCTTTGTCGATATCAACAAGCATTTCCTCTGCTTGGCGTGTCATTCTTGCTTCGGTGTAACGCATTGCCGCGGCGGTATCGCCATCCATAGAGCCGAAGTTTCCCTGTCCATCTACCATGCGATAGCGCATTGCAAAGTTTTGCGCCATACGGACAAGGGTATCGTAAACTGCCAAATCACTGTGGGGGTGATATTTACCAAGTACTTCACCAACAATTTTTGCACTTTTGGTATGTTTGCGGTTATGGACAAGACCCATTTCTCCCATTGCGTAGATAATGCGACGGTGTACGGGTTTTAGACCATCTCTGACGTCGGGTAGTGCACGGGCAACAATAACACTCATAGCGTAATCGAGGTAGGAGTTTTGCATTTCCTGCTCGATACTTTTGTCTTTTATATAGCCAATCTCAACATTGTTATTTTCTACAGCCATTTTCCCTTCTAAATATCTAAGTTACGGACATTTTTTGCTTGGGTTTGAATAAATCTTTTGCGCGGTGGTACTTCGTCGCCCATAAGGGTGGTAAAAATTTCATCGGCTGCCTGGGCGTCTTCGATGGTAACCTTAAGAAGAACGCGATTTTCTGGATTCATAGTAGTTTCCCATAGTTGACCTGGATTCATTTCTCCTAAGCCTTTATAGCGCTGAATACTAATTTTTTCTCCTGGCTTCCCTTCGCTGTACTCTTCGACGATGTCGGCTCTATCTTCTTCGGTATAAGCGTATTGCTTGCGCTTGCCTTTTTGTACTAGGTAAAGCGGAGGTTGCGCAATGTAAATATGTCCCTCCTCGATAAGAACGCGAAAGTGGCGAAAAAAGAAGGTGAGGAGGAGTGTGCGGATATGAGAACCATCGACATCCGCGTCTGTCATAATAATGATTCTATGATAGCGCAGTTTTTTCATATTGATTTCGTCGCCAATACCTACCCCAATAGCAACAATGAGCGTTTTTATTTCCTCGTTAGAAAGCATTCTGTCGAGCCGCGCCCGCTCGACGTTTAAAATTTTTCCGCGCAAAGGAAGAATGGCTTGAAACTTGCGCTCCCTTCCTTGTTTTGCGGAACCACCGGCGGAGTCCCCCTCGACAATGTAGAGTTCGCTTTCCGCGGGGTTTCGGCTAGAACAATCTGCCAATTTACCGGGGAGCGTCATACCGTCGAGAGCACCCTTGCGGATGACTGTTTCTCGCGCTGCTCGTGCCGCAAGCCGTGCCTTTGCAGAAAGAACAGACTTTTCGATAATGCGACGAGCATCCTTAGGGTGTTCTTCTAGGTAGGCACCTAACTGTGTCCCAAGGGTTGTTTCGACGAAGCCCTTGATTTCTGGGTTGCCGAGTTTTGATTTGGTTTGTCCTTCGAACTGTGGTTCGCTAAGTTTTACCGAGACCACCGCCGTTAAACCTTCGCGCGTGTCATCGCCGGAAATTCCTGCAGGAATAGTTTTTAATAGATCGTATTTCTTGGCATAGTCATTAAGGGCGCGAGTGAGAGCGGCGCGAAAGCCAGAAAGATGAGTTCCCCCATCGGGAGTGTTAATATTGTTAGCGAAAGTAAAAACATGTTCGTTAAAATCTTCGCTATAACCAATTGCTACCTCGAGTTGGTAGTTGCCTTGCTCCTTTTGAATATAAATGGGACGGTGTAGTGGTTTACGGTTAAGATTAAGGTAGCGCACGTAGGTAGCGATTCCTCCCTCGAAGTAAAAATGGTATTCTCTTGGGTGGTCAACGAATTGTTTGCGGTTATCAACAATTGTCAGGCGTACACCCTTGGTTAGGTAGGCTTGCTGGCGACAACGAGAGACAATTGTTTTCCAGTCGAATTCAATATCCTTAAAAATTTCTTTATCCGGTTGGAAGGTTATTTTTGTACCATGTTTTTCTGTGTCTTGAGTTTGCTCGACCGGTCCTTTTGCTTCACCTCTAGAATATTCTTGGACGTGCATCTTGCCATCGCGAAAAATTTCCGCTCGCATCATAATCGATAAGGCATTAACTACCGAAACGCCAACACCATGAAGACCGCCGGAAACCTTATATCCTGCGCCGCCAAACTTTCCTCCTGCGTGAAGAGTGGTAAGCACGGTCTCTAGAGCGGTTTTGCCTGTTTGCTTGTGTACATCAACAGGGATTCCTCGCCCATCGTCGAAGACCGAAGCAGTATTGTTGTCTTCTAGGGTGAGAGTAATGTTGTTGGCGTAGCCAGCGAGTGCTTCGTCGATCGCGTTATCTAAAACCTCCCACAACAAATGGTGCAAACCCTCTACCCCTGTTCCGCCGATATACATACCCGGTCTTTTACGTACGGGCTCTAGTCCCTCTAAAACAGCAATATCTTCTGCGGTATAGGTTGGTGTTAGATTGTTTTTTTCTTCTTCTGGCACCTCAAAGCTCCTGCGATATTATATCACTTACCTCATTATTATAACGCTTAAATTCGACCCGTCAAAAGTTTTTATTCTTTACTTGTATAGAGCAACGAGAGACCACTAATAATGAGTGCCAGTATGGCGGCAATAAGTGAATTAATAATATAACCCTTCTTTACAGCAATCACTACTGGTTCAGAGGCATTAACAGTGTAGTGAGCCGAGACGTCTTTTTGGTCGGCGTTTATTTCCTCGACCAGTTCGGTAATGTATTTATTTGCCGCCTTAACAAGCTGTATTGCCTCGTCCTGACTGCCCCAGTTTAAAGAGAAACTAATGACATTGCTGTTTTGGCTTAACTTCTTTACTAAAAACTGCTTAGAAAGGGCATTGTAATTAGTTTCTGGTAAATTAACAGAGGCTTTTTGGTAAATACTAGCAACAATGGGAGGGCTTGCCAGCCAGCCAGCAATGTTATCGGCAAGAAAAGCGCCAGATTGAATGGAATAATAGTTGTCGTAAAGGTAATAGTCAACGTTCTCTTGCTTGATAGTGTTGCTTCGGCTTACAGTAAGAGTGCTTCCTGCATCGCAAGTTTGAGGGAGTCGCCATGTTACAAAAAGGGCTATGCCTACAAATAATACGACGCAAAAAAGAATTCGAAGCCAATTTTTTTTCGCGCTTGCAAAAAACTGTGTTGCAATCATTTTTTCTCCTCGCTTAAAACATCGTTAATAAGTTGTCTAAATTGTTTATCAAAATTTTTCTTGTCAAAGCGTTGCGCGTTAACAATGCACGCCCTCGAGCTAAATTTTTGTTTTTCAAATTGTACCAAGGTCTTTGCAAGAGAAGAGACTGTTTGCCCTGGAAAAAGAAGACCGGTTTTCCCATCGATTACCGTTTCTTTCGCCCCTCCTGCGCCATAGGCAACTACGGGGGTACCCGACGCTTGAGCTTCTACCGGCACTATACCAAAATCTTCGTGAGCGGCAAATATAATGCCTTTTGCTTGCTGATAAAGCTCGATTAATTTTTTATCACTGACATAGCCTAGAAATTGAACATTACGCGCGCGTATGGCTTTAAGGCGGTTTAGCTCTGGGCCGGTGCCGGCCACTACGAGTTTAACGTTCGCCTTGTTACACGCTTTAACAATGAGATCATTTTTTTTATAGCTTATAAGGCGCCCCGCTGCCAAGAAGTAGTCGCCTTTGCTAACTTTTTCCCTTGGCGTGAAAAGAGCAGTTTCAACTGGTGGATAGACAACCGTTGCTGCTGCGCCGTATGCGCGCTTAATGCGTTCTGCGATGTAGTGCGAATTAGCAACGTATCGATCTACTGTTTTGCTAGATCTGATATCGTATTTTTTAAGTAGTGAGAGAAGCGGTGCCTCCAGGGGACCTAAATTGATACGGCTTTTTAAGGGATCTATTTCCGGTGCCCAAACATAGCGGAGAGGAGTGTGGCAATAACAGATGTGTTTTGTGCGAGCAGGTTTCGTAATACTCTTTCCTACGGTATGGCTGGAAGAGATAATTAAATCGAAAGAAGAAAAATCAAAGTGGCGTAGTGCGTTAAACATAAGGGGCACTAGTACCTGGTGAGGAAGGAGAATTTTATTGAGCCAGGTGGTGTAGATGTGCCTATTTTTGTAGTGGGGCATATCCTCCTGCTTGTAGATAGTGGTGTAAAGTGGTGCGGCGGGGAAAAGATTGCACAGGGCGCGCAGGACCTTATCATCGCCCCCGGGATTAGTGATCCAGTCGGCAACAATTGCCACCTTAGGTGCAGTTTTCTTGCGATTCATTAATACGCTCCGCGCGATTTAATAACAACAAAAAGAGTCTGCCATATTATTTGTACATCGAGCCAAACAGACCATTTTTCGATGTAGTAAATATCGAGGTCGGCTTCGTCTTCGAAGTCAAGGTCGCTTCGCCCAGAAACTTGTGCCATACCGGTAATGCCGGGCTTAATGAGGAATAGTTTGCGATGGCGGGGTTTGTAATGCACCACTTCTTTCGGGCGATGGGGGCGTGGACCAACAATGCTCATATTACCAATAATAACATTAAAGAATTGCGGTAGCTCGTCGAGACTGGTACGCCTAAGAAACCTACCAACAGGCGTAACACGCGGATCTTCTTTGATTTTTGGAATAGGACCAACACGAGTATTTTTTTCTTTAATGAGTTTGTCTTCAAATTCTTCTGCCTTTTCTCCTCCGTAAGCGGCGCCGGTACAAAATTCTTTCTTGAATGTTCTAAACTTGTAAAGGTTAAATTCTCCGCTAGAACCAACACGACGATCTTTGTATAAAACGGGCCCTGCGGAGGTTAGTTTTACGATAAGGGCAATAATAAGGTAGAGCCAGCTAAACAATAAGATAAATAATATTGAGCCGACGATGTCGAAAACGCGCTTGAAAATAGAAGCAATACCTTCAAGCGAGGTTTCTAGGATTTCGATTACCGGTATACCGACAATAGTGCAGAGAGCGAGCCGACTTGTGCCGAGCTGGAGCGCACCCGGCGTGATATGGAGGGTGGCTTTTTTATCGCGCGCCATTTCTGCCAATGTTACGAGTTGGTTTTGCGTAACTTTTTCATCGGCAACCAGAATATCGTCGACATGGCGCCTTTTCAAGATCGCCGGCAAATCGTTTTGTACCCCCGTTGCTACGACTTCAAAACCAAATTTAGGGTTTTGATTGATGCGCGTACTTACTTCTTGCGCTAGCTTGGCTGGAGCAACAACAACTACTTTACGCAACCCTATCTTCCAGCGGTTTAGTGTTGTTTGCACTAGCGCTATAAACCACCTTCCCAAAAGCAAAAAAATTATACTTAGAATCCATGCGTAAATAATTAAAAGACGAGAAAAGAAGAAACTGCGTGAAAAGAACACCCATAAAACAACAAACATTACGGAAACCGTGGCGGCGATAAAAATACTGTAAAATTGCGCCAATCCTCTTTTGGGAGAGCGATGATTATAAAGCCCTTCTATAACAAGGGTTACAAAAACTAAGGGGGCGATTGCAAGGACAAACGTTAAATAATTATGAAAAGGCCAAACGTATGTAACGGGCAGAGTATCGTAGTGGGCACGCAAAAAATAAGCGGTGATAAAGGCACTAAGCCACATCGCAATGTCGATGGGGATAGATAAAACGGTAAACAACAAATTTCTCTGTATCATAACTAAACCTATTATCTAATAAATACTACATCTTTTCAACCAAAAAACCCACAAAAAGTGGGATTTTTGGTTAGTGGTCAATGGTTTTGTGGGTCAAAGCCACTAATAAATTGCTAACCTTTTTTAAGCATTGGAAGACCGGTTCGTGAGTTTTCGACTACCACGTAACCACTTGGGATGTCGTCCAAAGCGCCGGGCTTAACTTCGCGGGCAAAAAAGTAGATTGTTTGCTGTCGACCGCCGCGCAAAGTAACTTCGCGAGAATGCAGGTAATATGTTTCACCTGACTTCTTGCTTTTTACTGAATATGCCATCTTTTACTCACCTCCTTTCTAACAGGTTGATATTGTCAACATCATTATCTTGCCATAGTAACACCTTTGTCAAGGTTTGGTGCCCATGAGCTGTGGACAACTATTACAAAACCCGAGCGAGGCTCGGGTTTTGTTGGGGGGGATTAAGCTATAGATTTGCTTCGTCCTCTGGAATGACCATCTCCTCCGGGGGAGCGGGTGGCATATCCATATCGTCGGCTGTTTCGGTAACGGTCGCATCGTCTTTAGCGGCGCAACCAGTAAGTAGGGCAAAGGCAAAAAAAGCCATACCCAGTAACAAACCTACTTTCTTCATACTTTCTCCTTTTCTTTTTTTGAATATTTTTTTATTGTGCTGGGGGAGTTACATCGGACGTGGGAGGTTGTTCTGCCGGTGGGGCTGGAGGTGCTGGGGGTTCCACGGAGGCTGGTGTTTCAGGAGCAGGAGGAGGGGCGAGAGGTGGCTCGTTGGTGGGAGGCGGAGGAACAGCTCCAGGGTCCGAGACCGGAGGTTGTGGCGGCACCGGCGGCACCGGCGGTTCTTGCGGGTCAGTTGGCGGTGGGCTTACCGGTGGATTTTGCGGGTCAGCTAGTGGCGGGGTGACTGGTGGCACACCCGTCGGCTGTGTTGTTGGATCTACCATAAATATCTCCTTATTTTTAAAAAGTCTTCTTCGACCGCTTTTATAATAGCAGACAAATTATAAAAACCCAAATTGTCAATACGCAAAGGTTATTCTTTCGTATATTTTTCGCGTTAACACAACATCTTTTTTGCAGTAGTCAATTATTTCTTTATATTTTTTATTCAAGTAATAATTATACACCTTGCTACCGTCGAGCTCCGTTTTGCTCGACGGCTCGTTAAAAGCTAGCGCTAGTCTATCGAGACCCCCTTTTGCACAGCTACTTCCACTTGTCCATTGTTTGTACGTATCAAAAACAGCATCTTTTTCGCAGTTACTGCCGACGAGTGCGCGGGAGGGTTTAACTTTGTGGATTACACTGCGCTGAAAAATAAAAGGTAAGTCAAAGTCAATAATATTATGGCCAATGAATAATTTTGCATTTTGCGCGAGTTGCCAAAACTGAATTAATATTTCTTTTTCTCGCGCGGAGTAAAGCACTTGTGGCACACTGTTGTTAATGGCGTAACCAATACAGAATATTCTGCCAAAGGCACCATCGAACGATGTCGCGCGGAGGAATTCATTATAGTTTTTCAAAGTACCACTGCCTTTTTGGCGGTATTTTTGGTAGAGATGTTTTACGGCCTGCTCTGATTCTTTGCCCGCGGGCAGGGTTTCGATATCGAAAAATAACTTCATTTTATCGGCTTTTAATAATGGAATACAAAATCTATTTTATATAGATAGTTGCATATTAAGGTTGTCTCGGCAAGTGCTATTTTGCCTAAAAATGGAACAAGCTCTGCCGGCGAGTTGGACGTGCAAGCTTTTGTTATATCCTTACCGTTCGAACGCGCGAGAACTCCACGCCTAAAGGCGCGGGGCAAGCCCCGCCGGAGATTCGGACGGGGCAAGCTACAACGTGAGGCTTAATACTAACGACTGGGAGTTCTCGTCGCTTCGCGCCTCAAACAATAGGACTGGCGGCTGATAGTTCTCGGTGAGTACACCTCGAACGATAAGAGCGAAGACCGTGGCACCCTTTACTGTTCGAGCGGAAGCGAGAACTACGGCGTAAGTTCCAGTGTCAACGGTCGATAGTTCTCGGTGAGTACACCTCGAACGATAAGAATGACGGTCGGGAGTTCTCGTCGCTCCGCTCCTCGAACGATAAGGGCGGCGGGTGTTATGGACCGTAACATATCCTTGAACGAGGGGTGTAATTATGGTATAATGACGGCGTAAGTATTTAATCCGGGGTCGTCTAATGGTAGGACATTAGGTTTTGGTCCTAAGAATTGGGGTTCGAATCCCTACCCCGGAACCATTAAATTAGGAGCCAAGATGAACAAAAAACTTTATCGTTCCAAGACAGATAGGTTTATCGCTGGAGTGTGCGGAGGGATTGCAGAGTATTACGCAATTAGTCCTACCCTTGTGCGCGCAATCGCAGTTTTTCTTTTGTTTGCCAATGGGCTTGGTGGCATTGCATACATTATATGTTGGGTCACCATACCAGAACATGCGACAGGCGACGACAAGAAAAAAGTAGATGACGATAAGGAAAAGCGTCACACGCAAGAAGGGGGCGACCACTACTTGGTATGGTCTTTACTGCTTATTGTACTTGGTGTATTTCTCCTTGCGCAGAACTTCTACCCGCAACTTAACCTGTGGCGTTTGTGGCCACTCGGTCTCGTGATTGTCGGTATAAAAATGTTAATAAATAAAAAGAAGGTGTAATATGATATTTGCACTTTTTCTCATTGTTGCTGGCATCATTTTTATGGGGATAAATTTTGGTCTTTTTCAACCAGAGATTTTAGTTAATTTGTGGCGGTTTTGGCCCGTAATTCTCATCGCCTCGGGTATTATGATTTTAGGGGAGCGCCACATCCCAAAGTGGCTTGCGACCTTTTTAGTGGGGGTGTTGTTTCTCGCCGTGCTGGCAGGCGTCTTTTACTGGGATAAAAATATTCACCACACAATTATTAACAGGGCTAGCGAGGCAGAAGTGGTGCATATCGACGAGCCTCTGTCGGCCAACACCGAAAAATTATCATTAACATTAAGCCTAGGTGCACAAAATGTTGTTCTAGATTCCTTATCGAGTGGTCTTTTAAGGGGTACTGTTTTGGCGGGAGGAAATAAGCCAAAAGTTACAGTTAAAGAAAAAGGAGGCACAACAGAGGTAGATGTAAACCAACACATTGGTTGGCTTAACCGCATACCCGAGGGACAAACAGACCTCCAGATAACAGATCAAATTCCTGTTGATTTATGGCTCAAACTTGGCGCAACAGAGCTAAAGGCGGATTTCTCTAAGATCAATTTAGATTTTCTTAGTTTGCATGCGGGGGCGGGCACGAATAATGTTAAGCTTGGCTCTAAAAGTACCAAGACCACTGTAGAAATAAACGCTGGTGCATCGGAAGTTAAGGTAATGGTGCCTAAGACAAGCGGTCTTCGAGTGCAACGCGAAACAGGGATTTCTTCGGTAGAGTATAGCAATTTAGAAATGGGCGAAGAAGACAGTAAACGCGTTCGCCAGTCAACAAGCTTTGGAGCAGTTAATAATATCGAAGTCAATCTAAAGGCGGGGGTAAGCACGGTAAGGTTTATTGGTTATTAAAGACATTACTGATTAGTACTAAATAGATGTATTTTTATGGAAAGAGTAGGGCGGATAGGTTGTAATAAGCGTTCTTTATGGTACCATAAGGCAAGCAATTTACGGGCCTATAGCTCAGCTGGCTAGAGCGCTTGCATGGCATGCAAGAGGTCGCCGGTTCGAATCCGGCTAGGTCCACCATATTAGTTTAAGTAATAATGTGGTAACATTAAAATAAGAAGATTGTCTTAATCGGTGGGGTTATGGATAGTGCACCCAAAAAAACATTTCCATGGCAATGGGTTGCAATAGCATTGTTGCTGGTTATTATTGTTGTTCTTGTTTTTCAATACTGTGTGCTGCTAAAGAGTAATAAAGGCGTGGTTGTTGACGAGGAAGAGAATAAGGAGCCGGTATCAACAGTTACAGCAGAATTAGATAATAAATTGGACGACGTGCTTTATTACGAAAACGAAGGGCAAATCTACGCCTTTGACCTTGGGAGTGGGCAAACAAGAAAAATTGTAGATGGTTCCCGCCCTGCTTTATCATCGGACAAAACAAAACTAGCGTATGATCGTTTGCCTAATTCGTTAGAGGATGAGGTTTACTATTACGACCTTACAACAAATAATGAGGTGTTGTTTGTTAAGTTTAACGAAAAAGATTTTAGATACGGTGCAGCAATTGAGAGTTGGTCTCCCGATGGCAAGCATGTGATTATCGATTCCGGTACTAGTCCCGGGCGTTCTAAGTCGATCCATTCTTTCCCAGGTGCAATAGAAAAGGCTGGTTTTCCCGCCCACGGCTTTCCTAGCTGGATCGATAATGACACTGTTGTTTTTACGGAGGGTGACTTTCACCTTGCTAGGGAAACGGATGCATCGGGGTCTGGCGTTTCTATTGTTAACACAAATGGTAAGCTTACGAGGTTAAAAACCCCCACACTATTAACGGATTATGGTGTGCTACGCGCAGAGGGCGAAACAATTTATTTTCAGAAATCATCAGTCAAAACATTTAGCGACTGGGGGAAGAGAAAGATAGAAGAAACTTATTGGTCTATTAGTAGGGACGGGCAAAATGAGCAACAAGTAAATGAAGATCAGGCAAGAGGTGATCTTGACAGTCTTAATAATAAAGTTAAGTCTCTATTGCCCTCTCAATATCGTGACAATGAGTTTTATAACGTTAGTGGTGTAGTTAAGACTTCTAAGAGTAACACTGTTATTTTTGAACTTTATGACGGGAGACCTGGTCAGTACAACTACTATATAGCCAAGATTAATCTCGACAAGCCAGAATCGTTCGAAATACTTTTCCCCGGAACACGACCAATCCTTGTGGCTAAATAAAAAAATGCATAAAGGAGGAGGTATGAAGAGAAAACTAAAAGTAGTGCAATACGGTTGCGGCAAGATGAGCGTATACCTAATGCGCTACCTTTTGGAGCACGGCGCTGAACTTGTAGCGGCGTTTGATATCGATAAAAAAGTTATTGGCAAAGATGTGGGCGAAATTGCGGGTGTGTCGCCAATTGGCGTAAAAGTTACCGACGCCACTGAGGCCGACAAGGTACTAAGGCAACTAAAACCCGACGTTGGTGTAATTGCTACTATGAGCACTATGGCAGATGTCGAGGAGTCGTTTAAGGTTTTTGCCAGAAACGGTGTGAACGCTATATCGACCTGCGAAGAGTCGCTCTATCCATGGAATTCATCACCAGAAATAACTAAACGGCTCGATGAGTTGGCGAAAAAGAACAATTGCACACTCGCCGGTAGTGGTTACCCCGATATGTATTGGGGCGTTTTGATCGATGTACTAGCCGGCTCGATGCATAAGATTACCAAAATCAAGGGAAGTAGTAGTTATAATGTCGAAGACTATGGCATTGCTCTTGCTAAAGGTCATGGGGCGGGTTTAAGCCTTGCCGAATTTGAAAAAGAGATTGGCGCATATAATGATTTGCCTTACAAGGAAATTAGCGCAAAAATTGAAAGTGGCAAATATCCGCCGCCATATATGTGGAACCAAAATGGCTGGCTCTGTAGCCGTCTCGGTCTTACGGTCACAAACCAAACTCAACGATGTGTGCCGCAAACCTGGAAGGAAGACCTTCACTCCTCAACCTTAGGTATGACCATTAAGGCGGGTGATGCCACAGGGATGTCGGCAATGGTGGTTACAGAAACGGCCGAGGGCATTACTTTTGAAACAGAATGTATTGGCAAGGTATATGCGCCCGACGAGTTCGATAAAAACGAGTGGACACTTGTAGGCGAGCCAGAAACTACGATTGTTGTGAATCGCCCGGCAACGGTGGAGCTCACCTGTGCTAACCTTATAAACCGTATTCCACAACTTATTATGAGCCCTCCGGGCTACTACACAACAGAAAAGATGCCGAACAACGTTTATTTACGAAAACCGATTAACGAATATATCGATAAGCCCTAGGAGTACTTTTTTGGCGTTCGAGAGAACCCCGCCCAGTGGGACGGGGCAGGCTCCCGGCCGTAACTTTTTATTGTTCGAGGAGCGGAGCGACGAGAACTCTAAGCCGTTGATGTCACATATTGCCCGATAGTTCTCACTTCGTTCGAACAGTAATAGATGCCACGGTCGTCATCTTTACCGTTCGAGGCGTAATCGCCGAGAGCTCCTGCACGTCATCTTCTTATTGTTCGAGGATTACTATCCGAGAACTCTGAACCGTCATTTTTGTTGTTTGAGGTGTACCCACCGAGAATTACTTTTTATTGTTCGAGAGAACTGCGCGGAGCGCCATCCCGAGAACTACCGACCGCTGATACTGGAACTGGTGCAAGAGTTCTCGGTGTAATTGCAAAAACGGGTGC
>DBQW01000026.1 GCA_002305395.1 Candidatus Berkelbacteria bacterium UBA1384 | reverse complement strand
TATGTTAATGAACTTTTGCACAGCCGTTGGCACCGTTTCCGCAACGGACGAAGGTCCTCTTAAATACACACTATTTCCGGGAGTTGGAGGCGAAGACAATGCAAAGTTTGTTCTTAACCTTACCACTGGTGTTTTAACCTTTGCTGAACCCCCCGACTTCGAAAACCCGCTAGATCTTGGCGACACGCCCGGTGACAATACTTACTCCATTCTCGTCCACGCCACCGATGAGCTAGGAGTTTATGCCGAAAAGGTTTTTATTATTACTGTTCTAGACGTCGACGATGTCGCACCAGTCATTACTATTCACCCTGGAATCAAGTTGTCTAAAGGTCCGATTAGCGATACTACTTTTACAGTGAGCGATCGTTACTCTATTAAAGAGGTGAAAGTTGACTCCTCTAGCACGGCCGCCGCCGACAGGATTTCTTGCCAAGCAGCAGAAGGGGCGACGACGCAATCGAGAAACTTTCCCTTTATCAACGATCGCCCAGACCCCGATAACCACCTTGTCATTAACTGCACAATTCGTATTACTAGTTCAGGCACGCTGGTTCTTTGGGCAACGGATAGAGCGCTCTATAGCTCAACAACAGCAGAACCAGGCTACACCATTGATACTCTTGGTCCAACCTTTTTAGTTGCCAATGTCGATATCACCCAATACGGTCTCCATAAACCGGTGGTTAAGTTCAAGGCTGTTGACCCCGTGGGTGTAAGTGGATACGAACTTCGTTACATTGCAGACGATGGAGAACCTGGTCACTCCTCGGTCGAAACCGTTGATTTCATCCCCTACCAGTCTGGGATATTAACACAAACTCTTATTCTGGACGAAGATCAGACCCAACACACCGTTAATGTAGTTGCTTACGACACGGCAAACAATATGACAGTGCGACCTATTGTTTTTCCTCCCGAGGTTACTATTATCGCGCCAACCGTTTCCAGTAACGGAACTATTAACGATACTACCGTAACGATCACTACACCCGAAGATGGCAATCGAATTGATCAAATTGACATTACAGGTTCTGCGGCCGATGGTGTACACCTTGGTACCTGCCAAGACAGAAACGAAAAAGACAGACCTCCTTTTGACACAACCGTAACATGCGAAGTACTTGGCATTCACACAACTGGTATGGTAACCATTATGGCGAAAGATATCGATAGCGGCGCAGTTGGTCACAACTCGCAAAAGTATTTTCAGGATGTTAAAGCCCCGACCATCGTTATTACCGCGCCAACGAAAACTAGCAAAGAAGATATTACCGATATTACAATTGCAATTACCGATGATATTGAATTATACACCGATAGTATTTCCATTGCCGAGAGTTCGAGCGCGGGGGCAAAAGACCTCGTTTGTCAAACAAGCACTATCGACGACAACCGTGTGGATTGCACTGTAACAGTTACTAAATCTGGCGATTTAGCAATCACCGCAACCGACAAAGCCAAGAACTCCTATACCAAAATAGAAAGTGGCTTCCTTATTGACCGCATAGCGCCTGTGGTGGCGGTTAACCTGTTAACACCCGTTACCAGCAATAACCAAGAAAGCTATAATTTATCAGGCACTTGCACGGCCGGCGATGGCGACCTATTAATAACACTTGACGAGCAACCGCACAGTACACCATGCGATATTGATGGCAACTGGTCGCTTATTGTCGATCTCACAGGCTACAGCGATGGTGATATTGCTACTGCCATTAAGCAAACTGACGCTGTCGGCAACGTGGGTACAGCAAGAGGCAATTTATTCAAAGATACTGTTGCGCCCATCGCTGGTCTCGACCATAAGACCACCAATATCGCCTCGCCACAATTAACAGGTCCTATTAGCGAAAATACGGCTACGCTCGCCGTTGCCATTGGTGGTAAAACCTACTCCGCCGACAATCTTGGCAACGGCACCTGGGAGTTGAAAACAGGTAAAATTTTACCACCTCTCGCCGATGGTGTTTACGAAGTCGAGGTCACTGCTACCGACGACATTGGCAACACAATCATTTTTACTTTTCCCGACGCCATCACTGTGGATACCGTGCGCCCCACCGTAACCGTAGAGCAAGCAGCCACACAAGCTGACCCTACCAACGTTAACAGAGCAGAGTTCGTTGCTAAATTTTCAAAAGATATGGACAAAAACACTATCTCTCCTTGTGAGTTTACATTAAAGGGCACTACCACTGGCACAATGGAAATAACAAAAGTTAATCCTCGTGAGTTTATGATTGTTGTTACGGGTATGAGCGATGGCGACACTGTAAAGGTTTCTCTTGCGGGAGACAAGGTTAAGGACTCGGTCGGTAATTTCAACATCGCTTCTACCTCTACCGATAACGCGGTAACATATAAAATTGGTGACGAAACTACTTCCCCTGAAAGTCCGCCGCTACCTTCAGATAGCGACACAGATCAAGAGCAGACTTCCGACGCCAGTGGCGCCGACGAGAAAAACACGACTACATCAACAACCACCCCTTCCGCCCGCTCAAGAACAAAAACAAGCACCACCTCACGCTCGCCGCACACTAACTCGCCCGAGATGAGCGAAAACTCTAGCTCACCCCTGCTAAAAAAAGAAGTTTTTCTAGGCGGTCGATCGAGCAACAAAGGCCAGCTCGATGTCGTCAATAAAGCTATTATCAGTGTTTTGGGTGGCACCTGCCAAGCGCGCTTTATAGAAGCTAACAGCCTAGACAGTAACCTCCAAGCACCCGAGCGCAACATTGAAATCCTTGGTGGCATTACCTATAAGCTAGATTGCGAAAAGCTTGGTGGCGATGCTACCGTAGGTATAATTTTAGGAGAATATTACCCCAATACTAATTTATTGCGCATTTACAAAAAACAAAACGAGGAACTTGTTGATATTACTAGCAACGTCAATCTCCGCAACGAAACAAGCACCAACGAAACAAAGATGTCGCTTCGGTTAATCGACGGCGCCGACTACGATGATGACAATATGCAAAATTACGAGATTTTAGACCCACTTTATATTGGTATTTATAAAGAACGTGCTGCTAGAGGATGTTTTTGGAGGTGTATTATTTTGCTGGTAGCACTCATTACTGCAACTATAATATCATTCCGCATTGCAAGAAAAAAACTTGCGAAAAAATAACCCACAAACCCAACGCCGGGTGATACTTTCGATAAAATTTCTACAAAACAAAAAGGGCAGTACCTGCCCATATTTTTAAAATATTCTTTTGGTGCCGATGGTGGGAGTTGAACCCACACGGGCTTGCGCCCACACGATTTTGAGTCGTGCGCGTATGCCAATTCCGCCACATCGGCCTACGTTAATTTTAGGCTAAAAAGCCAGTTAATTCAATGAAATATTGCCCTGACGGATTACCTTTACTTTTTCCCCAGAGATATCGATAACAGTAGACGGCAAGCATTCCGGCACTTCACCCTCATACAGAACCATCACACGGTGCTTGCCAAAATAATCCCTCATTGTTTCTTTGGTTCGCGCTGGGGGCATATCGCTCGGATTAGCCGAAGTAGCTGTTAACGATTCCCCCACTCTACTTACAATATCGTTGACTGTTTTTTTGCGAATATAGCGCACCCCTGGTTTGCGCCGATTATAAACCAAAGTTACCTCACCAGGAAAAAGAGAACTTGCCAATGTTTTATGTTTTTCTGGTATTAACTCCAATGCGTCCTTCTTGGATTTGGCGAAAACTGAGTACATTTTTCCAAGGCGACCGTTTTTTATTCTTTTTAGCTCGTCTAACGCTCGTTTTGAAGTAGGAAGTCCCAAGATAGCGTAGCCAGTATCGGCGCGCGCAATTACTAACCGACCAAAATTAATAGAGCGCACTGCTTGAGCAATTAAGTCTTCACGATTTTTTGTTGTAAGTTCGTAAAGTTGCATAATCTTGATAAAATTTCTTGGCTGGTTTATTATAATACCTGAAATAAAGGCGTTTGTAAAGGTTTATATACTAAATGAGGGCCTGTAGCTCACTTGGTAGAGCGCTACATTCGCATTGTAGAGGTAGGGGGTTCGAATCCCCCCAGGTCCACCACATTAAATTGCTTGCTACACTCTCGTCACCTTGGGAAAGGCCGCCCTACGGCTTCGTTGTTCGGCATTCGAGCTTTGCGCCTTGCGCAGAGCCATAAAACCCCACGACGGGCAAAAAGAAAAGGAAATGGGAAATTGAAGAAATGAAAGCCGACCATATCACCCCTTGGCGTGAGGGCGGGAAAATTATCGCAGAAAATTGATAGATGTCGCGTAAGGGACATAATCGAACCAAATCAGGAAAATAAATAAGTAGAACAAAAAATCACTGGTGTTTTAGTCGAAATATAACATTGTGTGCAAAAGTTCATTAACATA
>DBQW01000036.1 GCA_002305395.1 Candidatus Berkelbacteria bacterium UBA1384 | reverse complement strand
TTTTTACTGTTCGAAGAGTATCCGCCGTAGGCGGAACGATGAGAACTATTTGCGTGGGATTTGATACTAACGGTCGGGAGTTCTCGGGCAGTAGCCCTCGAACGATAAAAAAGGCGACGTTGCCCCTTTTACTGTTCGAGCGGGAGCGAGAACTATCACGTTAGTGCAAAAACCCGCGGTCTTTAGTTCTCGGCGATTACGCCTCGAACGATAATCTTGTTACTGTTCGAGCGGAAGCGAGAACTCTCCGTTACCCTTTTTACTGTTCGAGCGGGAGCGAGAACTATCACGTCAGTACTGATATCAGAGGTTGATAGTTCTCGGTGTGTACACCTCGAGCAATAAACTAAGGGTTGGTGCCGTGGATCCTTTCGCGAATTGCCGTAATTTCGCTTTTAAGCTCGGCGTTTTTAGTGAGGTTTTTTATAATTGTCTTTTCCCCATGCATAATAGTGGTATGGTCACGGTCGCCCAATTCACGGCCAATTAAAGGATAAGACATACCTGTTTCGTGGCGCAATAAGTACATTGTAATTTGTCGCGCATTAGAAAGCGCCTTGTGCCGTTTGTGCCCTACAATATCAGAAATAGGAATATTAAAATGGCGAGAAATAGCATTCATAATTTTATCGACCGATGCTTTGCTTTCGTTGCTTGTAAATACATCCTTAAGAAGCTCGGTACAAAGTGAGGTGGTCGGCTCCTCTTTGTAAAGCTGGGCATGGACAATAATTTTATTAAGGGCGCCAGTGAGGTCACGCACGTTAGCACGCACGTTCTGTGCAATATAGGCAACAACATCGTCGGAGCACTTTGCCCCCATTTCCTCCGCCTTAGAACGTAAAATGGCTATACGCGTTTCTAGGTCGGGTGGTTGAATATCCACCATCAAGCCCGCCCCAAAACGGCTCTTTAGGCGATCTTCGAGAGCGGTAATATCTTTTGGTGGTTTGTCGGCTGTAATAATTATTTGGCGGTTTGTTTGGTGGAGCGTATTGTAGGTGTGAAAAAACTCTTCCTGCGAACCCTCTTTATTGGCGATAAATTGAATATCGTCGACAATAAGCACATCGACCTCTCTGTAGTTCTTTTTAAATTCCTTCATTTTCCCCGAAGAAATAGAAGAGACAAAGTCGTTAGTAAAGGTTTCACAAGTTACATAAACTATCTTTTTGTCGCGATCTTTTTTGTAGATTTCATTGCCCACCGCCTGCGCCAAGTGAGTTTTCCCCAAACCCACCCCACCGTATAAAAACAAAGGGTTATGGATAGAACCAGGTTTCTCCGCCACCGCCTTCGCCGCCGAGGCAGCAAAACGATTAGTCTTCCCCACCACAAAGCGATCAAAAACATACTGCTCGCTTAGTGTATTGTTAATAGGGCGCTCGCTCGTAGATGCTTTTTTTCTAGGAGCGGGAATATCGACCACACGTGGCGAAGCATCTTTTCTGCTTGCCACAACGTATTGCACCGAGGTTACAGCGGGCAAGTGTTTTTTTAGCGTTAAAAATATTTCTTTATCGTACTTATCGCGAATCCATTCGCGGTTAAAGGCGTTAGGAGTAGCAATAGTAGCAACAGAGTTCTTAAAATCTAAAATAAGCGTATCCTTAAACCACATTCCGAAGTTGGCGGGCGACAGCCTCACCTCCAATTCCCCTAGAGCTGCTTTCCATATTTGGTCAAGATCCATAAACTTAGTATAAAGTTAAACACTAAATATTCAAAGTCGGTACCTCTATTGCACCTTAATAAAAGAGAAAAATCAACCAACTTGCTCGAGCTGGGCAGCCGCCCTTACCTTTTCTGGTATATATTCCGCGTCGGTCGCAGTAATAAAAACCTGGCTTTCATTAAATAGTTCTAAAATCGCTTCGCTGTGACGCTTGTCTAGCTCCGCAAAGACGTCGTCTAAAAGCAAAACTGGGGCTTCGCCCTTAACGCTATTTAAAACGCCTGCTTCCGCCATTTTAAGGGCTAGGAGTGCCGTCCTAGTTTCTCCCCGGCTTGCCGTTGCTCTAATATCAGCGCCGTTTATTTTTATACTCCAATCGTCGCGGTGGGGACCAAGGATAGTTCTGGCGTAGCGCAACTCGCGCTCGCGCACTCCTTCTAACTCTTCCTTAAAATTATCTGTATCTTGTACATTTGATTGGTAGTAAAAGGAAATTTTTTGCTCTTTAGTATTGTTGTTGGTGATTTTTTTGAAACATTGCTCAAGGCGATTATTAAGGATACGCGCGTACTTTTTTCTTGAATCAATAATTACCCGCCCTAGTTTTGCCAGTTGCTCGTCCCAAAACCCCAACTCTCCTATTCCCGTTCCGTGGTATTTTATTTTATCGAGCAACTTATTGCGTGCTCTCAAGACATAGTTATAACGCAAAAGCTTTTTTGTGTAGCCGGGCTCGACCTGCGCAAGTAAAACATCGATAAGGCGTCGCCTTTTGGTAGGAGAGGCCTCTGGTAAGTCCATATTTTCCGGGCTAAACACCACCACTGGAAGGTGACCTGCTAATAAGGACAAAGGCATCGGCTTGCCCTCTAAAAAACAAATTTTTTTATCGCTTTGCTGCGAAACAGCAATTTGCAACTCTTCTCCCTCCGAAGAAAGAGTGGTTACCTCTGCGCGGTTTGCATTTTCTCCCCAAGTTATAGTTTCATCGTCGCGCCGCGTGCGGTAACTTCTCCCTACACTGGCAATATATATTGCCTCCAGAATATTAGTTTTTCCCACCCCGTTTTGCCCAAGCAAAAGATTTACATCGCCGGGCACCAAGGAAAAACTACGGAAATTGCGAAAGTTAATTAACTTAAGTTGCTTAACGCGCACAAGTACCTCAACTAATAATTAATACGCTCCTCCACACACCGCCTATTCCCGTTGCTCGTTAGTCCTTTTAGGTTTCCACCCTTAACGGCATTATGATACACAGGAAGGTTTTGTCGTGCTGGCTTTTAAAAACACAGGGGTTAATTTTGCCCACAAACCCCATATCCACCTCTTCCCCCTTCATTACCATGAGAGTGTCTAAAATATATTTTGCGTTAAAAGCAATCTCTAGCTCGTCGCCAGTTGTTTTTGCGTCCACGCGTGAGGTGTTTTCTCCAAGCTGGGGGGAAGTTGCGAGAATCTCGATTTGCATAGACGACACTTTAATCTTTACATTATTAGCATTGTCACGCGCAAAAAGAGTAGAGACCTTCATAGCATCTACGAGCTCTCGCCGCTTTACCTTACTGTGCACTGGCACTTCGGCAGGAATAATCTGCTCATAGTCAGGAAAAGCACCCTCGATAACCCGGCTTACAAGGTAAATATCGCCAATAATAAATGCTACCTGATTTTCCCCCACTCTTAGACGCACCTTTTCTTCGCTTCCCTCGAGTAAACGTACCAACTCCACCATAGTGCGCGCGGGAACAACAACCTGTGTTTTACGTGTAACTTTTTTCTCTAAAGATATGGTTTTTTCCGCTAGACGAAAACTGTCTGTTGCCACCATTTTTAAATTATTTTCTTCTGCCTTTATTAAAACACCAGACAAAATAGGGCGGGTGTCATCGATGGAGGCGGCAAAGACAGTTTGGTTAATAGCATCCCTAAAATCTAAAGCTCCCACCTCTACCTCGAAATCGGGTGAAATTTCTGGAATATTGGGGAACTCCGAGGCATTAATACCTTTTATTTTTGCGCTGTAATGCGCACTAGAAACACTTGCTTGTTCTCCATCTACATTAATAACTATCTTTTCGTCGTTGTTGTTGGCAACAAACTCAGAAAGTAGGCGAGCAGGCAGGGTAACCGCCCCCTCTTTATCCACCTTTGAGCCAACAAAAACACTTACTCCTATTTCTAAATCGGTCGCCGAAAGGCGGAGCCGACCGCCCTCTGTTTTAAGAAGAACGTTCGCCAAGACAGGCATAGTAGTACGTGTCCCCACCGACCGGCTCACAAAGGCGAGCCCTTTTTGTAAGTTGTTTTGAGTGCATTCAATCTTCATTTTGCGCCTCCGTTTTCTCCCGTCCTTAACACTATTAACACACATCATTTAACCTTGCGCAAGGAGGGGACTGTGGATAACCTGTGGAAAACTTTATATCTTACCTGAAGCTCCTGTGGATAAAAACTGTGGATAAATATGTGGAAAACTTTTACCCTTGTTTTATCCACAATTTATCCACAATAAGACACGCGATTATCCACATTTAATCCACAACCCATAGGACCTATTTTATCCCCAATATTAACACCCCTACTACTACCACTAAATTAAATAAATTAATTAAAGTATTAATAATCTAAACACCGCGAATTGATAATTTTTCAACCCGCTCCCCCCTACCAATAGCGGAGTTTATTTCTTCGAGTATTTGCTTTTCTTGTTTTTTAAGAAAGTAAACGCTGGGACCGATTGGTACCTCAATAGTAAGGCGTCCGTTTTTGTACATAGTTGCCCTGTAGCGCCCTTGCGCTACGCGGTTGGCGACGTCGATTGTTTTTATTGCAGGAAAGGTTTTTCCCAGCCCGTAACGGCTGGCAAAATCTTTTGTTAATTTGTGGATGCTATCCATTATTTGCGGTTTTTATCTTTTATTTTCCCCCTATTAGGTGTAATATACAGTAAAACAACGCGAGGTGAAAATGTCTAAAATATCAAAACTTATTGTTCCTGTGGCGGGTTATGGTACTCGTTTCCTCCCCTACACTAAAGCTGCTCCCAAAGAAATGATTCCTATTGTTGACAAACCCGTGATACAGATAATCGCAGAGCATGCGGTGGCAAGCGGGATAGAGGATATTATTTTAGTTACTGGTAGTAACAAGCGCGCTATAGAAGACCATTTCGACTTTAACTTTGAGTTGGAATATAAGCTGAAAGAGGCAGGTAAAGAAGCGATGTCGGAGGAGATAAGAAAAATAGCGCGTATGGCACGCTTTACCTATGTGCGGCAAAAAGAACCAAAAGGTAATGGACACGCGGTACTGCAGGCGGCGCAACTAGTAAATAAAGAACCTTTTGCGTTGGTGTGGGGTGATGAGTTTCATATTGCTAACCCCCCTCAGGTAAAACAGCTTATCGATATATACAACAAATACCAACAACCAGTAATTACCTTAATTAAATCGACACCGGAAGTGCACGCAGATTATTGTTCTAAATACGGCTGTGTTGATGCCGACGAAGTCGAGCCGGGTGTTTATAAAATTAAGGATATTGTAGAAAAACCAGACCCCAAAGACGCACCAAGTGATCTTTTTTCTTTGGGGGGTTATATACTAACACCGCGAGTAATGGAGATATTAAAAGAGACACCAGCGGGCAAGGGTGGTGAGATATGGTTGGTAGATGCCCTAGCAACAGCCGTAAAAGAGGGGGCGGTTTATGGTAGGTTGATTAAATCTAAGTATTATGACACCGGTAGTAAGATCGGTTTTCTTAAAGCAACAGTCGACGCCGGTCTTGAAAGAAGCGACATACGTGAAGAGTTTAAGAAATATCTCAAAAGCCTCGCTCTTGACAATTAGAGTAAAGTGTGCTACAATGGGTCCATAAGGTAAGGAGGGTCAATGAAGTGCTTACCTTGATCTCTACGCACAATAGCAACTGTACATTAATTCGCGTAGAGAGTGGGTTTCTTAAACGGTCAACGGCCTAACGATTTCTGAGGGCGGCGATATGCCACCTTCGGATACAAGGAGGGCTAGTTTGGCTAGGAAAGCGTCGAAAGATCAGGGCCAGAAGTTACAATAAGTTTCTACCCGTTATCTTCAATCGGCGCTTTCTTTTTTTTGTAAAAATTTTTGTTGCTGTGCTGAATACATACAAACAGGTTGACAAGAGGTGGCTAAAAAAAGTACAATAGCCTAGCGCGTCTAATTTTTAACAAGGAAAGGGGGAGATTGGACGTGGCTACGGTTTGCATTAACCTGCGTAACAACGGGCCCATACAGCGGTCCGGTTACGAAAGCGTCGTCGTGGTGGACTCTATCCACTTTTTGCGGTGTGTTTAAATGGTTCTTACCCCACCAGAGATTATAAAAGTTCACTAACATATTGGACTCTTTTTCTTTCTTTTTTTAGTTTATGGAGTGTAAGTTCTCGCTTCCGCTCGAACAGTAAAGGGCATGGCGGAAAGCTTGCCCCGCCTTNNTCACTTCGTTCGAACAGTAAAGTTGTACCGCGGTCGCTACCCTTATCGTTCGAGAGAATTGCGCGTAGCGCCATCTCGAGAACTATCAAGCGCTAGTATCGAAACTTGCGTAAATAGTTCTCACTTCGTTCGAACAGTAAAGGGAGTAACGACCGACACCCTTATTGTTCGAGGGCTACTGTCCGAGAACTCTGAACCGCTGATACTGAAAATGACGTTGTAGCTTGCCCCGTCCGATCCTCTGGCGGGGCTTGCCTCGCCCCACCGGGCGGGGTTCTCGGTGGGTACACCTCAAACAATAAAAAACAAACCCCTCGCCACTTTATATTATGGTGCATTTACTTCGATACTGGGAAGTATCGAAGTAAATGCAGGAAACGCTACTGTGATACATTATTAATACATTTATAGGCTCTCAAAAGTCCAATATGTTAATGAACTTTTGCAATATGTTGTGGACCGTAACGACTGCAAAAGTTCACTAACATATTGG
>DBQW01000040.1 GCA_002305395.1 Candidatus Berkelbacteria bacterium UBA1384 | reverse complement strand
TCACTGCGTTCGAACAGTAAAAAAGTTCTCGCTCCCGCTCGAACGGTAAAGGGGGCAACGAAGAGTTCTCGCTTACCGCCAATGGTGTAGTTATTACTTAAGCCACTGTTTAATTCATCGATTTTATGACGTATAATACAAAGTGTAAAGTACAAAAAACAAATAAAGAAAGGATTTTATGGACACAGAAGCATGGGCAGATTTGGTAAATGAATCTTCACTCAACACTTCAGCGGTTGCGGAGCCGGCCTTTTTGGCGGCGCTGGCCGGTGGTTGGCTGGTGATTATTTTGTTAACACTGTGGTCAATGGCCTGGAAGGGGTGGGCACTATGGCGTGCAGCATGCAACAAGCACACTGTTTGGTATGTTGCGTTATTGATCTTGAATACTCTTGGTATATTAGAGATTATCTATATTTTTGCCTTCTCCAACTATAAAACAAAAAAGCAAATAAGTAACTCTAAGACAGCAACAAGTAAAAAATAAGTTTTTACCGCGTTCCTTGATCCTGTTTGAAGTGGCGTATTTTTAGCGCCTTAGAATAGATAAGTTCTAAACGCTTTCCGATATCGCGAACGCTATAATGCTTTGTAACTGTCGCGCGTGCGTTAGCCGATAGTTTATTATGTTTTTCTTTGTCCTTAATAAGTGCCTGTAAGGCAGAGGCAAGCTCATTGGGGCGACCCAGGGGAACTAAAACGCCATTTTTGTTATTTTTCACTATATCGGCAAGTGCCCCTCTGTCGCTACATATTGGCACTACGCCTAGTGCCATTGCTTCAAGGAGGCGGATACCAGTGGACTCCGAGCTAGAATACTGCACATAGTAGGTAAAGTGGCGCATTGTGCTTAGCGGATTGGGGAGGGAAGAAAACATTTCGACGTGTTTTGTAAGCTTTAATTTTTTTATTTTCTTGCGAATTGTTTTTTTAAGGGGACCGCTGCCAATTATTTGGCAACGCCAGTTGCTGTGTTTATCTATTTTGCGCATTAAAAAGAGCGCTTGTAAGAGCCAGAGGTAGCCGTTATGTGGATTAAGAGAGCCAATGGCGCCAATGATCTGTGGCACCTCTTCTGGTTTTTTATACCTTTTGTTTTTTAGAAAACGAAGCTCAACAGGGCAGGGAAGAATCACTGTTCTGTTGCGGCGACTTAAGCCTCGGCTAATAAGATAGCGCTTAATGGAGGGGGAGGTAGCAATAGTGATATCGGTGAACTGGTTTAGCAAGGTCATAGAGCGCAAGTGGAATTCGCGCCAAACAGGGTTGCGAATGCTAAAGTCTTTTGTAAAGTGGTACTCGCTATAAACTACTGCTATTTCTGGTAAACGACGTACCGCCAGGCGTCCTTGCCAACCCGCTTGGTTGCCATGGCAGTGCACAATATCTGGTTTGATAGAGGCAATAATATCGCGAATTTCGTGGTATAGGCGCCGATTAAGAAATGCTTTAAACTTAACGCAGTGGCATGGGATTTTGCTTTTTTTAAATTGGTTAGCGACTGGCCCAGGCGTAACTATAGCGCTAACATCGTGCCCCTGTTTTTTTAGTTCTTTACTAAGTAAAAGAACATGGCGTGCAATGCCCACCATTGTTTTTTCGCCTACAATCTGCACAACCTTTATTTTTTTCATTGCAGTAAGTCAAGTACTACTCTTATGCGGCGTAGTGATTCGTCCTTGCCCAACACATAAAGTAACTCTTCGGGCTTAGGAGAGTTGATTGCGCCAGAAAGAGCATAGCGCACAGGCCAAAAAACATCACCATTTCCTAGTCCACCTGTATTAACGGCACTGTCTAAGCATTTGCGTAACTCTGCCGTTGTTTCCCAGTTCTTTTTGCTAAGCGCCTCTAGTTTTTTTAGCGCATTTGTAAGGCCAAGTATTGTTTTTTCCAAAGTAGAAGAGCGAAAAACGATGTCGTCGTAATTTAGTTTTGGGCTGAGAAAAAAATAGTCTATTTCTTCACTAAGATCAGCCATTGTTTTTGCCCGTTCTACAGACAAGGCGCATACTTTTTGTAAATAAGTGTTATCTATTTCTTTAAGGTGAAGTTTTTCTTTAATCGTGGGGGCAACAGTGTTGGCGATTTGTGCCAGCGGAATTTTTCGTAAATAATGGCTGTTAAAATGTTGTAATTTTTCGATGTCAAAAACAGCATTACTTTTTTGGCTATTTTTTAAATTGAATATTTTTACTAGTTCGTCTAGGCGGAAAAACTCCTCGTTTGTTTTGGGGTTCCAGCCAAGGAGAGCGAGGTAATTAACGAGTGCTTCTGGTAAATAGCCCTTGCGCATAAAATCGTCTCGCACTGAAACAGGGTCCTTGCGCTTGCTCATTTTTGTTTTGTCTTTGTTAAGAATAAGTGGCAGGTGTCCCCAGTGTGGCATAGGCCAGCCGAGTGCGCGGTAAAGTAAAATATGCTTGGGGGTGTTAGAGAGGTGGTCGTCGCCACGGATTACATGCGTTACTCCCATATCGTTATCATCTACTACTACTGCTAAATGGAAGGTGGGGTAGTTATCTGATTTTAAGATGACAAAATCTTCGATGTGGGCAAGCTTGGTGGCGACCTTGCCGTGGATTAAGTCGGTAAAGGTAATAGTTTCCTCTTCTTTGCCACTGCTGTTAACCTTAAAAAATATAGCTCCTTCTTGTTCATAGGCATGGCCGAGCGTAACAAGCTTGTGGGCAATTTTTTGGTATTCTGCTAGTCTTTTACTTTGGTAGTGTTCGTTGTTGCGGTTGTCCCACGTAAGACCAAGCCAAAGTAACGATTCGCTAATATCTTTAACGTATTCATCGCTAGAGCGCGCTCTATCGGTGTCTTCGATGCGCAAGAGAAAGCGACCATTGTTGTGGCGCGCAAAGAGGTAGTTAAAAAGGGCGGTGCGAGCGTTGCCGAGCTGGAATTTGCCGGTTGGCGAAGGGGCGAACCTGGTTACAACTTGCTGTTTTTCCATATTGATTTAAGAATTATATTTTGTATCGTCATCGAGAACCGCATTTATATAGTGACGTATCTTTTTTTCCTCTATAGCAATAACATCAATCCTAATACCATATTGGGGAAACTTTTGGTTTACCTCTTGAGCCAATCGTACCAATTTCTTTTGCTTTTTCCAATCTACCATTTCTTCGGGTGCCCCTTGCTCAACCGAGGTTTTAGTTTTGACCTCTACAACGACTAGCGTATCTTTTTCTTGGGCTAGAATGTCTATTTCGCCACAAGTGGTGCGTACTTTTTTCCCTAAAATATGGTACTTTTTAGCCGCCAAGTACTTGGCGGCTTTTTCCTCTCCCCAATCACCTAAATTTTTCTTATCGCGGCTCATACGCCACTTTACCTATTATAAAAAGGTTACTCTGCCTTGCTTTTCTCTTGTTCACCTGCTTTTTCTACCTTATCCTCTTCTTTCTTTTCTGCCTCTTCAGCCTTTTTGGGCGCTTCTTCCTGTGTCTCTACGGTCTCTTCCCACAAACCAGCAGATGCTTTTTCGCCTTTCATACGTGTTGCTGCTTTTCCTATTCTTTCTCGAATGTAGTAAATTCGCGCCTGGCGTACTTTGGCGGATTTAAGCTTTTCTATTTTAACAATAGAGGGTAGATGCAAAGGGAATGATTTTTCCACCCCCACACCAGAGGCAATACAGCGAACGGTAAAAGAGCCATTGATACCCTTCCCGCCAGCTGTTTTGATTACAATACCCTCAAAGACCTGGACGCGTTCTTTTTTTCCCTCACGTACTTTTTGGTGAACGCGGACACGATCACCGGTGCGTATTTCGGGAACGCTCTTGCGCTCGAAGGAAGCGTTTAATTTTGCAATTATCTCGGACATAGTATTTTACAAACTAGATATTTTACCTATTTAGTATAGCACGCCTGGGTAAAAAATCAATAACATACCTCGTTTTGTCTGATACAAGCCCCTCACCATTTCGTATTATGTTGCATTTACTTCGATACTTCCCAGTATCGAAGTAAATGCAGGAAACGCTATTGTTAAAGGATAACGTTTGGTTACGGATGGGGTGTGAGAGCGATAACCTGCGTTACCCCCCCCTTACTGTTCGAGCGGGAGCGAGAACTATTACGTGAGGTTTGATGCTAACGTTTAATAGTTCTCGAGATGGCACTCCGTGCGTTCTCTCGAACGATAAGGGCAACGACCGTGGCGATTACGCCTCGAACGATAATCTTGTTACTGTTCGAACGCAGTGAGAACCCCACGCCTAAAGACTCGGGGCAAGCTTTCCTTGATGCCTGTTACTGTTCGAGCGGGAGCGAGAACTATCACGTCAGTCCTGATATCAGAGGCTGATAGTTCTCGGTGTGTACACCTCGAACAATAAAAAGTGACGGCTGGGAGCTTGCCCCGCCCCACTGGGCGAGGTTCTCGGCGCGCTGCGCCTCGAACGGTAAAAGTATTACCGCCTGGCAATCGGTTGTAATGTCTTGCTAGTAAGGTTGTGATTTGCCCCTGCGCTTGGTAAGGTTAAAATGTATGAAATATGTTCATCTCCACACCCACTCGCACTATTCTTTGCTCGACGGTTTAGGAAAAATAGATCAACTTCTAACAAGAGCAAAAGAATTAAATATGGACTCGTTGGCACTTACCGACCATGGTGTAATGTACGGTATCATTGAGTTTTACGAGGCCGCGAAGGCCATGGATATTAAACCTATTTTGGGGGTAGAGGCGTATATTGCCCCTCGTCGTCTTACCGATAAAAGTAGCCGAGAAGATGGTAAGCCTTACCACCTCGTTCTTTTAGCTGAAAGCTTCGAGGGCTATCGCAACCTTCTTAAGCTTGTTAGCATAGCGCATAAAGAAGGGTACTATTACAAGCCACGTATCGACAAAGAAGTGCTCAAAAAATACAGCCGTGGCCTTATTGCTACTTCTGCCTGCCTCGTCGGCGAAGTGCCGAGCGTGGTCGCAGCCCAGAACATAGAAAAAGCAGTAAAAATAATCAAAGAGCATCAGGAGATTTTTGGCAAAGAAAACTTCTTTCTGGAACTTCAAGACCACCCCGAACTTCCAGAGCAGGGGCAGGTTAATAGCCAACTGATAGATTTGGCAAAAAAGCTTAAAGTACCTCTTGTTGCCACTAACGATATTCACTATGTAAAAAGAGAAGATCGTGAACCGCACGAAGTTTTGGTGTGCGTGCAAACGGGAAAAACTATCGACGATGTCGACCGTATGACCTACGATGGTGATTTTTCAATGCGCCCTCCTCAAGAGATTATCGATGCCTTTTCTGCTGTTCCTGAGGCAATTAGTAATACTGTGGAAATTGCGCGTCGCTGTAATGTAGAGCTTTCCTTAGGTAAAGAGATATTGCCCGTTTATCCTGTGCCTAAGGGGAAAACAGACGATGGGCTACTGCAAGAAATGTGCCAAGAAAGGTTGCCAAAAAGGTACAAAGAAGTAACCCCCACCTTAAAAGAACGCTTACAATACGAGCTTGAAACCATCAAAAAAATGGGGTTTGCCTCTTACTTCTTAATTGTGCAAGACTTTGTTAATTATGCTAAAAACAAAGGTATTTTAGTAGGACCAGGTCGTGGCTCTGCTGCGGGCTCATTGGTGACTTACCTACTTAACATTACCGATTTGGACCCTATAAAATACGGTTTGCTCTTTGAGCGTTTTCTAAACCCCGACCGCATAGAAATGCCCGACATCGATATCGACTTTGCCGACACCCACCGCCACGAGGTATTAGAATATGTGCGCAAAAAATATGGCGATGAAAAGGTAGCGGGGATAATTACCTTTGGTACCATGGCAGCCCGCGCCGCAGTGCGTGATGCCGGGCGTGCCCTGGGTATGGCTTATGGCGAAGTAGATCGTGTGGCAAAATTAGTTCCTCCTCCTGTGCAGGGGCGCCACATCCCCTTGAAAGTATCTATCGAAGAAAGCGACGAACTAAAAACAGTTTATACAACAGAGCCGGCAACAAAAAGACTTTTAGATATGGCAAGCAAACTCGAGGGTACGGTGCGCCATGCCTCGCAACATGCGTGCGCGGTCGTTATTTCGCGCGACCCACTTACCGATTACGTACCATTGCAAAAGGCGCAAAAAGGAGATGTGGAGCATGTAACACAATATGCCATGGGTCCTGTTACAAGAGTAGGGATTTTAAAAATGGATTTTTTAGGACTAGCGAACTTGTCTATTATCGACCGTGCCCTGGAAATTATCGAAGCTGTGTGGGGAGAAAAGGTTGATATTCACAACATTCCCCTAAACGACAAAAAAACATTTCGCCTTTTAGCGCAAGGTAAAACAACGGGTGTTTTTCAACTGGAGTCAAGCGGTATGAAGCGCTATATTCGTGATCTCAAGCCAACAGAGTTAGAAGATATTATTGCGATGGTTGCTCTTTACCGCCCCGGTCCTTTGCAGTTTATCGAATCTTTTATTAAGCGCAAGCACGGTCGTGAAGCAACTTCTTATCCTCACCCTTTGGTACAAAAAGCACTCGAGCCTACTTACGGCTTCCCCATCTACCAGGAGCAGGTTATCCAAATTGCAAAAGATATGGCTCATTTTACTGGTGGTGAAGCAGACACTTTACGCAAAGCAATGGGGAAGAAGAAGGTTAAACTTATGGAAGAGATGAAGGTGAAATTTTTAGCAGGGGCAAAGAACAATGGCGTTGATCCTGCCGACGCGCAAAAAGTTTTTAAGACACTCGAAGATTTTGCCGCTTATGGTTTTAATAAGAGCCACGCTGCATGCTATGCTCTTATCGCTTATCAAACTGCCTACCTTAAGGCGCATTACCCCTCGGCATTTATGGCGGCACTTATGACAAGCGATCTTAACAACAACGAACGCATCGCCATAGAAATAGAAGAAGCGGAGCAGATGGGTATAAAGATTCTGCCACCCGATGTTAACGAAAGCTATATCGATTTTGGTGTGGTCGTCGATAAGGGTGTACCTATTCCCATTGAAAAAGAAGAGCAAGCGCCAAGGATTATTCGCTTTGGCTTGGCTGCTATTAAAAATGTTGGGCTTGGTGTGGCACTGGGAATTGTGCGGGAAAGAAAAAGAAACGGTCCGTTTAAAAGTTTTGCTGATTTTATTTCTCGTTGCGCAAAATTAGAACTCGAGGGGGGTAATTCTATTATTAACAAAAAAACTCTCGAGGCCCTAAGTAAAGGCGGGGCACTTGATGCCCTCATTGAGCGCAACCGTTGTTTGGAGAATATGGAGCAAATTTTAAAGTTTGCTACAGGGACCGCGCGACAAGACAAAAACCAAATCGACCTCTTCGGCGGAGGGGGTGGGGTGCCAGAGCAAAAGCTAGAACTTGCCTCTGCTACCCCGGCAGACGATAAGCAAAAACTTGCCTGGGAAAAAGAACTTCTAGGTATGTATCTTTCAGAGCACCCTCTAAAGAGCTTATCTTCCTATATTGCAACACACGCAAACACTATCGCAAGTCTTACTGATGTTGCAGAAAATACGCAAGTTACCGTTATTGGCATTATTACTACCATTAAAAAAATAGTAACAAAAAATGGCCAGTCAATGGCTTTTGTGGGCTTAGAAGATACTACGGGCAGTACCGAGCTTGTTCTTTTTCCTGGTGTTTTAGAGAAGGACACTACGGTTTGGGTGGCAGACAAAATAGTCGAAGTGGCAGGGAGAATAAGTACCAAGGATAATGCTATCAAGATCTTGGTAGATAAGGGGCAGGTGCTTGATACTGCTAATTTACCGCAAGATAAAAACGATGCCTTCGAGGAAATAGATCTGACTAATCTTGACCCTCTTAAACTAAATATGTCAAAAGAAGGTGCGCTCAAAGCAAAAGCAAAAGCAAAAAATAAATTAAAAGAATACGTTGTCAATCTGCCCCGCGGGACAAAAAAAGATCTTCTTATTGCGATTAAAGAAATACTGCAAGAATTTGAGGGCGATGTTCCCGTTATTCTAAATGTTCCTCAAAACGGTGGCTTTGAGCGCATTAAAACGCGCGCGCGCGTTGCTCCTTCTAAAGAGCTAGACGAAAAACTCCTCGCACTTATCCACAGCCCTAAATAGTTTTTGTGTTACAATGGTATTATGGTAACAGTTAAAAAGAGACTAACATCTTTAATTTTGCTGATGTTGCTGGCGCTGTTTGTTGTTTTGTTTTGCTTGTTTATTTACCGTAACTACACTAATGCGTACCAAGACATATTAGCACGTATCGATAGCAACTCAGCCCCCGTTATACAGGAAGATGTGGAAGAATCTGCGGCGGATCGGGGGGGGGGTTATGTAGCAGACAGTGAAATTCGTGCAATAACAAACAAGGTTAGTTATTATTCTGCGGGAACGACGAAAAATTATTATTCGCAAACCACCAACGAATCATCGGGCGGTTCTACTAGTGGTGGCACGGAAAAGCCTATTGATTTTGACTCCCTCCTCTCTCAATACGTGACCAGTAAGGGTCGCGCCGGTGGTCAAGTAATAAACGGAGGAACGGGACCCAATGAGGGTATCGTAATTCACGGCACTGCAAGCGACTCCAAGGCTACAAGTACTGTGAGCTTGCAACCCAATGGAGGCAATGTCGGTATTGGCACTTTCGACGCCTCTTATCTTTTTACTATAAAAAGTGGTCTTGCCATTGAATCTGCTCCGCTGGGCAGTGAGCTAACAAGCAACACTGGCTGGACTTCTCATAATTGGACGGGCAATTTCGAGAATGGTTTTACTCATATTACGGGCAACACAGACCCCCTTAGCTTCTCAGTAGGCAATACTGGTACTAATTTTTACCAAGTTACATTTACGGTTGATGTTGCGGTATCTTCCAATTCTTTAACAGTAACACTTGGTAATTCTGCGCCGTACGATCTTTATAACGGTGCACCTGCTGGCTCAACATATAGCGCAGGAATTCGCTCTGTCTCTAATGGTCCGTTGGTTTTCACCCCGGCGAATAGTTTCGCGGGTACAATTACTAATATTTCCGTAAAACAAATAACAGGTACCTATAATCCAACCTTTGCAATGCAAGATTCAGCAGATGGCACCGGTTTCGAAATTCGCTCGTCGTCATCAACCCTAAACAATACCTTTGTTGGTGCCTATGCTGGTCGCTACAACACGACTGGCTCTGGCAATAGTGCCCTAGGTAATTTAGCACTAGCCTATAACACCACTGGCTATTGGAACTCGGCTATTGGTCACCGGGCGTTGCGTGATAACACAACTGGTTCCAGAAACATTGGTATTGGCTTTAATACGCTCTCGAGCAACAAAACTGGTATGCGCAATATCGGCGTCGGTACCTTTGCTCTGCCTCGCAATACCAGTGGTAACTATAATATTGCAATGGGTGCGGACGCCTTGTTCTACAATACTACCGGTTCGTCTAATATTGGCATTGGTTTTAGTAGCTTGGGGCAGAACAGTACTGGTAACAACAATGTTGCCCTGGGCTATTACGCTGGTGCAGTTAATGTAGGAGATTCGAATATATTCCTTGGTTTTTACGCAGGGCGTTACGAAACTGGGTCAAACAAACTAATTATCGATAACCTGCCAAGAGCGAATGAATCAGAGGCAAGAAGCAGTGCGTTAATTTATGGTACCTCTAATCTTATGCCTGAAAACCAAAGGCTGTCGCTCGGCGGTGGCGGATATGTGGGGGTTGGAACGGGGGCGGCAGGTCCTACCAATTTGTTCGATGTCTATAATCCGACACAGCAAAATGCTTTTGTTAACATCGCTTCCTTCCGTCGCCAACGCGTGGCAGGCGATGGTTGGGGAGGCTTAGTAATTGCTGGCAATGGAGGTGGTCCCACGGCAGGAGTTATTAAAATATATGCCTCGGGGTCAAACAGTCAAAGCCTTAGCCTGGGTTCGGCTGGCGATGAAATATTTGTGCAGCGAGCGACGGGGCGAGTAGGGATCGGTAATACCACTCCAACCGGCGCGTTGCACATTAAGGCTGGCGCCGCAGGCGCGGGGCAAGCACCATTAAAGTTCACCTCTGGCACGCTCTTAACGAACGCCGAAGCGGGAGCGATTGAATTTTCGACCGATACTTTTTATATGAGTGCAACCAACGGTACTGCAAGTACCAGGCGCCAAGCAATCCCTGGCGTAACAACGAGTGGGGCAGCGCCAACGTCTACCCCCTTGAGAGTGGGTGATATTTACGTTGATACGGTGGCAAAAAAAGTTTATATCGCGACGGGTACTTCGGGCAGCGCCGATTGGACAGTCCTAAATTAATTACGGTATGTGATTGTTACTATGAAAAAAATAAATATAAGAATTAGCAAAATATTTTCTTATAAACTATTACTAGTTTTGGTTTTGCTTGCCACTGGTGCTTTTGGTGCATATTACTATTTTCAGTACAGAAGTATTATGAAAAACCCAGAAATAGTTTCCAAACAAGAGTTGGCATGGGTGGTAAACAAGGTGGGTAAGCTAATGCAACTTCCTGCTAACGAAACACCCACGCTTGCTACAGTTTTAGACAAAAGTGCCCTACAAGACCAGGATTTTTTTAAAAACGCTGAAAATGGCGACAAAGTACTAGTCTACGAGCAAGCAAAAAAAGCTGTTCTTTATAGGCCAGACACAAATCGTATTATTGAGGTTATGCCGGTTTACGAAGATAATCAAAATAACGCTATCTCAAACTTTCCAAGAGTGGCGTTATATAACGGCAGTGTTGCCACTGGTTTAACAGGAGAGGCAGAGGATAAAATTCAAACAGCTATCGCTAATGTCAAAATAGTGCTTAAAAAGGACGCGGTAAAAAAAGATTATAAAAACACCATTGTTGCCGTACTCAACAGCTCTATGGCTACCCAGGCGCAAACTATTGCTAATGCAGTGGGCGGGCAAGTAGGTGAGTTACCCGACCAAGAAGAGAGACCGGACGATATCGACATTGTTGTTATTTTGTCGAAATAGTTTTCCTTAATAGCTACTAAGATGTTCTGGCTTCACAGGACCTGGGTTTTCTTGTGGGCGGTTTCAGTAATTATTCCCTGACCCTTAATTGGATTTTCAATGTTGCGTATGCGTAATGCTGTTTTACCACCTGCCGTTTGTATTTTTATAGTGCCGTAATCAAAAGTGGTCGGCCATATACCGCTTTGGATAATGGCGGTGTTTTGAATATTTTTTAGTGGTACTTCGCGCACCGTTTTTGATATTATTTGTTTTTGTTCGACGCCGATAATACGTTGGTTGCTTAAGACATAAACAGTGTTCCACCAAAGGTAAAGCCTATTGGCAATAAGTATGGCGCTAATAATAAGTGCGCTAATTATTAAATCAATGCCGGTAAGACCGCCGGGTAGAAGAAGGGGGATTAAAGAGACAAAAATTATTAAAACCACCAGCGTTGCTAGTTTTGCCATAACCCATGGGTGTTGGCGCCAAATATGCAAAACAACTTCGTCGGGTCTTTGCCCGTTAAACGTGAACTCGCTTTTCTTTTTTTTCATTTTTTCTCCGTATTAAGACCAAAAATATTATAATTGCGATAGAAAGAATAGTAATAAGGATCCACTTTGTTTTTCCATAGGTAAAAAGCGCAAGAACACCAAAGAGCGCCGAAAGTATCCAAATAGATACCACCGCTGCTGGCATCGACATCCCCGTCTTCATAAAGCGGTGGTGGATGTGGCTTTGGTCGCTGGTAGTAAAGGGATTTTGTTTATTTTTCATACGAAAAAAGACTACTACAAATCCGTCTAAAATTACTACTGCTAAAACCAAAAAGAGTGTGGCGAGTTTTCCCCCAGAAATTACCGACAAAACAGCAAGCATATAGCCGATCCACATAGCCCCAGCGTCACCTAGGAAAACTTTTGCGGGGTAAAAATTCAACAAGAGACAGGCACCGACACAGGCGGCGGCAACAAAGGCAAGCATTGCGACGGCGGGCTGGCTAACACTAGGCATTAAGCTGAGCACCCCTAAAACAACAAAACCAATTACCCCTAAGCCTGCAGCTAAGCCATCGGCACCGTCGATAAAATTCATGGCATTCATCATTCCTATAAGCCAAAAAAATAAAAGCAAATCGGCAATCCAGATAAAGTGATACACGGCATTACCAATTGCAATATTGGTGGCGTACTGTCTTAAATTAAATTCCAGTCCAAAGGGATTATTAAGGTGGGTAATGCCAATGCCGGCGCCTACTACGATCGCCCATACCAAGAGTTGCGCAATAAATTTTTGCCATGGCTTAAGGCCACGAAAATCATCGATTGCCATAGCGACCGCTAACACCAACCCTCCCAGCAAAAGACCCAATAAGCGCTTGTCGATAGAAATGCCAAAAATCGCAAAAGGGAAGTTAAAACTCGAAAACAAATTCGGGCAAAGGTAATTTATAACTAATGTTACGATCGTGAAACTTAAAACAATAGCAATGCCCCCCACGCGCGGTACGGGTTTTTTATGGACATCTCTTTTTCTAATGGGGGGCATAAAGATGGCATGTTTTTTTGCATACCCGGTGGTAACTAAAGTGCCTAAAAACGTTAAGAGAAAAGCGACGAGGCTCGCCCCTATTAATTGCATGCCCATTATTCCCCTCCTACAAGAAAAGCGTCTCTACTCTTTTTCGTCTTGAGCGTAAACAACATCGTAGTCGACGCGGACGTAGTCAAATATTTCATCTTTTTTGAAAAAGCGCGCTATTTCTTCTTTCGCGGTTTCTTTGGAATCGGAGCGATGGACAATATTATAACCTTGGCTCATAGAATAGTCACCGCGGATGGTGCCGGGCATTGCCTCTAACCCTCTTGTGGGACCAGACATTGTACACACCACTCTCACCGCATCGTTGCCCTCCAAGATTAAGGCCAAAACCGGTGCTCTTTTCATAAAGTCTTTATAAGGAGGGAAAAAGGCTTTATCGGCGATGTGGGAATAATGTTCGTTAATAATTGCGTCGTCGAGTTGCATCATTTTTGCACCGACAATTTTGAGCCCTTTGTTCTCGAAGCGTTCGAGGATTTCTCCTACCACCCCTCTGTTAATTGCGTCTGGCTTAAATAATACTAACGTTTTTTCCATTTTTCCTCCAACATTTATTATATTTTTTTGCTAAAAATTGATACTAATTCTTTTTCTTGTTTTTGCTTTAGGGGGCCGAGCGTCGTTACAGCAATATTGCCGTTTTCAAAAAGATAGCGCGCCAACGCCTGCACGTCTTGTGCGCTTACTTGGCGATATTCTTTTGTAAATTCTTCCGGTTGTTTAATTTTTCTCCTGTAAAAATACTGGTTGGCTAAAAATGAGGCAATATTAAAAGAGCCTTCCATTTCCATGGCAAGATGACCAACAATATTTTCACGCGCGCGTACAAGCTCTTCTTTTTTGACTGTTTCTTTTTTTAGTTTTTCAAGTTGCTCGGCAACGACCACTAGCGCTTCTTTAACGTGGCTTGTTCTTAAGCCCGCGGATATAGAGAATAACCCGCCATCATGAAAACCATCTGCTGTTGCTCTAACGTAATAAGCAAGCCCTCGCCGCTCTCTAATTTCTATAAATAGACGACTCGACATTTGGCCACCTAAAATGTTTGTGAGTACATCGAGTGTAGGCCAGCGTTTGTCTGTTATAGAAAAAGTGGGAATATTAACAACTATGTGCGCTTGATCTGTTTGCTTGTAATTACAAGCCACGACAGGACCGCTAAAGTTAATTTGCGCTTTTTCAAAAGGCGATTGTGACCTTGCGCTTTTGCTTTGTGCAAATGACTTTGTTACTGCCTCTTCCCACTCTTTTTCGTTACCCTTACCAGCAATAATAACAATGATATTTTGCGGGGAATAGTGTCGCTTGCGGTAGTTGAGGATGTCGTTTCGCTGTAGTTTTTCAATAACCTTTTCTGTGCCTATAATTTCTCTTCCTAGGGGGGTATTACCGTAAACTTGGCGTTTAGCAAGGTCGTGTACATAGCGCGCAGGCATATCCCAGTACATCTTCATTTCCTCGATGATAACGCCTCGCTCCCTTTGTATTTCTTGTTCTGGGAGAAGGGGGTTAAGAAACATATCACTTAGTATATCCCAGCCTTGCGCGAATTTTTCACTGGCGACCTGTACGTAAAAGCCTGTTGATTCTTCGGAGGTGAAGGCGTTGTATTTTGCCCCTAGGCCGTCTAATTCTTGCGAGATTTCAAAAGTAGAGGGGCGTTTTTTTGTTCCCTTGAAAAAAAGATGTTCTAAAAAGTGAGAAATGCCGTTGTTGTGCTCGTTTTCATAGCGGCTGCCAACGCGTACTAGTATGAATGAGGTTACTGTTTGTGTGTCGCGCAGGGGGGCAGTGATTAGTGTGAGGCCGTTGGCATATTGTTTTGTCTTGCAGTGGATCATTTTTACAGCACTGTCTGTGAACTACTTGTTTACTCTTTCCACATATTGCCCTGTTTCCGTGTTCACGCGGACAGTGTCTCCGTTTTTGATAAAAAGTGGCGCATTAATTTTCGCGCCTGTTTCTAACTCTACTGGTTTGGTAACATTGCCTTGGGCGGTGTTACCACGTACAGCAGGCTCTGCGTAGGTTACTCTTAAATCTACTTTTACCGGCAGCTGCACGTTAATTGCTTTTCCCTCGAAGCTGATGATGTCAACCTCGGTTTCTTCTTTAAGGAAATCGCTTTGCCTTCCAACAATTTTTTTACTTAAAGAGATTTGATCAAAATCGTCTTGCTTCATAAAATGAAGTTTTTCTTGGTCGCCATATAAAAATTGTGCTTTACTTCTTATGATTTCTGCTTCGGGTAGGCTATCGTTTCCTTTAAGTGTTGTTTCGTATATCGTCCCGCTTATCAGGCCGCGCATCTTTAACCTTAAAATAGCTCCTCCGCGCCCTAGCTTTGTGTGATCGCGCCCTATTACCACGCAGGGTTCATTAGACCATAAAATATTTGTACCAATTTGCAACTCAGAAATGTCGTAACTCATAAAGACACATAGCTATATGGATATTGTTGGGCGAATACTGAACCAACTTGCTTTCTGTAAGTATTTTATCTTTTGACGTAGGGCAGGAGAGCCAGAAAGCGTGCTCTTTTGATTGCCTCTGCCAGTTTGCGTTGATCTTTCGCGCTTAAGCGGGTGGCGCTTGCAGGCTTAATTCTACCCCAGCGCGATAAATACTTACCCAGTGTTGCGCCGTCTTTATAATCGATAACTTTTACTGTTTTTTTCTTGGCTTTATTTGTCATACTTCTCCTAAAATGGAATATCGTCTAAATCAATTGCTTCTTCCTCTTCGCTTTCTTCTTTCTTGTCGTTTTTCTTTTCTTTGGAAGAACTTTCTTTTTTGGTTGCGCTAGACTCTGCTTCTTCTTCTTGCACTGGTGTATTTTCGGCATATTCGGCAGAACCCGCGGAGCGAGGGGAGAGACCAATGATATTTTCTGCAATTATTTCTGTTTTCTGCCTTTTGTTGCCGTCGGGTGTTTCCCATGTTCTTGTTTGGAGGCGACCTTCAACATAGACCTTGCTTCCTTTTTGAATGATTTGCTTGCTAATGCTTGCTAAAGGACCCCACGCTACTACCTCGTGGAATTCGGTTTGCTCTTGGAAGTTACCCGTTTGATCTTTCCAGCGACGATTGGTGGCAACAGCAAAGTTAGCAACCTCTTTGCCGTTGGGAGTAAAGCGATTCTCTGGAGGACGAGTCGCATTTCCTAGTATCATTACCCTATTTAGGTTTAGCATAGCACCGCCTTTATTCTTTTAATAAGTCCTGCAATTTATTTTCTAATTGCTTGAGGCGTTCTGTGTCGGATACTGCTTCTTTCTTTTTGGCTACGGGTTTTTTCTTAAGAGGTGTTGATTCTTTCTTGGTAGTTTTCTTTACCGCTTCTTTCTGTTTTGCTTTAGAGGTTTTAGAGGTGGTGGTGGAAACTGTTTTTGCTGGCTTAACCGAGGCGCTTTCTGCTTCTTCTTTTTTGCTAGCTAATGATTCTTTTTTCTCCGACACTGCTTCCTCTTCTAGTTCTTTGGTTACTACATCGTTAACGATTAAAAAGCGCATAAGGTCGGGTTCAAGCAGTAGTTGGCGATTAAGTTTTTTGATTTTTGTTGTTTCTAGCTCGAAAACTATGGTTGCATAAAAAGCGGTGTTGAGCTTGCGAATGGGGTAAGCCAGATTGCGCTGCCCCCAAGGCTTAACGGAGGTAACGTTGCCCCCGAGATTTTCGATTGCGTTTTCTACTATTTTTTTACTAAAAAGGGCTTCGTCTGCTAGCAGATAGGTGATTTCGTACTCTTTCATTTTTCTCCTGGTTTATGGTTGCCAAAGGATATTGTTCAGAATTATTGTAACAGATAAGCAGAAAAAATCAACGCTTTGTTACGGTCCATAACATATTGGACTTNNGACTTTTGTGAGCTCATAAATGTATTAATAATGTATCGCAACTTATGCACGTTTATTGCAGTTCTTGCTTTTTACTGTTCGAACGCAGTGAGAACCCCACGCCTAAAGGCGCGGGACAAGCTCTCTGTTGCCTCTTTACTGTTCGGGCGGTAGCGAGAACTACTTCGTGAGGTGTGGCATCAGAGGCCGATAGTTCTCGTCGCTCCGCTCCTCGAACAATAAAAAATGACGACCGTTGCCCCCTTACCGTTCGAGCGGAAGCGAGAACTTTTTACTGTTCGAAGAGTATCCGCCGTAGGCGGAACGATGAAAACTACCGCATCAGTGCCAGTGCTAGCGATTCAGAGTTCTCGAGATGGCACTGCATGCGGTCTCTCGAACAATAAAAATAACGGCGGGGTTCTCGACGCTCTGCGCTTCAAACAGTAAAAGTATTATTGTCTGATGATTGGTTATTCTCTTTTAAGGTAGGGCGGGAGGTTATATAGCAAAGTGAACCCCCCTGTTTTGCAGGGGGGGGAGAGCGTCTTTCTACTAAGGCGTGGCGAGCCACGCCTGTGGTAGGTTCTCGTACTCGACAGGGGTTTGCGCGTCGATATCGCGCAACGAGGCGAGGGGGGCGTTGATACGCTCGAGGCGTATCTCTCCTTTACCATGGCTTAAGTAGATGCCGTGGCAAGGGTGATCGAACAAGGGGCGAGGAGCGTGGCGGTACGCCCAAAGGGCGTAGGGGGAAGATTCGCCATCCCCTGCCTCCACATAGATTAAGGCCTCGCTCGTCCTCAACCCGAACATGTCGCAGCCAGCGAGTAGCTTGTCTACGACCTGGGGGACTAGCGCCCATGGACAGGGGCCGAGCCCCATTCTCTCCGCAAAATCATGGAGAGTAATGTCCTCGTCGAGGCGTGCCCCCGCTTGGGGAAAACAGCACTGGAGATCGCGCGCGGAGGCAGCATAGAGTTTGCCGGTAATCCAACCTTCGTCGTCGTATGGGAAGGAGGAGTATGGCTGTTCTATGCTTTTGATGCGCGCGGCGATATCGTCTGCTGCGCAGAAGGAGGAGACCTCCCACTCACGAAACGCTGTAACGTTTCGGTTATGGGAGACCCTGAAGGTCTGCCAGGGTGGCATAACGAGGCGATGCTGATCTCCTGGCTTGCTGCAAAAGTTCATTAACATA
>DBQW01000035.1 GCA_002305395.1 Candidatus Berkelbacteria bacterium UBA1384 | reverse complement strand
ACCGGCGTATTTTACGAGAAGAGCATTATCACCCCCACTGTAGGCACCTGTTGTTGTTACTCCGTTACCGAAGTCGAATTGACTGTTACCCGTAATATAACCAGCGACATAAACATTGTCGACAGCATCCGTTGTTACGCCAAAAAAACAAGAGCTATCAGGCGCTTTCGTCGCCGATCTTGCCCACAGAGCAGTGCCAGAGGGATTGTATTTTACAAGTACATTGTTGTCATATTCGTACTTACCAGCTACGGTTACTCCATTACCAAAGCCGTATGTACCGGTACCGCTCATATTACCAGAGACATAAACATTGCCGGCGGCATCCGTGGCTACACCACCAAATTCCGAAACATCGCCTGCTGTCTCTGTTGATCGTGCCCATTGCGCCTTGCCTTCGGCGTTGTACTTAACAAGCAGGGCATTTAGAGACAAAGAAGCGGCTCCCGATACTGTAGTGTTGTTACCAAAATCAAATAGGTTGTTATTAATGATATAGCCAGTGGCATAAAAATTACCCGCGGCATCGATAGCAATATTCGAAAACCCCGAACTATCCGGTGCTACCTCTGTTGATCTTGCCCACTGGGCAACGCCAGACGAGTTATACTTTACAGCCAAGACGTTATAGTCCGCACTTTTACCAGCCACTGTTACACCGTTACCAAAGCCAAAGTTACCGGCACTTTTAACAAAGCCTGCTACATAAATATTGCCCGTAGGATCTACAGCAAGACCGTTGAACTGCGAGGTGTCTGGCGCTGTCTCGACCGACTTTGCCCATACTGCGTCACCAGTAGAGCTATATTTTATAAGCACGGGGTTATCGGTCGTCGCATTGCCTTTTACCGTTACACTCGCACTAAAACTATAATCATTGTTACCGGTAATGGTGCCTACCGCATAAACATTGCCTGTAGAATCTGTTGCTACTCCTCCAAAATCTGAAAATCCCGGTGCCGTCGTGGTTGACCTTGCCCAAAGAGCCTTACCCGACGAATTATATTTAACAATCAAGGCATTGCCGGGCTCGTAAGGATCTGTATAGCTCCCCTGCACAGTTACGCCGTCACCAAAACCATATACCCCGTTATCATAAATTTGACCAACCACATAAACATTACCGGTAGGATCTACTGCTACATCGTAAAAGCGCGACAGGTTTGGCCCCTGTGTCGTCGACCTTGCCCATAAGGCATTACCAGAAGAATTGTACTTTACAATTACAGCATTAAAGTTCGCCCCATTGCCAGTTACGGTAACACCGTTACCGAAGTTGTATTCATTATTCTCCCTAACCCAGCCGACAGCATAAACATCGCCATTAGAGTCTGTTTCCGTAGTGTAAAAAAACGAACTTTCTTGTCCCTCCACGGTAGACTTTGCCCACAGAGCATCACCCTGGTTAAGAGCGTATGCCTTCCCTAAAGAAAAAAGGCTAGCAAGACCAAACGGGCTCAGCAACAAAACCAGCACCACAAAATTAAGTATGTACCTGCGAAACATTATCACCCCTCCTATATTTTTTTAAGATAATTATTGTATTGCCCACTAAGCATATTATCCCTTATTCAATAAATGTGTCAAACACTTACCTCTTATTACACACACATCTTTCGAGAGGGATAAGAATTACCTGTGTATAACTCTCGCTCTCCGAGCGAAAAAGAGAGCATTCTCCAAGGATAAACAGGAGTCAAGATACAAGCAGTAAAGAATGTCACGGAGAGCTTGCCCCGCCTTTTTAGGCGGGGTTCTCACTACGTTCGAACAGTAAGGCGAGGCAACGGTCGTCGCTCTTATCGTTCGAGGTGTACTCACCGAGAACTCCAGTCGCTGATACTGGAACTCGCGCAGGAGTTCTCGCTCCCGCTCGAACAGTAAAGGGGTAGCGGAAGGTTCTCACTGCGTTCGAACGGTAAGGCGAGGCAACGGTCGTTGCCCTTATTATTCGAGGCGCAGAGCGACGAGAACTCCCAACCGATGACATCAAAACTTGCCAAAACTTGCGCATTAGTTCTCGCTTCCGCTCGAACAGTAAAGAATGTCACGGAGAGCTTGCCCCGCCTTTTTAGGCGGGGTTCTCACTACGTTCGAACAGTAACAGGTGTGACGAAAGAAGAGCCTTAATCGACGTAGTAATTATTGAGCAACCATTTTGCAATAGCCCCAAAGGTAGGCGCAGCAGAGCTTTCTGCAAACTCTACATTCGTCGGGCGGTCGAGTTTAACAAGCATAACAAACTTAGGGTTATCTGCGGGAGCATAGCCAATAAAAGAGCCAATATGGGCACTCTCTTCGTAGCCGCCACTCTCTTTTGCAACCTGCGCAGTACCAGTTTTCCCCGCCACGCGAAAGCCTTCCACCTTAGCTTTTTTGCCGTGCCCCTTTTCCACCACATTAACAAGCATCTCCTTAACCTCGTCGGCTGTTTCAGCAGAGATTACTTCTCTTACTTCCTTCGCTTCGATTTTCTTCTCTTCGCCAGAAGAGCTGATAACCCTATCCAGCAAATGCGGTTGCACTAACTTACCATGGTTTGCTAAAACACTATATGCCATCACCATCTGGATTGGTGTTACTGATATTCCTTGACCAAAGGAAATAGTTGCCCGGTGTACATTGCGCCACCTTTTGCTATCAAGCAATTTACCCACCCCCTCTGCTCCTATGTCAATACCAGTTTTACTGCCAAAACCAAATTCCGACAAATAACGTGCCATTGTATCGTTGCCCAGTTTATCGGCAACCCAAACCATACCAATATTATCTGAACGCTCGAGAACTTGCGTCATTGTTTGATAGCCATAAGCCCTATCTTCGGCGTTATGGATTTCGTAGCCATCGATAGTAACTTGGTTGCTAAAACCACCGGGGAGATCTTCGGGAATAGTGTCTGGCTCAACCTTGCCTTCGTTAAGTGCGGCCGCCATAATCACCGGCTTCATAATAGAGCCAGGCTCCCAAGCGTTGGTAACAACTGGATTGACAAATTTCCACTGCTCCTCTTGTGGGAGTTTATTAAATTCATTGGGGTTGTAGCCTGGTTCGCTTGCCATGGCAAGAATACGACCACTTTTTGGCTCTACCACTATTACCGACCCCCCTTGCGCACCATATTTTTCTATGGCATCTTTTAGTTCACGCTCAACAATAAACTGCACCGTACTATCGAGTGTAAGCACTAAATTAACGCCATCTTGCGCCATCGATGAGTCCATACCGGCAATAATACGCCCAAAAGTGTCTTTAAGACCATGGGTGAGCCCAGGAATACCCTTGAGTTCGTTATTATAGTACATCTCTAGCCCCGCCGCTCCCTCGCCCTCGTGGTTTACAAACCCTATGAGTTGCGCTGCCATATTTCCTTCTGGATAATAACGTACCGAACGAGGCACTACCATTACCCCCTTTAGACCAAGATTTTTCACCGCATCGGCAACTTCTTTTTCCACCGATTTTTTAATTGGTGGCAAATATAGCTTGTCCGTTGATAATTTTGTAACAAGCTCTTCTTTGTTGATGTCGTTTATTACCGAAGCAAGCTTTTCGACGGTTTTTTCTGGATCGACAACGTTGTTTGGCACCGCCGAAATATCGTATCGGGTAATATTGATTGCCAAAGGATACAGGTTACCTATTTTTTTGCCATCGATACTGCCAAAATTCGCTCCCGATTTATCGGAAGCATAAATAAAGCCTCTCTCCGCTGTATTGGTGTATTCTGCAACCTGTTGCTGATACGCGAGTGCCTTAAAATGATCGTATTCAAAAATTTGTTTTTTACCAAGTTGAAAAATAAGTAACCCCAACATTAAGAAAAAGGCCATCCCCAAAACACGCAAACGACCCCTCTCTAACACCGGCTCAACACGACCGTAAGTACTACTACTCGGGTTCAAGACCTAACTCCTCCGCCTTCGATTGCACGCTCTGTAACGATTTAAGCCTCATTGCCTCCACGGCAAGCTCGTCTTTGTTTTGTTCGATTTTCTCTTTGCGACTTTCTAGGTCAGAAATTGCGTAGTTTCGTGTCGCGCTCTGGCTTGACTGGGCAAGGTAAAATAAAGAAATTAGCACAATAAACGTAATGCCAAAAATCTTTGTTGACACAGGGCCAACTGAGAGTGTTCGGCTTAGGGTTCTTTTTCGCGCCCCCTCTTGCCAGGTTTTGGTATTCGGTATTAACAACTTGCCTCCTTAAATATTTAATCATCTTTTGGCGGCAACCCTCAGTTTTGCACTTCTTGCTCTTGGGTTGTTTTTTACTTCTTCCGCGCTTGGTGTAATTGGTTTTTTATTTATAACCACCCACGGCTCTTTTTTAAAATTATTTTTAACAATCCTATCTTCTAAACTATGAAAACTAATTACTGCAATACGGCCACCAGTGTTTAACACCTGGAGAACTTGCGCAAAAAACTGTTCCAGATTTTTAAGCTCATCGTTAACGGCAATCCGTAGTGCCTGAAAGGTTTTTGTCGCGGGGTGAATTCTCCCTCGGGACGATACACCAGAAGCAATAATTCTCGCCAGGTCGCCACTGCTTTTAATGTTTGTAATATTGCTTTTAATAAGCGACGCAATACGGCGCGATCTGTATTCATTAGCATTTTCAAACAATAAGTTAGCTAACTCTTCTTCTTTTAAGCTACGCAAGAGGTCCAGTGCGGTTCTGCTTGTCGCCTTTTTGTCGATACGCATATCGAGAGGGTCATTTTGCTTAATACTTATACCGTAGCCCGCGCTATCTAACTGGTAGGAATTCACACCAAGGTCAAGCAATACCCCATCTACCTTATCTAGCGCACACGAACGGACAATATCTGTAATATGGGCGAAATTCCCCTGCTTTAATGTGAGTTGGGGGTAATTGCTAAAAGCAATATTCTTTTCCGCCTCTTTTAAGGTACGACTATCTCTTTCTACGGCAATAAGCTTTCCCTCGCTACCTACCGCGCGTGCTATTCTTAACCCGTGTCCACCAAAACCAAATGTGCCATCAACAATAACCTGCCCCGGGTGGGGGTCGAGGTAACACAGAACCTCTTCAAGGAGGACGGGAATGTGCTGGTACGCCATAAACCCTTTCTTACTGGCCGGTAGCGCGGCCGGTGTGTCTTTTTCTCTTGCCTTAATATGAAACGCTGGTTTGCGCCGATACAGGCTCGAGCCCTCCTTGGGTGATTTGTATTGTCAAAATTGTGTGCCTACCCCTCCTTAATCTGAAAAAATTTTACGCGGGGTTCTCGCGTCAGCGTGCAGTTGTTTTCTTGGTGTATGCGCCAGTCAACCAACCGTTTGCGCGCGAAATAGCGATTTTGGTTTCTGCTCCAAACATTGTAATGGCAATGCCTGGAGAGCAACCACGCTACCGTCCAGTTTTAATTGTTAAACGCTTACACTCCTAAATCCGTTAACTGTTCCGCAATATTCTCTGTATCCTTTAAGGCACTTTCTTGGTAAGCTTGCCAATCACTCTCGTTCCAAATTTCTATCCGGTTATAAAGACCGGCAATTATTACTGTGCCAGAGAGATTGGCAAACTTACGAAGATACTGCGGAACAACCACACGTCCAACACTGTCAATATCGACCGCCATTGCCCCTGCTAATATATGGCGTACAAATGCGCGGGCACTGGCGTTTGTTAGAGGTAAAGCAGAAAGCTTGCGAGCAATTTTCTCCCACTCGGCATTTGTATAAAGAGTGAGGGCGTTATCAAGACCACGAGTTACCACCGCCCCTCCTTTGAGCTCGTCTCTAAAACGCGCGGGAAGTGCAACTCTCCCCTTTGCGTCCAAATTATGCCTATATTCACCAATAAACATGGTATGCCACCTGCACCCACTTTGACCCACATTTGACCACTCGCTTCTACTTTACCACGACAAGCAATATCGTCAACCACCACTGTGGATAATTAGAAAAATAGAATAAAAACTATAGATTAGCAGTGGCAGTAGCAATAGCCTCTGCCGTTTTTGAAAATTGCAAACTTTGCCCCTGCCCAAGATTTATAATTTTTATGGCAATAAAGGATAGACTTTGGGAATTATTTATAGTACAATAACTCGTTACGTAGCCCCCTAGGGGAAGGCGTAACAGTCTTTATAAAAGAAGACATAGGAAGGTGAAAAGGATGTTTCCGGAGTCTCTGCTAGAGCAGAGGGAACACCTCTGCCAGATAGCACGCATTACAGAAAGGGCCTTCGGGCTTGGCTTGTACTCGCCAGAAGACCTCCTGAAGTTCCTGGGAAGCATAGAGTGCTATAAGGCAGTCTATATAATGTCTTCCCAGTAGGGATCTGTCTCTGTGAGCTTCCGCCAGGGTCTCAGGACGAAATGCCTACGGTGCGAGCCACTTCCCTAGAGGAGTGGCTTAAGACCAACAGCGCGTGGCGCGCCGCCACCGTAGGCGACATCGAGAAGGCACTGGACGCCTGCCCCCTGCAATTTGTTATTGCGGGGCATCGCGACGACTTCGGCGCCGACCTTCTCCACAACGGGCAAGAGTGGGAAGTAGTCAACACCGGGAGCGTGGAGCACTATGTGGTCGTCCCCGCAAACCAACCGGCACGAGAAGCAGAGAGACACGACGAGGAATGCCCTCTCTGTAAAATGCCGGTTACGACGTGGTACCTAAGCGCCAAGGTGCGCGTCGTCCAGAACAGGTGCGACCACGGCTCATCGCTAAGGGTCGTCAACGACACTGGCGACTAGCTCGGGAAAGAATGCCACCCCTCCAAGACTGGCGGTGGCAGTTTAACATCGGTGCCCGCGCGACAAACTTTTCGCGCGGGCACCTTTTCTTTAATAGTACATTACAACTTCTCTAAACGGCTTTCTAAATATTCTTTTACTTTAGCAATCTTAATTCTTTCTTGCTTTCTGCTATCGCGGTCGCGAATAGTCACACAGTTGTCTTTCAAAGAATCGAAATCAACAGTTATACACCACGGTGTGCCAATTTCATCCTGGCGGCGATAACGGCGACCCACAGAGCCAGCTTCGTCATAAGCAACCATAAAATCTTTTTTGAGCTCATCGTACAATTGTTTTGCCACGTCGGGCAGTTTATCCTTTTTCACTAGTGGAAAAACCGCCACTTTAATTGGCGCGAGCCTGGGGTCAAAACGCAAAACTACCTCGTTATCCTCCATTTCTTCGTAAGCATCAACTATAAATGCCAGCACCATTCTATCCACTCCTCCCGCCGGCTCAATCACATAAGGCCAGAACTTTTTCCCTAGCTCTTCGTCGAAATACTTTAGATCACGACCGGAATGGTTTTCGTGTGTTTGTAAATCGTAATCTTGACGATTAGCAATTCCTTCTAGCTCCGACCAACCAAAAGGAAACTTGTATTCCACATCTGTTGCCGCAATTGCATAGTGTGCCAATTCTTCTGTTGTATGAGGGCGCAAACGAAGATTTTCCTTTTTTATACCCAGCATACAATACCACCTGAACCGCGCCTCTATCCATTGCTTGTAATAATGCTCCGCATCGCTTGGTCGTACAAAGTATTCCAGCTCTGCCTGTTCAAATTCACGCGTGCGAAAAATAAAGTTACCAGGAGTAATTTCGTTGCGAAAACTTTTTCCAATTTGGGCGATACCAAATGGGATTTTCTGCCGACTACTTTCTAAGACGTTCTTGAAGTTAAGAAAAATACCTTGTGCTGTCTCGGGGCGCAAATAGGCAATGTTGTCATCGCTATCAACGGGCCCCATAAACGTTTTGAACATTAAATTAAAGGCACGCGCAGGAGTGATATTGTCTTTTATCTCTTTGCCTTTGTGGCATTCTGCAAAGTGGCTTTCTACTAGGTGGTAATGATCAGCACGAAAACGCTCGTGGCAAACCTTACACTCTACCAATGGATCAACAAACCCTTTCTCGTGCCCCGAAGCACGCAGAACTTCTGGGCGTGTAATGATCGCCGTATCGAGTCCCACAATATCGGAGCGCCTTTGAACCATATCGCGCCACCAGAGTTTCTTTAGGTTTTGTTTTAGCTCTACTCCGAGGGGGCCAAAATCCCACACGCTTCCTGTGCCACCATATATTTCTGCCGAAGGATAGACAAAACCGCGCCTTTTACAAAGCGAAACCACCTTCGCCATTTTGTCGGCAATTTCGACCATAAGAACATTATACCAGATAAAGCGCCAATGTCACCAAGGGAAATTATTTTTCTCGTTTTCTACCCGCCCGCGCCCGCCGGCGGCGCAAGCGATAGTAAACATAGCCCAGTAGCGCCAGAACAATAATAATTATTAAGATCCACAGAATAATATCGAGCCAGGTAAAAGCAAAGCCAAAAAAGTAAATATAGTTATTTGCACCAATGCGCGTCTCCTCGCCGATTGTCGCCCAGGTATCGGGCTCCACCTCTAACCCCTTCTCTTTTGAGAAAATAGCAGAAAGTGGCTTATAAATTAAAGCAATAGTTCTTGATGCCGTACCCTTACCTTCCTCGCTAATACGCAGCGTCATAGAGTAATTCCCCACCCCTTTTAGCAGCGCAAAATCAACAGTAAAATCCTCCAGGGCGGTACTGTCCTTAAAAGTATTAAAATAGACATTGCCAAACTGGTCGTTTAAGACTACCTCTCCTCGTCCCAAAATAGAAAATCTTGCCTTGTTGTGCTTATTGTAAGTAACCACAATATCGCTCTTACCATTTATCGTATAAGTCGAGATAACATGGCCACTCTCGGGCACGGTAACTCTAATCAAATCGCTACTTTCTGCAAAAGCAAAACCTTTTAAGGAAAGTAACGAAAAAATAAAGAAGACTGGTAAAATTAATCGTTTCATATTGTTGGACCCATTGGTTGATTGATACGTTTTTTCTGCTGTATTGAGTTGACTATAAGGTAAATTAACGCTATCAAACCACAAGCGACAACAATTATAAGCCACACGGGAGCAACAAGAGCTAGGCGCTTCGTTGCAGTAACATTACCAAGCAACTCCACCTCTTGGGTTACCCAATACAAACCAATAGAAGCGTCTTGCCAACTTACCTCTGCCTCCGGCGGGCTAGATTCGGGAAAGGCAAAAACGCGTGTCCGCTTACCTTCCTCTGTTTCAAAAACAGACCGACCAAAAATAGAGGATACCTTCAATTTGCCGTAAGCATAAAAATCGGTATTACCAGTATTTTTCACTACAAAATGAGTTTTTAGTGGCACTTTAGAGGTATAGCGTGGAACACTCTGCGAGGTAACGCTACCGGTACTAACAACGGCGCCATCGACTAAGCCAAAAATCTGATAAGCAACTCTTTTTGCGATACTAACCCCTTCTACCGCATCGTCACGCACTGTTACGGCAATTGCGGCATATTGTCCACCCGCTGCCGCTTGTTCTTTACCTGGGACTTCGATAGAAAAAGGAACCTCAACCACCTCTCCCACCTCAGCGTGGTATTGTGTACGGTCAAACTTAATCCAGCGACTTATTTGTGTCCACTTGTTTTCAATTTCGAAATTATTCCTGTATTGCGCGTCTGGCTGGTAAGGCACTGCCTCAACTGTAAAATCGTACGCCTTTCCTCCCGTGTTGCGCACACGGATTGTGCGCGACACTTCTTCTCCTGGTTTAAGCTGGATTCTTTCGGAGGAGGTTTGTAGGGTAATAGCGATTGTTTCTTTACTAGCGCTCTCCTGCGCAAAAGAAGAAGAGCAGGGAAAACACGTAAGAACAATAAGGAGTAAGGAGAAAATAAAATAAAAATAAACTTTTTTCATTACCCTATGTTTTGCTAAGGTTTGGTGCTGGCCGTATAGGTAACTTGGTTAGAATACGTCTTTCCTCCGGGCAGAGTATAGTCTACCTGGGCGCCATAAGTTACGCGGTAAGAAAATGGACCAGCGCCGACCGAAGAGTAGATAGTCGCAGGCGAAGCAGAGGCGGGAACTGCCGCCCATGTTATTGGGCTTGGCGGGGAATCCGGTGTTTGGTAGGCATAATAGCCCCACTTGTTCGTCCCTAAAGAGGTTCCGCCTGTTGTGGGATCAATAGATCCAGTCCCAGTAGTAGGAACCAATTTACCGCTTTTAGTATCGGTTGAGATCATACTTAACTGCAAAATAGCACCCGTTTCGTTGTTAGAGGAAACAGTTACGTCTGTTGCGCCTGTGCCGAGACCATTGTTCAAGCTAGCATCGGCAACAATATTGCTTGGCTCACTCCCCGTTACGGGCTCTACTTCAAGAGTAATAACACTCTCCACCGAAACGGTAACTGTTTCGTTCTCGCTATCATCGAGAGCGCGAGCAGGAGCAATGCATGTGGATAAAACCGCTAAAAAAGCAAAAATCACGACGAAAAACGCAATGCGCCTACGCCAATAATAAGGATTGTTTATCATTTTTTCCTCCATCAAGGCTATTATAACACAAGTTGATAATTATTATTATTTACTGCACAATAAGAGCGTGAGAAATTACAAAACAGAAGCTATTGTTTTGCGCCGCGACAAGTTCGGAGAAAAAGACAGGCTAATTACAACGTTTACACGCTCTTTTGGTAAAAAAACACTGCTTGCTAAAGGGGCACGGCGTCCCGAAAGTCGTTTTGCCTCGGCAACAAACCTCTTCTCCCGACTTGATATTGTGGTGGCAAAAGGTCGAAGTATCGATATTTTAACAGAAGCCAATATTATTAACTCCCACAGCGCAATTAGTAACGATTTACAAAAAGCAAAATTGGCATACTGGATCGGAGAGGTTGTAACAAACTCTACCCACGACGAAGAGCCACTTCCCGCACTTTATGAGCTACTGGTAAATAGCCTCGATGTTATTGATAAAAAAGGAGAGCGCCGTATTGTTGATTTTTTCGCCTTTAACTGCCTTTCTATACTAGGGTATAAACCGGAACTTAACAAATCTGTTTACAGCCAAGATCCTCTTTGTGAAAATGGCGACTACTTGTTTAGCCCCCTTCTTGGAGGAATAACAGAAAACCACCCCCAAAACGAGGGGCGGGCAATTAGCGCAGAAACAATCAAGGCAATGCGTTTTTTACAAAACCCTTGGGAAAAAGTAGAAAAATTACGCCTTTGCCAAAGGGTAGAAAAAGAATTACATCTACATGTTTGCGCCTTTACAGAAACTGTAATCGAGAAAGCTATTAAAAGTGAAAAGTTATAAAGGAAAGAGATGCTAACCTGGATCAATATCGACTTAGGAGCAATCGGCAATAACCTTCGAAGAATTCACGAGCACATCGACGAAGAAACGCGTGTGATTGCTGTTGTCAAGGCGAACGCTTATGGCCACGGCCTTACCGAAGTTGGCAACAAACTCTGGCAAGAAGGGGTTGATATGCTGGCGGTAAGCACTGTTGACGAAGCGATTGCCTTACGCATTGCCAAAATCAAAGTACCAATTCTAGTCATTGGCTACACCCAACCCAGCGAATATCAAAGGGTTATCGAGCATTCACTACGTATAACAGTCTTTAGTAAAGAAGAGATTGAAACTCTCGCCCAAGTCGCGGAAAGTGCCCATCAGCCCGTGCGCGTTCACTTAAAAATCGATACGGGTATGCATCGCCTTGGCATTAACCCCGCCGAAACAACAGACTATGTTAATCTCATTAACCAAAAACCCTACCTTATCTTAGAGGCAGTTTTTTCTCATTTTGCCGAGGCAGACAATGTCATATACTCACGCAACCAAATCAAAGAAATAGAATCCGCCCTTTTTCAATTACAGCAAATCGATGCCAATGCTATGCCAATGGTACATTTAGCCGCCTCGAAGTCTATTATCAAATACCCAGAAGCGCATTTTGACGCCGTCCGTCCGGGGATTGCACTTTATGGTCTCGAGGATACAATTCCCGGCCTCCTGCCCGCTCTGCGATGGTCGACAAAAATTGTCCAGGTAAGAAGAGTTAACGAGGGAGCAAGCGTTGGTTATGGCTTAACTTATAAAACAAAGCGTATTTCTTCTCTTGCTGTGATTCCGGTAGGTTATGCCGACGGCTACCCCCGCTCTCTTTCTAATAAGGCGCAGGTTTTAATTAACGGCAAAAGAGTAGGGGTAGTGGGAAGAATTTGTATGAACCAAGCCATAATCGATGTTACCGGACTCAACGCCAAAGTGGGCGAGCAGGTTGTCCTTATTGGCAAAAGTGTAGGTGATATTATTCGCGCACAGGACCTCGCCCGTTGGGCGGGAACCAACCCCCATGAAATTGTTGCGCGCATCTCGCCTTACATTTTCCGTAATTTCCACGAACTTAAAGAAGACGAATTTAGCGCTTAGTACGAGCTGTTACCCCGGGGCGTAAAATAAAAAGACCAAACAGCACAAAAAAGGCAAAGAAGTTACACCCCAAGTTGGGTATTAGACCCATTAAGCCAAAAACACCTATAAAACCTACCTTCCAAATATCGGTAGGCCAGCCAAAACGTAAAAACGTTACAATATTCCAAATTACACTCACCAAAAAAGCAACAAACAAAGTTATTGCCAGCAACGAAAAGAGCGCCTCTTCTACACGCCATATTCCATAAAGCGTATTGTGAATAGTTAAGCTAACAAGTGCCACAACAAAAAGAATAAGCGATAGCCTCGTCATTTTTTCTAGTTTATTCACAATCCCCTCACTTTTTGCATAAAATTTGCTCTATTTGTTTAAGTTCTTCCGGCGTATTAACGCCAAGCGTGGCCTGTACGCTAGGCGATGGAATGGCTTCAACGCTTTTCTTTTGCGCTAAGGCAATTTTAACCAAATCTGTAATATAATATTCTCCCGAAACAGAACTTTTTTCTATTTTTTTAAGCGCGTGCCAAAGCCAGCTATTATCGACAGCATAAACGCCAACGTTTTTTTCTTTGATCGCCCTTTGTTCCGCATTTGCGTCTTTTGCCTCAACAATATCTACAACTTTATTTTCCCTGTTACGAACAATGCGCCCATATTCTGGATGTTGTGTTTCTACAACCGAACTAAAAACTAATGTATATTTCCCGCTTTCCATCGCCTTAACTAAAGGAGAAAACACTTCTTTTGTAAAAAGCGGACCATCGCCATTAACTATTAGCACTATTCCTTTTTTATTTTTTAAAATTCTCTCCGCTTGCATAAGTGCGTGGGCTGTACCTAGCTGTTCCGCCTGATGAACAAACTGCACTCCTTCATTTTGAAAAGCGGTAGTTATTTTTTCCCCCATAAAACCTGTAACAATGATGATTTTTTCCGTTACTCCGCGCAAGGCATTGATAACATAGCGAATAATCGGCTTGCCGCAGATTTCTATCATAACCTTTGGGCGATCGGTGCAATTAAGGCGTGTTCCCTTTCCACCCGCTAATATTACCCCCCATACTTGTGTCTTGCTCATATTGTGTGGTTCTCTACCTATTATTTTACCCCTTTTTGACATATTGGGCAATAAAAAGCACCCCTCCCCCCTATAGAGACACGAGCGATTACTCCTTTATCTTTTCTGTGACAAGGCTGTTTTTGGCGCTGGTAAACAGCGAGCCGATCGGTATATTTTCCCTTGCTACCATCGATTTTTACAAAAGTATTAGCCGATGAGCCACCATAGCTAATCGCTTCTTCGAGAATAGGTTTAATTCCCCTACCAATAAAAAGGATTTTTTCTTTTGGCACTTTCGCTACTTTTGTTTTGGGGTTTACTTTGGCGCGCCATAATAATTCGTTAACATAAATATTGCCAAGACCAGCAACAACTTTTTGGTCCATTAGTACTTGGTAAATATTAGATTTTGCCCGCCTTTTAACGTTGGCGAGGAAAGACTGCAAACTAAATTCATTCCCCATAGGGTCTGGACCAAGACCAGCAAGAATTTTTCCCGCCTCTTGTTTTCTTTCTTCTAGGTCTTGCCTACGAAAAACTTTCGCCCAACCAAAACGGCGCAAATCGTTAAAGTACAGATGGCTCCTATCGTTAAAAGCAAAAGTAATATGGGTGTATTTACTGGGTGGCTTGGTGTCGTATGCTTTTTGGCTGTGGCCCCCTTTGTACCCCTTTCCGAAACGATCGACATAAATTAGTTGCCCGGTTAGTTTTAAGTGTAAAAGAATAACGTTTTTGTTAGATAAATGTATTATCAAAAGCTTTCCTACCCTTTGGACACTCTTAATTTTCGCGCCTTGCGTGAATTTCTTAAACTTTTCGAGACTACCACCTACAACCTTTTCGCTCGTTGCGCTAACTTTGTCGATAGTAAGACCCACAACTTTATTACGTAGTCCTCGAGCAACCACCTCCACCTCTGGCAATTCCGGCATAATATCTCCTTATCTTTAATTAAGATTAACCACTACACCCCACCATAACCGCAACACTGCAACCTCTATTTCTCTGCATTTACTTCGATACTTCCCAGTATCGAAGTAAATGCAGGGTTATAGTTTACGCCTCAAGATTACCTCAAGGCGCTGGAAAAGATCATCTTTTTCGCGCATCTCTTCCATAGCACGGATAAATCTGTTGCTTTTGTCTCTTACTTGCACTGCTCACCACAGCTTCTAGAAGAGATTGTGGCCAATAGTAGGCCGGATATCGGCGCCTAATACTAGGAAAATCACTGTGTATGTCTGGACTGCACTGCTCGTTGTTACGTCGCGCCTTGAGCCGTGCTATCATCAAGCGGTAACCTTCTTGCAACCAAGCATTGACCCTTGCAATTGTAGACGATGACACCTTAAGGTCTTGTGATATTTCGGAATAATTTTTACCCGACAAGAGTAGATCGGCTATTTTAAGGCGTTTAGCGAACATCCTTGCTTCTTTTCCTGACATCAAATCTCTAATGAACTGTACAGCCTCTTTAGGTTGCTTGATGTTAGCTAAGACGACCGCAAAATCTAGCAGTAATTCTTCTATCTCCTTTTTCGATAGTTCATTTTTACGAAATTTCGCCATTGAAGCTATTGTAGCATATTGCTACATTTACTTCGATACTGGGAAGTATCGAAGTAAATGCAGAAAAAAGATTGTTGGTTTTTGAATTTTGAAATAAAACAAGATAACTCAAGGCGGTTATACGAGAAATGGCCCGCAGAAAAGATCTTCTGCGGGCCATTGTAGGAAAGTCGCCCTTAAAACGGCGTCGATGCCGTTTGGGCGAGGGTAACCGTGCCCGTGTACTCAGGAGCACCGTCTCCATCAATATCAATAGAGACGTTGGGCACGGTTACCGTGCCTGTTGTAGGGTCGAGGTCACCATGGTCATCGTACGACCACGGCCCACTCGACCACCGCCCTGCTGGGTAGGTATGAAACACGTTCGTGTTGTCATACCACCCCAGCTCCCCACCAACCAAACCCTGGTCGGTGAGGTGGAGTTTACCTCGGCATTCAAGGTTGAGGTCGCCGTTAAAGAAAAACAGCGAGACCTCACCTTGTGCCGCCGAAGGTGGGGTTGCCACCGTCAGCAGCGTTGCCGTGTGGACAAGGGAACCAGACGCCCTGTAGAACGTCTGGACCTTGCCCACCCACTGATCCCATGGAGCAGTAACGTTCGCCACGGGATCGACGACGAACGTCCAGGTGGCAAGTGCGCTCCCGCCAGAGGCGGTGGTAGCACTAAGCTCCACCGTGTGGCTCCCAGTGGCTAGGCCACTGGTGGGAACACTTACCTCGGTACCGGTGAAGGTGCCGAGGTTAACCCCATCGAGCACAACCGTGCTCGATGGGGTTTTACCACCGGGGTCGATAACTTTGGCGTAGATGGTCGGCGCATTAGTCGCGACCACCTCGCCGTCGAGAGGCGATTTGTTGCCGATGGTCGGCACCGTCGCCTCGACAACGATTGCGGCACTAACGTTCTTGCCCGCCGCAATCGTTACGTCCTCGCTCCGCCCCTGGGCAAAGACGGTGCCTCCGCGCCTTAGTTGGGCGGAGGCATATACCTTGGTGCCGGCAGGGAACCCGCCGAAACTTACCGACGGGTTCGCGAGCGTCAACACAGCCTCACGTAAGACTGTGTTGTCCGCCACAAGGCGGACCTGGACCAAGACGTCATCAAAGACGAACCGGTCCGATAGCGCCCGCGCCGCAACCTCCGGTGGCGCAATGGAGACGGTAACCCCGCCTGCTTGCGCGAGGTCCGCCTCCTCACCGAGAAGCTGGTGCGGTGCGGACGTGTCTAGCACGTCCGCACCGCACCCCACCAGCACCAGCATCAGTATGAGGGGTGGCGCTGCGAAGCGCATCGCCCTCACCCCCTCCCCTGACTGCTTATCTCGATGTTCAGCCCCCCACTGGTGTCAACCACCAGCGAGAAACTGAGCTCACCATTACCACCCGAGGCCGTTGCCGTCTCGAGGCGGTAGTGATGTTCGCCATCGCCGAGGCCACTGTCGCCCCAGCTTAGGTCCTCGTTGGTCCCGGTACGTACACCGAGATCCTTGAGGATGGCACCACTCGCACTCACCCTGTAGAGGCGAGCGCTGACGGGCTTCCCCCCGGGATCGCAGACGTTCAAAACGATCCCCGGGGTAGGGGTGGTAACGGTCGCGCCGCTTGTCGCGGGCGCGACCAACTTCACCTCGGCCGTCGTGGCGGCAATTTTGATAGCCGCCTTGACGGTCTTTCCGGCGACGATGGTCACCGACGAGCTCTGCCCGTCGGTGAAGACAACTCCGTCTCTGCGCACGGCGGCGTAGGCGTAGCCTACAAAGCCGCCGGGCAGGCCCTTGAAGGTGACGCTCGGGTTAGCGAGCGTCAGGACCGCCTGACGCGCGACTGCGTCGTCGCTCGCCCGGCGGAACTGGACCAGGACATCATCGAACAGGAACCTGTCCGACAACGCCCGCGCCGCAACCTCCGGTGGCGCAATGGAGACGGTGACCCCGCCTGCTTGCGCGGAGTTTTCTACTACTTCGTCGACTGGATTGGTGCCCGCAATGTCGGCACCACAGCCCGCCAACATTGCCACAATTATAGCTATTGATGAAAAAAGCACACATCTCATTCTCCTCAGTCCCTTCAGTCTATGGGGACGAGCACGCCGCCGTCCCCACCGTGATCATCGCCACCGTCCCCGGTCCCGATCACCGTGATCGGGAACGTGTAGCGCTCACCGTCGATCTCGAACTCGACGGTAAGGGTCCTCATAACGCCATAGGGGATCATACCCCGTATGACGTTTAGCCCCTCGCCGAAGGTGGCGATAAGCTGACCATTAGCGCCAGCCATCAGCACCCCCACGAGGTACCTCTCGCCACCGTAGGTGACGTAGAGGCCAATGCCTTGGTCGGGGATCTGCCAAGAGGCATATCCCCCCACAATAGTGAGGAGGTACGGTTGCCCCATTACCACCTCACGTACAGGGGGAAAACTGATCCCCAACTTGGCGCTGGGATCCACCCCTATCACAAGGGGCATGCCCACCGGGCGCCCCTGGCAGGTGGCAACAATCACCACTGCCATGGGCTTCCCAACCGTGGCGAAGGTAACCCAGGCGGCCGTCGGGCCGTCGGGCGTCACGCTCGCCGCACCAGGCACTCTAGGTGCCCATCCCCACCTCTTACCACAATAGCCGTAGTAGCGGCCATTGTAGTAATGCTCGTCTCCCACCGTGGGGTTGGTGGGAAAACTGCCGTGCGTCATGGTGCCCTTAGCATCGTAGGCCGACGCCTTGGGCTCCATTGCCTGGCTCGACACCAGGCGTACCCTCCACCCGGCAGGAAGACGGGTGAGATCGATCTGTCCGGCAACTACGTTGCCGAACTGGTCAACCACCCTGTCGACGCGCAACTCTGGCGTGCCGGCAGGGCACGGGTTGCTTGCGCATCCCGCCACCATCCACGCCATACCCACAGCCCCCAAGAGGGCTATGAGCAACACGGACTGTCTCTGGATTGTCAAGGTGTTGCCTCCTTGTGCCCCTGTTGCGGGGCTAGAATCCCACAAATGTGGGTGTTGCATAGCAACTAGGTCACCTGCAACGGAAGGTCCCTCTAAAGAGGGACCTCGCCGTTATAGACGATCTTGGTGGTTGTCGTCAAGGTAGGCAGAGTGTAATGATTTTCTTGTGGGCTCCTCTAATCGATCTTCGTAATAACGACGCCCTATCGCCATACCAATAACAAGCATTACTAGTGCGATAAGCAGACCAAGCAAAACCCAAAAGAGCCAAAGCCACCACGCACATTTGGTAACCTCGAACGAACCTAGGTACATAAGAGGACCAGTTTCGCCGTTTTCCCGTGCCGCCTTTGCATAAACAGTGTAATTGCCACTCTTTAGTGGTGCCTCGCTAACAAATTCAAAGCGGTCGCCAGCCGTTGCTCGTACAAAGCGGTGTAATTGCAAAAACGGGTG
>DBQW01000037.1 GCA_002305395.1 Candidatus Berkelbacteria bacterium UBA1384 | reverse complement strand
CCCGCCTTTTTAGGCGGGGTTCTCGCTTCCGCTCGAGCGGTAACAAGTATCAAGGAAAGTTCTCACTGCGTTCGAACAGTAAAGAGTGCCACAGCCACATTCTTATCGTTCGAGGCGTAATCGCTGAGAACTACCAACCGTTATTTTTTTATTGTTCGAGGAGCGAAGCGACGAGAACTGTCAGGCACTAATATTAAACTTACGCAAATAGTTCTCATCGTTCCGCCTACCGCGAATACTCTTCGAACAGTAAAAAATTCTCGCCCCCTCTCGAACAGTAAAGCTATGCCAAAACCCTAAGTTCGGGCATTTTTTTCTTATCTAAAAATTTACAACAACCTCTATAGCTTATGCAACACAACAGTGGCGGACCCGACCGGATTCGAACCGGCGATCTCCTCCGTGACAGGGAGGCGTGTTAAACCACTACACTACGGGTCCACAGTCGCTATTATATTATCTTTCGCGGGTCTTGTAAACCTATTTACGCCCTCTCTTTAACAGCCCTAGACCAGTTACGGACGATAAAGCCGCCAAATAAACGTATTAACCTGAGCATCTTTTAGCCAATCAGCATAGGTCATATCGATATAGCCACGCACTTCGTCGACTTTAATAATATGCCAACCAAACTCCGTCTTGACTGGCTCAGAAATTTGACCTGGCTCAAGGGCAAACGAAGCATCGATAAATTCTTTTGCCAGGCCGGAATCCCGTCCCACAAAATCGGTGTCCAAATTAGAACGAATCAGACCACCAGTTTCATTCGCCTTAAGATCCTGGCTATACTCACGCGCGGCATCGGCAAAACTTTGCTCACCCTTTTCCACCTTTTCTTTAACCTCACGTGCCTTTCCTTCTTCGCTTACTAAAATATGATTTACCTTGATAGTCTTAAGCACCTCCGACTGTATTTTATCGCGAGCAAGCTGGTCGAAAACTATTCCTCGAAAACGCACCGTACTCATTCCGTAAAGAGTTTGCAACAATTGCTCGACCTGCTCCTTACCATCGTTTTCCTCTTCTATTTGATTCATAACTTCATCTACATCTTCTTTTGTAACTCTAATACCGTATTTATCGAGTGTTTTTTGTGCAAGTCTTACTTCCTGCAACGACTCCATTACCTTGCCGTCCACCTCAAGACGACTGCCGAGGCTGCTATTGCTTTGCTCGGCAAAGAAATAAATAATTTTTTCTTGATCGGCAATATCTTTAAGGGTGATTGTGCGAAAACCTACTATTTCCGCGGGTAAAGGGAAAACGTTAGCAGCCACCCAGCCAAAATTATCGTTAAGAGGGATTTTTTTTGAATAAAAGCCTGCGCCGACAAGAATCGCCCCAACAAGATATGCAAAAACAAGAGCTGTCATATAATTCACAATCTCTACCCTTATCTCAATTCGGGTTAAATTCTTAATTCTTTTAGGCAAATTAACAAAATACTCCGCCCACCCCACAAGCAAGCGCTGCCACCACAAAATAATCTCTTTAATATTAGCTTTTCGTAGCGCCGCTAACTTCTTTTTTAGTTGCGCCGATCCCTTCGTGAGTGTTTTCTTTTTCATAATTCACCCTTACATAATTTTAATAAACACACTAAAAAATAAAGAACTTATTATAACATACCAGCGAAAACTTGCTTTGGAAAGTCTTCCCCAGCTGTAAAGTGCTACCATAGTAAATGTTATGTGGAATAAACCCGCAACAAGTAGCGCTTTAATAATGGGGTCGGCGGCCAAAAGTGACAAGAGCCAAAAAAATTCCAAACATAGAAATATTACCCCCACCAAGTAAACCATAATCATAGGTTTATTGACCTTGAGTGCATAGGTTAAAAAAGATGAGAAACAAGCAGTTGCAAGAACAAAAACTAAAACAGTATAGGCAGCAATCAACGAAAAACCATCTGCACCACTATTTTGCATATACACATTTAAACTGCTTGCGCAAATAAAAACCAACGAAATCGAAGCAAGATATAGTCTTTTTTGCCACCACGCAAAAACGATTGATGAAATAAACAAAAATACCACTAACAAGCGGTAAGAGAGACCACCGTCAACCCTTAGTGCCCAAGCAGACACCACAACGAGTGTTGGCCATAACAACAACGCCAACCAGCGTGAAATTTCTTTTACTTTAATCACCTGTGTAATTCTTACCTAAAATAAGCTTAAAGTCTAGTGTTTCTGCGTTATCTATGCGTTTTATAACTGTTATTTCGGGCACCAACGACTTAATCATAGCCACCGCCGCCTCACTATTGCCCGATGTGTAATCGTAAAGAATAGAATCATCTCTGGCCGCAGTAGCAGTTTTGAGAGACGTTACCGTAAAACCTTTTTCGCGAAGCTTGGGGGCAAGAAGGCGAGCCAAGCCAGCAGTGCCAGTGCCGTTGTGAACCTCTATTTTACCCTCTACAACACCATTTACGGAGACACCGCCTTCATTTTCTGCGTTGCCAAAAATCTCCCTAACCAACGCTTTTATTTGTGCGAATGTTCCGCCTTTAGGAAGAAGAACATATTGCCCACTACTATTTTTTGTCGAAACAAGGAGGCTATTTTCTCCTGTGCTAATTACTTCGCGCCTAATATTGCCCATATCAAGATCTTTTGCGAGGGTAATAAATTCTTTCAATTCTGTAACCGACATATCGGTACGCAAGTGATTGCCCAAAACCTCGATAATATCAACCACCTTTTTAGGGTTGGATAGAATTCCAAGCGAAAGCGCTTTGTCGCGCATTGCCATTATTAGTTTTTGCTGGCGCGCCGCACGGTCAAAATCGGAAGTTGTTTCACGCGAGCGAGCGTACTTTAGAGCAGTCGCGCCATCGAGTTTTTGCACCCCTGCTTTAAGATAAAACGGGCTATAGTCATTAGTTTTACGGTAATTACCCTGTGCATCAAAAAAATCTTTTGGGTAATAAGGGTCGTTAATCGCTTTTTCCACATTTACTGTTACTCCCCCTAATGTATCCACCAGTTCACGAAAGCCAATAAAATCAACGATCGCGTAATAGTGTACCTCTACCCCACCAATATTGCTAACTGTTTTTTTTGCCACCTCTCCACCGCTGGTGGTTTTACTATTTTTTTCGCCATAAGCGTAAGCATAATTCAGTTTATTAGTTTCATTGGAGTTGGCAATTTTGACTTGTAGATCACGGGGGAAAGAGATCATCGCTGCCTGTTTTTTGTTGTGGTCATAGCTTAAAAGAAGGTTTGTATCGGTCAGCTGACCGCCGGGGTGGTTACTTCCCCCATTCCCCAAAAGCAAAATATTGGTACGCCCATCTTCGTTTTTTAAAGTTGTGCTCTGAAAAAACTGCTTCAAGGAAAAATCGCCATCTGTGATTTTATCAAGCGCGTTACTTGCGCTGTACCCCACCCAACCGACAATCGCCGCAATTATTCCTAATAATATTAACAGGGAAAGCGCAACTATCTTTTTTGTTTTGCGCTTCTTTTCTCCCTCGACACTGTTGATTTTCTTGTGAATAAAAGACAAGTTCACTCCTAGGCACTATATACGAACATAGTATAGCATAAAAAAGTGTGCTAAAATAGCCGTGTATGATAAACAAGAACCTCATTATTGCTACAGGTTTGGCGATGTTGTTTGTTGCTATTTTTCTTGTGGTGCCCGATATTATTGCCGATGAAACTATTCGTGATTATAGCTTGGCGGGCCCAGGTCAACCTGCGGGAGGAGAAGGAAATATCGAAACCCCCTCTACTCTTCCAGGAGGCGGATCTAGCACGAGCCAATCAACGTCGCCGCCGTTGACATCATCATCGCCGACATCAATACCACCAACATCGACACAAACCTGGACAAGTACTAGCACCCGGCCATCAACAAGAACAACGCCCTATACACCGCCCGGAGGCGGAGGTGTATCAACCCCCAAAACATACTTACCACCTGGGGACCCTTTCGCACCTCCGCGCCAAGATCCAAACGACAACGACGAGAGTGTCGAGGTTGGCTGTGTCGGTGAACATTGTCTGCCACCAGGTAGTGGCGATAAACCCCCGTTCGAGGATGGGAAAATAGATAACCCTTTTATAACAGACGAAAACCGCGCGCGCGAAAGGGAGGCGCAAGCACAAAAGCTTTGCTTGGCACTTATGTCTTGCGACGATAGCTTTGTAAATAGTCAATGCACCTGCGGAGTAGGTGGTCCCGCCGTTGATGCCAGTGCCCCTCTTACTATTTACAATATATCGGCCACAACATACCCTAGTAACAGCAACTCTCACCACAAAACCACTGTTGAGCTTAGATTTTACACCAACAAGCCCGCCGCTGTTAGTGCCTCTTACCAGCAAGGACAACAACGCAACAGTAACGAACGTACATACAAAACCAAACCCAATAACCAAAAAAATACCACCCACACCATAGTTGTAGGTGCTCTCCCCAATGCACAGATTTTTAACTTCGCCCTGGAAGCCGCGACCGAAGAGGAGCGAAGCAAGGCAGAGCCAGTAACCGTTAAAACTCTCCGCTCTTACGACAATCTTTGGTCGTTGATTCTCAAGTGCTTTAAGGTAAACTTTTAATAAATTATTTTTTGGGGATTGTGGCGAGCGACAATGCTCGCTTTTTCTGTTTGCCAGGAAACATAGCTACTTAGGGGAATTTTCTTACCCAGAGCAATACCGCGTGCTAGCGCATTAAGCGCACGCAAGCGAGAAAATCCTCCAGGTCCACGGAAAGCATAAATACAATCGAGACCTGCGATATCCTCACCGATATTACCCGCTAACCGCCCAGTGGCGCCAGAACACACTGCATTGACTAGTTTTCCATTCTCGTATATTTCTGCACACACACAGTTTTTGCCATTAATAAAGAGACGTAAAACCTTCATTAACCAACCTCCTCAATGCTTCTTTCGTTTTCCTTACCAAGATGAGAGAATTTAACGATAAAGTCTAGTTTCTTGTAAACTTTTCTTACTTTATCTGCCCACTCCACAATTACATATCGATGCTTTGCAATCTCTTCAATAATTTGGTCTATTGTTTCTCGATCCTCTGGGTGAACACGGTACAGATCAATATGGAGCAGTTTTCTACCTGCTCCCTTATAGGTTTGCATAATAGTAAAGGTCGGGCTGGAAACAACATCTTTAATGCCCAGAGTTTTGGCTAACGCAGCGGTAAATTTTGTTTTTCCTGCCCCCAGTGCGCCAACTAGCCCCACCCTCCCTCTACTCTCCATTTTTTTTGCATAGCGCGAGGCAAGACCATCTAGTTCCCGTAGGCAATACTTCTCTTTATTCATGGTAGCGAGAATATCACATTAACTAGCAAGCGTGCAAGGGCTATGAGCGAGGCCACGCCAACCAACCCTAAGCCCCACTTATCAATCACCTCTTCTTGTTGATGCACAACACCACCTGTTCCTATGTCGCTATTAACTTTTGGCAAGCTAGCACCGCCCAAGGCAACACTGAGTATTTTCTGCCCCGTGTTGCCGGTTTTATTTTTATAAGCCACTGCTTTTTTTACTGGAGCCTTTTTAACCACATCACTCGTGTCCACCTCCTCAATAACCTCTTTCTTTTCCTTGGTAGCCTTCTCTTCTTCTGGTTGCGCCGTAAAAACATTACTCTTACCTGGAGTAGCTGTGGTTGTCCACAAATACTCTCCGTCGAAATGGGCATAGGCAAAACCGCGCTGTGCTTTGCTCCACTCCACCTCGCTTACTAATTCTCCCGCCGGTGAGAATAGCGTTAGACTTTCACCATCGTCATTTAAGCTGATTTTCGATACCCTTCGAAAAAGTACCAAAAAATCGCCAGCTCCTATCTCCTCTTCTACAAACGTATAGCTAGATGTACTATCGTAAATTTGCCAGCCACGAAGTAAAATCTTTTCTTTAAACGGATTATACAGCTCGATCCACTCATCGTAAATATCTACCTTCCCATCATTGTTATAATCACTATTAGGCATAGGCATTATTTCGTTAATAATTATTTCCGCAAACTGATAGCAGGTTACTACAATAGTTTCTTTTGCATATAAACCATTATCATCTACCACTTTGACCTCTATTTTATTTTCACCTTGCTTGCGACACGCAAAAGGTGATTGGTTCTCTTTCTTTAAAGCACTCTCTTGCTTAACACCATCGATAAATAGATGTAGTTTACTAAAATCACTGCCGTATTCTAAGCGAATGTCTATATTCTGGCTAATCCCTACCGCTAACCACGAGGCAATACCACTAACTGAAAGGCGTGGGGCGCCACTATTCTGTGGCGTCGCATACTCTTCGCTCAGGGGGTCAAGATTTTCTTGGCGTTTATTTGTTTCCCAAAGCCCATCGCTCAACGGTTCGGCGCGGATCATACTTGCTTTAGGTGAACTATTACTTCCCGGCACTGGTTTTATTCCTGCCATCTTTACACTATCTATAACACCGCCCTCCTCGTTATAAAGATTGAGTATCATATTAGTATTATTCAGTATTAAGCCACTAAACACTGCGTCTGCGTCTATCGCCAGAATAGATTCTTCTTTTACCTTACGAGAAATTAAATAATAACCCTGCGAAGCAATTGCGCCACTTAGTATAAATTTTTTATCATCTTCGTTTTGGCGGATAATATACCAACCCTCTAAATCAATAGCATCGCCGGTAGTGTTTTTTAAAACAAGCCATTCGTCCCCACTATCAGCGTTTGACCCTGCCCACATTATTTCGTAAAAAATCACACTCGGAAGGGGAGCGGGCTTTTCTTCCGCATACACAGCAAGAGGAGAGCAAAAAACAAACAGGGTGATAAACAATATCACAACCCTAAGAAAAACAGTGGTTGGTGAGTATTGGCTTTTTCCCATTTGCTTAAATTATATCACAACAACTTTGGTTGGTTTTCCACGTTTTTAATACCAAGATGACGTAGCGCGCTAACGGTGATTTTTCTTCCCCTGGGCGTACGCTCTAAAAAACCAATTTGGAGCAAAAACGGCTCATAAACTTCCTCTATCGTTTCCGGTTCCTCTGCCGTTGCCGCCGCTAACGTATTAATACCCACCGGTCCGCCAGAAAATTTTTGCGCAAGCGCTAATAGTATTTTACGATCTGTTCTGTCTAGGCCAAGTGCATCGACATCTAAATCCTCTAGCGCCCCCAGGGCAATATCGGTAGAAATTCTCCCCCCGCCGTGGACCTCTGCATAATCGCGCACGCGGCGCAGAATACGATTTGCGATTCGTGGTGTTTTTCGTGAGCGCGACGAAAGTATAGGTAGTGCTTTTTTGTCGATAGCTACGTTAAGAATTTTTGCAGAGCGAGCAATAATACTGCTTATTTCGTCGTCTTCATAAAACTCAAGGGGCAATATTAAACCAAAACGATCGCGCATTGGAGCCGACATTAGGCTCATTCTTGTTGTTGCCCCCACCAGGGCAAACTTTGGTAAATCTAAGCGCAGAGTGCGCGCCGAAGGACCCTTCCCTACCACTAAATCGAGAGCGTAATCTTCCATAGCAGGATACAAAACCTCTTCTACAAGACGATTTAAGCGATGGATTTCGTCGATAAATAAAATATCACCATCTTTAAGGTTGGTTAAGATCGCGGCAAGATCACCCGGCCTTTCAATGGCAGGACCGCTTGTAGTGCGAATACCAGAACCTGTCTCGTTGGCAATAACATTAGCCAGAGTGGTTTTCCCTAACCCCGGAGGTCCGTACAATAAAATATGCTCAATTGATTCTTTTCTTTTCTTTGCTGCGTCTAAAAAGACTTGCAAATTTTTCTTTGCGTGGTGTTGACCAACATATTCTTGCAAGGTCTTAGGGCGCAACCCGCAGTCATAAATTTCCTCGTCACTTGTTGCCTCAAGCTTAGTGATATCTTTATCTGCCATAATTTGAGTATAGTACGAATTTAATAAATGGCAAAACAAATCCCGCTATTCTTTACTTAGAGGTAAAGAAAGGTAAAAGGTTGAACCGCGACCTTTTTGCGAAGTAAACCACATTTCACCACCGTGAAGACGAACAACGTTGCGCGCAATATATAGCCCCAAGCCCTGACCTTGTTGCTCTTGTGGACCATTAACAGCAAACCTATCGACTTGGTGAAATTTTTTAAAAATATGCTTTTGATCTTCCTCGTCAATGCCAACTCCGCTGTCGGCAACAGAAATAATAACTAAATTGTCCCGCACTGCTACACTAACAACAATACTCCCGTCTTGCGTAAACCTATTAGCATTGTCAATTAAGCCAGTTAAAACATTGCTAATTTTGTCTTGGTCAATGGGGATTGACGATACAGTATGCAATGGCTGGAAGATAATTGAGTTACCGCGCGCCCTTACCTTAGCCTGTGCCTGAGAAACAATATAATTGAGAAGCAGATGAAGATTAACGAGTTTAACATTAAGTCTTAACTGTTTGCGAGTGATTTGCGAGGCACTCAAGATATTGGCTGAAAGCTTAGCAAGGCGAGCAGTTTGCTCGAGAATAGGCGCAAGTACTTGCCTTTGCTCATCGGTCAATTGGCACATATTTTCGCGAACACACATATCTAAGCGCCCCCGAATGGTAGTTATCGGCGTGTTAAGCTCATGCGTCGCCATTTGAATAAACTCATCTTTCATTTTATCTAAACTTGTTAGTTCGACCTTATCCATTTCAAGACGCTGGTTAGCTCGTTCAAATTCGAGAAGAGTCTTGACGAACTTAAAAGCGACAAAAACAAACAACCCTATAAGGGCAAATCTTACAATTGTTTCTTGCCAGCTTGTAAACGCTATTGCGTCGATAAGTAAAATTGCAAAAATCAAAAATAATAAGCTTTCGGTTTTAATAATACGAATGTTCAAAACCCTCTGCCGAGTAATCGCATAGGAAAAGATTATTACATAAAAAGTTATAAAGATGTTGCCGTACGGTAGTAGCTCAACACCAAACCAAAGTGGATAGTTCGACATTCCGCCAATATACCCTATGACCTTAGCAATAATCAGGTATGTTAAAAAAGTTCTCAGGGCACCCGACGATTTCATACGATGATGAATGAGCAAAAATAGACCAAAGAGAATTAATATTATCCATATTGTAAGATACCAACCATAGACCAGACCAGCTTTCGGCCAAAATTGAAAACCCGCGATCGGTGCGACATCGGCAACGAGATAATGAGAAAAGCTCAACGTAGCACCAATAAACGAAAAAGTATAAATAAAAACCGTAAACACTGGGCTCTGCTTAATTTTTAAGAGATCATTGATAAAAATTAGTTGGGTAAGAGGCAAAAAGGTGGCAAAAAATGTTAGCATCTTACACCAAAAGAGAGCACTCTCTCTGTCTTTTGATATTTGCCAAATAAAATACGAGAAGGACCACAAGGCGGCGATTAGCGCAAAGCGAGCAAAATTTTTTCCCGTTTGTGATTTATTACTCTTAAAATAAACAAGAAGTCCAAGCGACAAACTTGCGACTGCATTAACTAGAGCAGATAAAGCGAAAAAAGCGATACTTCCTCCTTATTACCACTAGAACTCTCCCCTGACAACTGTAAACGCTCCGTGCGGTTCAGTTTGAAACTGGCAGTTTACTAAACCGCTTGCCAGGATAAGCGATTTAAAATCCTTTTTTGTACGATAATTCATCTCCCAATCCAAAAGCTCTTTAATAACCAATGATTCTTGGTTTGGGTGGATGTGTGCGCTAATTAACACCGTGCCTCGCGCGACAATTTGCGTAAGCCTCCTAATAAGATCTTTAATTTCTTTGTCGCTCAAATAATCAAACAAACCAACAACCTCAACGATTGTTGGTTTAAAATTGCCAATGACATCTTTGGGATTAAGTACATCACCAAGCTTCCAGTAAATCGCATCGACGCCATTTTTTCGCGCAAGCTCTTTGCTCGCCGCAATGGCGCTTTTATCGGTATCGACGGCAAGTATCTTAACCTTGCCAACATTGTCCTTGGACGCCTCGAAAACGCTTTGGCAGGTTCCGGCAGCAAGCGACAAAATTCTTGCCTCTTTATACTTCCTCACCGATGCTACAATTTCGTTAGTAGTGGTGCGAACAACCAACCTGTATCTATTGCGCAATGCTTGGCAGGAACGACCGTGCATATAGTAAGAGTCCATAAAACCAACTAATCCACGGCGCGTTGGGCGCCAATTATAAATAGCATCTAAGGCTGGCCAACGCGCCGCCCCCTCACGCATTCTTTTAACCGACGGGATACCATCCCAAATGAACGAGTATGTTTTAATCTTGCGCCCGCCATAAAACACTTTTTTGATACGAATCCACTGGATAAAGATCCAAAGAAAAGGCCAAGTTAGAACATAGGGCAAGGGATTGTGCTCGAATTTTTGGTCCATATAAGCTAATTATAGCTCAATCTCAATCTTTAGTATAGCACCAGCCAACATACTCTTACAAGGTCTTAGGTGTAACCTGTAATCGCAAACCTCCTCGTACTCGCTCGCCACCTTGGGTTCGTCGATACTCTACCTACTCACAACCTAAGCGTTGCACTTAGCACCAAAAAACAAATTAATATTTATTTAATAGATATAGCTATGGCTACCATAGCTACTGGGGTTGACATTGCGCCTATGGGAATAACCATGAGGTGGTGACCAGTTATACTCAGAAAGATCGATAGTGCCATTATCATTGACTGCCTCTACTATCGCCACGTGCCCCCATGCGTCGCCAGAAAAAAGAGGGCCGCTCCAGGATATAATCGCTCCTACCCTCGGTGTCGAACTTACTGAATAGCCAAGAGTACGCGCAATTTCTGGCCAATACTTCGCGCTACCACGCCCAGGCTGGGTATTGTGCCAACGCTTACCAAAACGAGCGTTCCATGCCCAAGCAGCATACGAGGTGCATTCGCGGGTAAGAAAACCCCATGCATCGGGAACATCAATGGCACTGTATGGATAGCCAGAACTACCACCGCCAAAAGACTCACCACCTCTGCCCCGCGCACGCTCAGCATAAATTGCTGCGGAAATCTGTGATTTTTCTTTTTGCAATTTTGCAATTTGCGCATCGTATTTTTCCTTATCTGCCCGTGTTGCACCAAGTAAACTTGTTTTTTGGCTTTGTTGCGCTTCCGCACTATATTTAGCCGCCGCCTGTTGTTCTCTTAAGTTGTGCAAAGAGCTACTTTTTTCTTCGAGTGATGATTTTTGCCCTTCGAGATCGGCTTTAACCTTGCCAATCTCACCAATAATTTGGTTAATACTGTCTTGCAAAACATCAAGATAAGTAGTTTTCTCCAGCGCATCGGAAAGATCTTCGCTTGCTAGAAGTTTTTCAAGGTTCGATTGTCGCCCCGAGCGATAGAGTTCGACAACCGCATTGTTAAAGTTATGTGTCTGCCTGCTTAGTTCTTGCTCTTTTTCCGCAATAGTACCCTTTACCTCCCCTATCTCTTTTTCTACCGTAAAAATCTGACCGTTGGTATTGCGTATTTTTTCCTCGGTGGAGGCAATATCGCTTTCAAGAAAAGAGATTTGCCCCTCCAAGGTGGCGGCTTGCTTTGCTTTTTGCTCGGAAAGTTTTTGCTTTTCCTTAATCTGCGCCTCGAGTTCATCCTGTTTGTTTAAAAGATCGCTAAGGCTAGCCCTTACCAAGGTCGCCGGTGAAAACAACATCGAAAAAAGCAATAAACAATAGATTAACACTCTTCTCTTTGCCATCACACTCCTTGTGCTTAGCATTATATCATAAATATGGTTTTATTCTTACCTGTGTTATATCTTAACATATTTACGAATGCTAATGGCGCTACTAAAGATACCCAATAACGCCCCCGCCAAAAGCTGTAAAAGAAGAACTTGAAAAAAGTGGCTCATTAAAATGCCATAGGCGTCGAGATTAAAGCCACGAAAATAAGAAGCGCTCACAGAGTTAAAATAGCTTGCAGAAAGAACCAGTAATAAAAAGGCAAGTGTCGCGGCACTAATACCATAAATCGCCCCCTCGATATAAAAAGGTACTTTAACATAAGATTGACTCGCACCAACCAGGCGCATTATTTCTATTTCGTCGCGTCGCGAATAAATTGCCATTTGAATAGTATTAAGTGTTACCATAATCGCCACAACAACAAAAATTGTTGTCATTACTGCCGCCGCTTTTTTAATAAACTTAGTCGCTTCGTTAACACGCTCAATAAGAAGCTTATTGTCTTCGTAGCTAAACTTATAAATATATGGCTCAAATTGTTTCTCGCGTACCACCTCTTCTACCGCGCTAAGATTATCAAGATCGAGTGTTCTAATGCGCAAACCGCGAGGCAGAGGGTTGTTTTCTTCTGTTATAAGATCACGTGTTTCTTGCTTAATATCTGTTCGACTCTTGAAGTCTGCGAGAGCATCTTGCTTGGAGATATAAGTAGCAATAACACCAGTTTGTTGTGATAGTTTTTGTTGCAAATTCTGAATAACATCCTCTGTTGCACTATCGTTAAAATCAACCTGGACAGTAATTTTATCTTTAAGGGTATCGGAAGTGGTATTGGCAATGTAGCCTAAGACCACAAAAACGCCCATCATAAAGAGAGTCATCATAATAATAAAGACTGCCGGTACACTTAGCCACCTATTGCGCCAAGTGTTAACAATACCGAGCTTACTAATTCTTTTTATACGGGTAAAAATCATTTTTTGTCTTCCCCCTTGCTCACCAATTGTAACTGGCCATTGTTAAGGCAAATAACTCGTTTTTTTAACGAACGGACAATGTCGAGGTCATGCGTTGCCAAAAGAACTATTGTTCCTGCTTCGTTAATCCGCAAGAGTAAATCAATGACCTCTGCGGTGTTTTTTTCATCTAAATTACCCGTTGGCTCGTCGGCGATTAACAGCTTGGGGTTATGAACAAGGGCACGGGCAATACTTGTTCGCTGTCGCTCCCCCCCAGAAAGCTCTGCGGGATAGTTGTTTGCTCTTTCTTTTAGTCCAACCAAACGTAAAATACGTGGCACCTTATCTTTGATAACGGCATCGGGCTCGTCAGAAAGCTCGAGGGCATAAGAGACATTTTCATAAACAGTTTTATTAGGTAAGAGCTTGAAATCTTGGAATACTATACCTACATTACGCCTATAGTAAGGCAAATCTCTTTCTTTAATGCGAGTAATATCACGCCCTGCCACCATTATTTTTCCAGTACTCGGCAACTCTTCGCGCACCAAGAGGCGAATGAGAGTAGATTTCCCTGCACCACTCGGCCCCACTAAAACAATAAATTCACCCTTGTCAATTGCTAAGTTAACTCCGTTAAGGGCGGTTACTTTACCCTTAACATAGTTTTTGGTTACATTAAGAAATTGAATTATTGCTCCTGGGTTCATTATCTCCCTACTTTAGCCTTATCATTGTACCACAGTTTTAGCGACGCACCCACTCCATTAGCGTGGAAAGCGAGCGCGTGTTGAGTATATCTTCTGCCTCGAGCCAGCCTCGACGCGCCATTTTAAGGCCGAAGATCATATTACTTAAACCCTCTACGGAGTGAGCATCGGTCGAGATCGTAAATTTCACCCCAAATTGTTTTGCCTCTATTATCATTTTATCCGACAGGTCAAGACGATGAGGATTAGCATTTATCTCAAGGGCAACATGATAGTCGGCGCATAGTTTGTAAATCTTATCCCAATCAGCCTCTATTCCTTCGCGCCGACCAATAAGCCGGCCAGTGGGATGGCCAATATTATCAATAAGGCCAGAAGAAATAGCTCGCTCAAGGCGGGCATTCATTTTCTCCCTAGATTGTCTAAAACTCGAATGCACAGAGGCAGTTATAAAATCGAGTTGGCGCAATATCGCTTCGTCCATATCTAGCGAGCCATCGGCGTTGATATTGAGCTCAATGCTCTTAATAATTTTGATGTTTTTACTTTTCTTGTTCCAAGCATCAATCTCTCTTATTTGTTTTTGCAATTGGGTTGATGATTGCCCACCGGCGATTGCCAGACCAGGAGAGTGATCGGTAATAGCAATATAACTATAGCCAAGCCGCTGCCCTTCGCCTGCCATTTGCGCCAGTGTTGCCTCGCCATCGGACGCAATAGTGTGCATCTGTAAGTCCCCTTTAATATTCTTTTCCTCCACAAGACGGGGAAGCTCACCCTTAATCGCTTGAGTCACCTCTCCGCGATTCTCTCTTAACTCGGGAGCAATCCAGTCCATACCGCAGTAGTTGTAAACCTCTTGTTCTGTCGCACATTTTAAAACAGTATCGGCAGGCGCCCTGTCTAGCGCTTTCTTTTTAAGAAAAGAAATATTCTTTGCCCGCAGAGGCCACCGACCTGCCTTTAACTTTTTGATGCCATGCTCAGAAAAACTCAAGTTTTGCAACTGCAAGTAAGAGCGAAAGGCAATATTGTGTTCTTTGCTTCCCGTAAAGTGTTGCAAAAGAGAACCATATTTATCTTTGGGGAGTATCTCTAAATCAACCTGCACGCCATCTTCGTTTACGATAGTACACTTAGTATCTCCCTGCGCGATAATTTTGCCTTTGACAATTTTTGTGAATTGGCTAATTGCTTCGCGAGGGTTACTGCTTGCCGCGACAATATCTATATCGCCTACCGTCTCTGTGCAACGGCGGAGACTGCCAACTACATTTATTTTTTCAACAGTACCACTCCCTTCCAGCTGCGCAACGATTTTTTGCGCAACGGGCAACGCTTCACCGAGCAGTATTCGCCCCTTACTACGGCGCAAAAGCTCGATTCCCCGTAAGACATTTTGTAGAGTTTTCTCCTTGAAGGGACCGAGTGTTTTTCTCTTTTTTATTTTTCGCGCGAGGGCCTCGATCGTCTTTGCCCCTGTTAGCTCATAAAGTTTAGCTGCATTTTTTGGCCCAACGGAAGGAATCTTAGAAAACTCTAGTTGCGGGAGTGGTATTTGCTTCCTTAACGCCTCCAAGTCTTTATAGCGTCCCGTTGTAATAAGTTCTGCTATAGCATCGGCGATCGTTTGCCCGATTGTTGGGATTTTTCTTAGCGCCTCTATCCCACCGGCATTATAAACATCGACAATATTATCACCGAGAGCCGATATCTTTTGTCCCGCGGTACGAAACGCGTTAAAACGAAAACGATCATCGGGGTCCTTAATCTCTAGAACATCGGCCACTTCGAATAATACTGATGCTATTTGCTTATTCGTCATAGCTTTTTAATATTTGTCTGTTATTAATTGTAAAAATACTATCGTACAACTACCAAACGACGTTATCGGCCGTGGCATTTTTTATACTTTTTTCCTGACCCGCAAGGGCAAGGATCGTTACGCCCTATTTTCTCTCCCGCTGGAGTGGCAATGCTTGCATTACCCTCTACAGGTAGAGATGCGCCTCCACTGGGCTCTCTAATTACCACCGAAACATCGCCTCTAGAAACAGATGCACTACTCTGCCTTTCTTCACCGATGGGAACAAAGCTTTGTTGAGCTCTTTTGTCCGCACCCTGCTCAACCACATTACGCTCGAACGGCATTGGTGCACTTGGACCATCTATTTCTAGGCGCAACATAGTCTCCGCTATTTCGTTGTCAATATCGCCAAGTAAGCGTTCGAACATTTGGAATGCCTCTTGCTTATAAACGACAAGAGGATCAACTTGACCATAACCGCGCAAACCGATTGACGTTCGTAAATGCTCAATAGAATTAAGATGGTTAATCCAGTTCCTATCGATAACTTGCAACCAAACAGCTCTTTCTATTTGCCTAATAACCTCCGGAGGGTGTTGTTTGATTTTTTTCCTGTAATCACCTTTCTCTTCATCGCTTAAAATGTCTAAAATTTTCTCGTGGAGCCAGTCATCTTTTTCGTAGTTGAGGCATAAAATCTTACGACGGCGAGAATAAATAACCTCTCTGTGCTTGTTCATAACATCATCGTATTCTACCAGATGTTTACGAATATCGAAGTTGTGCCCCTCCACACGCCGCTGCGCCGACTCAATTGCTCGCGAAATCATTTTGTTTTCAATTGGTTGGTCGTCGGGCAGACCAAGCCGTTCCATCATATTTTTAAGTCGCTCTCCACCAAAAATACGCATAAGATCATCTTCCAGGGAAATATAGAAACGACTCTCACCTGGATCGCCTTGGCGCCCAGAGCGACCTCGGAGCTGGTTATCGATACGCCTGCTTTCGTGGCGCTCTGTACCTAAAACAAAGAGTCCTCCCGCCTCCATCACCTCGTCTCTTTTGTTTTTGTTAAGGGGCGAGCCACCTAGTACGATGTCCACTCCACGGCCGGCCATATTGGTTGCGACCGTTACCGCCCCGGGTCGCCCGGCCTGTGCAATAATTGCTGCTTCACGCTCGTGATGCTTGGCATTTAAAACTTCGTGCTTTATACCACGTTGGCGTAATAGCTTACTGAGTTTTTCTGACTTTTCTATAGAAACAGTTCCCACCAAAACCGGTTGCCCCCTCTTATGGACCTCGTCGATCTTCTCTGCAATTGCATTGTACTTACCATCTACCGTTTTGTAAATTAAGTCCTGTTTATCTTTGCGCACCATTGGCTTATTGGTAGGCACGACGACAACATCAAGCTTATATATTTTGTAAAACTCTTCCGCTTCTGTTTCCGCTGTGCCAGTCATACCAGAAAGCTTGTCGTAGAGACGAAATAAATTTTGGAAGGAAATGGTGGCCAATGTTTCACTTTCTTTTTGTACTTCTACCCCCTCTTTTGCCTCAATCGCCTGGTGCAGTCCTTCGGAGTAACGACGACCTGGCATCATTCTTCCAGTAAACTCATCAACAATTATTACCTCGCCGTTTTTCACAACATAATCCTTGTCGCGCGTAAAAAGAAACTGTGCTTTTAACGCCTCCTCAAGATGATGAACTAAGTGTACGTTCGTAGTTGAATAAAAATCTTTTATGCCCGTTAAGCGCTCTACTTTACTAATACCTTCATCGGTTACGTTTACCGCTCTATCTTTTTCGTCTATTGTTAAGTCGGTCTCGGGTTTTAAACGCCTCGCGATTGTTGCGTATTCCATATATAAAGAAGCTGATTGACGAGCTGGCGCAGAAATGATTAATGGTGTACGGGCTTCGTCGATAAGAATAGAGTCGACCTCATCGACAATAGCAAAGTGCAATTCTCGTTGCACCATACCCTCCGGGGAACGCGCCATATTGTCGCGGAGGTAATCAAAGCCAAACTCATTATTAGTGCCGTAGGTTATATCGCAAGCGTATGCTTCCTTCCTACTGCACGGTCGTAAATTAGCCATTTGAATAAGGGCAGGGTTACTGTCGTCGATATCACTCTTTTCTTCTGGTGTGTAATCAGGGTCAAAAACGTAAGATACGCCCTGATTTTGAATCACCGAGACACTCAGCCCCAACGCGTGGTAAACTTTGCCCATCCACTCTGCGTCACGCTTTGCAAGATAGTCGTTCACCGTTACTAAGTGCGCTCCCTTGCCCGCTAAGGCATTAAGATATAAAGGGAAAATAGCAGTCAAAGTTTTTCCTTCGCCTGTTTTCATTTCGGCAATCTTTCCCTCGTGGAGCACAATACCACCAATTAACTGTGTATCAAAGGCGCGCTGCCCGATAATGCGCCGCGCTCCTTCTCGCGCATTAGCAAAGGCAAAAGGAAGAATATCGCTAAGGCTCTTTCCTGTTTCTAGTTCTTTTTTTAAAAAAGCAGTTTTTTCTTTTAACGCCGAACTCGACAGTTTGCGATATTCATCTTCTAGTCCATTAATTTTATCGATAGTAGCACTATATCGCGTAACCTGCTTTTTATTGAACCCCCCAAAAACCCTGTCGAAAATACTCATAAGACCTCGCGCTTTTTACGCCTAAAAAGGCGAAGCGCACGGCGAGGGGCACGTTTTAATTTATCCAAATAATAGCGTGAACGCTTGCCATCGAACTTTCTCATTTCTGCTCGTTTGTGTATTAAGCGATCGAATTTAGCCTCTGCCACATCTATTGCCACCATAAAATTGGGAGATGCTTTACTCTTGGCAAAAATAGGCTTTTTAACGCCGGGAACCTTTGCCGAAATATGCACTATCGCACTACCGTCTCTTTTTGGACCCCTTTTGCGCTCGAATGTGCATTCTACAACGACCGCATTAGGAAGCATTGGTTCGTGTTTAAGAATTTTTTTACGAAGGTAGCTTTTTGTCTTGTCGTCCAAACTACAAGCAATGGTACGTAGTAAGATTTGCATAATTATTTAATCTCCTTAAAACCAGTGTATGGCTGCAACACAGCTGGCACTGCAACACTTCCGTCTTTTTTTTGATAGTTTTCTAAAATAGGAATGATAATACGGGGGCTGGCAACGGCGGTGTTATTAAGAGTGTGAACGTATTCTTTTTTTCCCTCTTGCGAAATAAATTTTGTCCCCAGACGGCGCGCTTGGTAGTCGGTATCATTGGAACAAGAATGGGTTTCTCCCCAACTGGCTGTAGCGGGAAGCCATGCCTCAATGTCGTATTTTTTGTGTTGTGGCAACCCTAAATCCCCGCCACAATTTAATACAACGCGGTAGGGGAGTTCAAGTTTTTGCATAATATTCTCTGCAATTGCAAGGAGATCCTCGTGAATTTGCGCAGATTGTTTTGGGGTGCAAAAAACAAACATCTCTATTTTATGAAATTGGTGCACGCGATAAAGACCACTACCTTTTTTCCCATAACCACCCGCCTCTCTGCGAAAACAAGCAGAATAACCGCAATATTTAGCGGGCAGATCCTTTTCTTCTAGTGTTTCATTAAGGTGATAACCCGCTAAGCCAACCTCCGCCGTGCCCGCCAAATAAAGATTGTCTTTTTCTAAGGCGTAGGCGTCGTCTTCTGGGGGAAAGTGAGCAGCGGCATACATCATCTCCGGCCTTACCAGGTCCGGAGGAGTAAGAGGCGTAAAACCCGCTTTTATTAGTTCATCAAGAGCAAAGCGCATTAAAGACATTTCGAGAACTACACCCTTTCCCTTAAGATAGTAAAACTTGGTCCCTGCAACTTTTGTTGCTCTTTCGATGTCGGCAATGTCAAGATTTTTCACTATTTCTTCGTGCCCCTTAACTGCAAAATCGAAGTTTCTCCTTTCGCCCCATGTTTTAAATTCCTTATTTTCCTCATCGCTCGCCCCCTCTGGTACTTCCTCGGCAGGAATATTAGGTACTTGTAGCCACAGACTACGAAAATTACCACTCACCTCCTCGAGGAGTTTAGTTTTTTCGGAGAGCTCCTGCGCAAGCACCTTCATATCGACAAGCGCCTTTTTCCTTGCGCTTTCTTTGAGAGTTGTGATTTTTTTATTAAAATCGTTCTGGCGCGCACGCATATCCTCCACCGTTTTTAGGAGAGAACGGCGTTCGTTATCTAGTTTTAAGAGACGCTCAAAATCAAGATCGACATGCTTTTTTTTAAGTGCCGCTTTAATTTTATCTGGTTCATCTTTTAATAAAGATAAATCCAACATAGTACTCTAATTTACATTTGTAATTTTATACTCTAGCACACCGTCTGGCGCATTGACAACAGCAATATCTCCTGCCTTTTTTCCAATTAATGCTTGACCTATAGGGGATTCGTTGGAAACAGTACCTGCACTTGGATCTGCTTCATTTGGACCTACAATCTCAAAGGCAAAATGTTCCCCGCGTAGCTCCACGTCCACCTTTGAACCAATGCTAATTGTGCTTGTTTTTAGGGTTCCGCTAATTACACGAGCATCTTTAATAGAGGCCTCGAGCTCCTTAATTCTCCCCTCTATAAACGCTTGCTCCTCACGGGCATCTTGATAGTCGGCATTTTCCGACAGATCACCTAACTCGCGCGCTTCTTTAATACGCTTAATCACCGCGGGTCTTTTTTTGTCTTTAAGTTCGCTAAGCTCTGCCTTAAGCTTATCTAGCCCTGCTTGTGTCAATTCATTTCTTGCCATATTGCTCCATATTTATTCGAATAATGCTACATTGTCAGCGTACCACTCAAAGGCACTTTTCGCAACAGGTGCAGCCGTTTGGTATCCCTCCCCTCCACTTTCGATAAAAACAACCACCACTAGCTTTGGATCGTTAAATGGGGCGAAAGAAGTAAACCAGGCGTGGGTCTTTCCTTCGCCACCAAATTGCGCTGTTCCTGTTTTGCCAGCCACTTCAACCTTAAAGTCGCGACCAAATGTCGAGTAACCACTGCCTGCTGTTATAGTCTGGCGCATTCCTTCGCGCACAATACGTAAAGCGTCACTACTTATAAAGTCGCTTGCTTTAATAGAGGGTTCTATTTTTCTCTCTAATTCACCATTTTCCGAAGAAACAACTTCGGCCGCGAGCCTTGGCTCATATAAAATACCGCCATTCGCCACTGCTACAGTAGCCGTTGCTAGCTCTAAAGGGGTAACCAAGAGATCGCCCTGTCCAATTGCCATGTGGTACGTATCGCCTACGTACCAAGATTCCCCCTTTGCTTTCTTTTTCCACGCCCTACTAGGAACTAAACCCGCCCTTTCGCCAGCAATATCAATACCTGTGGTAGAACCGAAACCAAAACGGAGTAAATATTCGCCCAATAGGTCAGAACCAAGACCTCTAATCTTGTCATACCCTCCGCCTACTGCATAAAAAAAGATATTGTTGCTTTCTGCAATTGCCTTTTTGACATTGGCCCAACCATGAGGCTTCCAGTCAGGAAAGACCCATTGGTCGATAGTGATTTCTGACGGAGTATTGATAGTAGTGTTTTCGTCGATAACTTTTTCATCTAGCCCTGCTGCCGCCACAAAGGGCTTAATCGATGAGCCCGGAGGAAAGAGACCACCAATTGCCCTGTTGAGAAGAGGGAGACTTTTGTCGTTAATAAGACCTTGGTACTTATCGCTTTCAATACGTCCGGAAAAAATATTCAAATCGAAATCAGGTAAACTCACCATCGCAAGCACACCACCATCGCGTGGATCCATTGCAACTGCTACTCCGCTTTTACCGCCAGCATTTTGCATCGCATTTAGTAGCTCGCTCTGCAATTTTTCTTGTAAGCCGGGAATTAAATGCAGTTTTATAGAAGAACCTGTTTCTGGATCACGTGATTTCAAGACGCGCTTTATCTGTCCTGAACTATCGATTTCAATTTGTTTTTCACCCGAATGACCCCTTAAATATTCATCGTAAGCTGACTCGACCCCTGTTTTGCCAATTGTTCCCGCCGTAGGATAGTGGGGAAAGTTATCTATATCACTTGTCGACATCTTCCCCACGTAGCCTAATATATGCGACAACGAGAGGGAGCTATCGTACTTTCTTTTAGGAAGAGCAGCAATTTCCACCCCCGGATCGTTGGCAAACTCTATTTTTAATTTTATAGCCTCTTCGCGACCGATATCTTCTTTTAAAACTATGGGGTCAAAACTTTTAACCTTTTCTTTTTTTGTTTTTTCATCCAAAGATTCCGCGCCCGAAACCTCCTCTACTCTCTTAAGAAGTGTTTCGTACTGACCCTTGTCGCTTGGCATATTGTAAGGGTAAATTTGCATAACATAATTGACACCGTTACTTACTAGCACCGTACCGTCGGCCGCTAAAATCTGCCCCCTTGGCGCCTCTAGCAAGTAAGACCTCATACGGTTACCCTCTGCCAAAAGGCGATTTTCCTGCCCGCGCGCAATCTGCAGGTCGTTTAGACGAAAGGTAAACAGCGTAACAAAACCCAGTACCACTGCTAAGAAAATAAATTGGCGGGGGTGAGGCATCTCTTTTTTTTCTACTTTTTCTACCTCGACAATTTGCCCCTCGGGGGTCCACTCCCGTCCTATAGCACTATTTTTCTTTAATTCGCCAACTGGTTGCTTAACGGGTTCAAATATGTTATTTTTTTGCTTTTTTCGGGTCATAAAAATATACGATAACAGCAATAATAAGTAATGTTACAGCTAGGCGCCCCGCCGCCGCCAAAACAAAGTCTTGACCACTTAGGAAAAGGACTAAAGAGTACGCCACGACCATCGACAGAAAACTCGGCACTAACCCTAAAAAACTACTTCCTAGTTGCAGGTAACGTCGGTTAATATAGGCAAACAGTTCACCCAACGAAAGCCAAACAAAAGCAAAAATTAGAGCTTCTTTTATTGTTATCCAATATAGGCTCCATACCGACAAAGAAAAAATCCAAAGGCGACGCCAGGCATTATTAAAATAAAGCACAGAGATATGCACGCCTAGCCACACGAAAAGAGGAATACAGTATAAAGGAAGCCACGCGGTAAGCACCGCGTCAAACCACACCGTAAAAAGAGAAATGAAAATTAAAGAAAGGGCACTCATAGAATTTTAATTTTTAATAATATTTACAATTGTTATTTTGGTAAAGTCAAGAGGGGAGTTGGCAATAATTGTTTGAAAAATATCTCCCTTTCGCGCTTGCACTGAGGATACCGTTGCCACAGGAATATTAGCAACAACAATACCGTCTATATCTTGCGTAAAAATCAATTCTCCTTCTTCGACTTGCGTATCAAGAGAAATCTCCTCCAAAGTAAGCCCCTCTAACCCGCCGCTAATCACTCCTGTTGCCTTAGAATTTTGCAAAATAGCAGGCAATAAGAGGCGACCACTTGTTATTAAAATAACCTCGCTTGTATTTGGCGTTACAGAACGAACTTGACCCAATAAATAACCAGAAGAAGTGACGGTTTGCCCAACCTCTACCCCTTGGTTTGCGCCCACGTCAAGAACATAAGATTGCAAAAAATTCGCTGGCGAACGGCTAATGACTCGTGCCGATATTGCTTTTTCCGCGCGATAAAGTTGCTTGTTAAGATCGATTTCCGCCCGTAAAATCTCGTTTTCTTTCTCGAGTGCCTGTAGCGTTGCAACTTCTGCGGACAGCTGTGTATTTTTTTCTTGCTCTTCTTTGAGTGCTTTGTCAATACTAGTTAAGCGCAACATTGCAAGAGCACGATCGGTAACAAAAGAGAAATTGCAAGCAACATAATTAGCCGAAGTACCAACACTTTTTTGCCAGACTTCCCTACTTAAAGGCCAAACCGCTAACACTGTTGCGACAAACAAAACAGCAATTGCGACGGGCAAATGCTTCATACTCCTCCGTTAGGGTCTAATAAATTCCGTGGGTAGCAGAACATCGCGGAGCGCATCGAGGTCTTCTAATACTACGCCCGTACCGCGGGCAACGCAAGTAAGGGGATCATCGGCAATATGCACGGCGGTGTCGGTAGCATCGGCAATTAATTTGTCTAGACCACGCAACAACGCCCCTCCTCCAGCTAGCACTATTCCTTGCTCTAAGATATCGGCCACTAACTCTGGTGGTGCCTCTTCAATGGTAATTCTTACGGCATCAACTAAGGTTTGTATGGATTTAGAGAGAGCTTGGCAGATCTGTGTATCATCGACAGTAATTTGCTTTGGTAGCCCCGTGATTAAATCGCGACCACGCATAGGGGCGGTAAGTTGTTCTCCAGTGGGGGAGGCAGCACCGATATTTATTTTTATTTCTTCCGCTGTTCTCTCTCCAAGCATAAGGTTAAACTCATTGCGCGCGTAGTCGATAATGTCTTGATTAAGTTCGTCGCCGGCAATTCTTTCGGAACGGCTTGAAACAATCCCTCCTAAAGAAATAATTGCAACCTCGGTGGTGCCGCCACCAATATCGACGATCATACTGCCGCGGGCATCTTGGATACTTAGGCGCGCACCAATAGCAGCGGCAAGTGGCTCCTCTATAAGAAAGACTTCCCGCGCGCCGGCACTAATTGCTGCTTCCTCCACCGCTCGTCTTTCGACCTCGGTTACTCCGTAGGGGATACCCACTACTACTCTGGGGCGCGGGAAAAAGGCAAATTTTTCGCGATGAACACGGTTAATAAAATAATGGAGGAGCCTTTCGGTTACCTCAAAATCGCTCACTACGCCATCGACTAGAGGGCGGGTGGCAACAATGTGGCTAGGGGTGCGCCCCACCATACTTTTCGCCTCTTCACCAATAGCGAGAATTTGTCGCGTTTTCTTGTTAATCGCCACCACCGATGGTTCATTGATAACTACGCCTCTTTCTTTAACATAGACAAGCGTGTTGGCAGTGCCGAGGTCGATGCCGATATCGTGACTTAAGGATTTGAAAATATTACCAATCGCCATTGGAGAAAATATAATTATTTACAGACTTCAATTATAACCATAACTCACCCGACAAGCAAAAGTCAAAAGAGCCATAAAATGTGGCGAAAAATTTACCGCTCAGTTTGTACTTTTCAAAAGACCCACGAAAAGGGGCAAGACTATAGCAAGAGCAACAAGCTACTATCTCGGAAATTAAAGACCGTTATTTTACTATTCGAGGAGCGAAGCGACGAGAACTATCTATCGCTAGTACTGAAACTGACGCAGGAGTTCTCGCTTCCGCTCGAACAGTAAAGAGGGCAACGGTCGCTGTCCTTATCGTTCGAGGTGTACCCACCGAGAACTCCTAAACGTTGATATTGAAACCGACCAGGTAGTTCTCGCTTCCGCTCGAACAATAATGGATATGACGGGTAGTTCTTGCTCCCGCTCGAACAGTAACAGGATTATCGTTCGAGGCGCGGAGCGCTGAGAACTTCCAACCGTTGATACTAGAACTGACGCAGGAGTTCTCGCTTCCGCTCGGACAGTAAGAACAGCGTCATACAACCCAAAGAAAAGGGCCAGCGATTGTTCGCTGGCCCGGCTAACTATTTATCGAGACGACGGAGACCCTCCTTCATTTTGACACTCTCTTTGTCAGGAGGTCCAATCGGCGAGCCTGGGCAGTGAGCGTAACCTGACGCGATACCGCGTAACAGGCCAAAACCGCCCAGACTTCGCACAGCACCTCCTCTATTTCTGGAGGAAACGGCTCTTCTTCTTCCGGCAAGGCCGGAAACGAGGATGGGGAAAGAAGCCCGTGCACCGAGGGCCAAGGCCACCACTTAGAGAAGTTACAGCTACCCTCGGTTAGAGCCTGTGTTACCGCCCTCGCGACAAGGTGGTTTTTATTCACCACCTCTCGCCAGACCAGCTCTCCATATAGTGGAGGTCCCTCTTTGTAGGCGCTCTCTGCAAAGAGTATGCGCCTTCCCACTCCAACCCAGAGAGCAATAGTCTCCTCTGGCCAGGTGAGAAGTAGCCTGCAAAGCTCTTCCTTATTGCAAATTTCCCTTCTATCCATTTGTTTCCCCCCTTTTCACTTGCAAAGCAAGTGTCCTAAAAGGATAGCAAAAAGCCCAGCGGCGGTCAACAAAATGTACTGGATGAGTACATAAGTACCACGGTCGTCGCTCTTATTGTTCGAGAGAATGCACGGAGTGCCATCTCGAGAACTACCTGCCGTTGATGCTGAAACTGACGTTGTAGCTTGCCCCGCCTTTTTAGGCGGGGTTCTCNNTCTCGCTTCCGCTCGAACAGTAAATGGAGTAACGGTCGTCATTTTTATCGTTCGAGAGAACCCCGCCCAGTGGGGCGGGGCGAGCTGCGCCACGCGAAGCGAGGCGCACATCTCGAGAGCTAATGACCGTAAGTTTTTATTGTTCGAGGTGTACCCACCGAGAACTCCTAAACGTTGATATTGAAACCAACCCAATAGTTCTCGCTTCCGCTCGAACAGTAAAGAGTATGACGGAAAGCTTGCCCCGCGCCTTTAGGCGTGAGGTTCTCACTGCGCTCGGACAGCAAGAACAGCGTCATACAACCCAAAGAAAAGGGCCAGCGATTGTTCGCTGGCCCAAGTAATTTATACCCACCCTTTCATTTCATCGAGGCGGAGAAAAACTTCCTCCGCAATCTCTGCCACCCCTTCTGCAAGGTAATCCATTCCATGGTCTCGGGCAACGTCCGCGGCACTGCGCGATATTTCCAAGACCACGATTGCCACCCAGGCCTTATAGGCCGTTTCTAGTTCCTCTGGAGAAAATGGCAATTCCTCCTCCACCGGCAATGCCGGGAAAGAGCCAGGCAGAGGCCCGCGCACCGAGGGCCAAGGCCACCATCTCGAAAGGTCTTGACCATCGGGGGGAGACTGCATCATTGCTCTGACGACGAGGCGCTTTTTATCAAAAACCTCTCGCCAGGCTATCTCTCCCTCCTCTAGCGGTAGGGGCGACTGCTCGTAGGCGCTCTCTGCAAAGAGTATGCGCCTTCCTTCCCCAATCCAGAGGGCAATGATCTTCTCTGGCCAGGATAGAAGCAGCTCACAGAGCTGCTTCGTACTGTAAATCGCCGTCCTGACCAACCTATTCCCCTCCTTCTTCACTTCCTTTTTCACTTGCAAAGCAAGTGTCCTAGAAGGATAGCAAAAAACCCAGCGGTGGTCAACAAAAAAACATAGATTCTAACTACCAGAAACACCGTACTCTAAAATAAGTTGGCGATGTTCGTTGTAGTTTTTTGAAAAACGAATCACTCTATCTTTATCGTGAAAAAAGAAAAGATACTCAAAGCCTACTTCCTCACCCTTAGCCGCCTCGATACTTTTAAGTCCGGGGTTGCAAATAGGGCTAGGCGGAAGACCGCCATTGAGATAGGTGTTAAAAGGCGAAATAACTCGTTTTGTTTCGCCGGGAGAAAGCGGTTGCCACACCTCTATGTTTGTTAGTTCACTATCGTTTATTAACTTTTTATCACGAGCATACTGTACGGTGGGGTCTGATTCTAGCTTCATCCCAACCTTAAGGCGATTCTTATAAACTGTTGCGATTTTAAGCCGTTCTTCATCATTTTTTGCCTCACGCTCCACAATTGAGGCAATAATTATATCCTGCTCACTCGGCGCAATATTTTTTGTTCTCGCCTCAAAGTTATTTGTTAGGATACTGATTACTTCTTCTGCGCTCGCAGAATTTTTAAAAAAATAGGTATCGGGGAAAAGTTTTCCTTCTTTACCCTCACCTGCTTTATAAATTTCTTCACTCTCCCAACCACGGTTGCCTAGACGTTGCGCGATCTGTGCCAAAGAAAATCCTTCGGGAAAAGTTACCTTTGTAACATTGGGTCCCCCTTTTACCGTGGCGACAATAGAGCGCAAACTGGCACCAGAAACAGTGTAGTAACCCTCTTTTGGTCCCTCTTCCCCCCGCCACATTAGGCGGAAAATTAAAGGAGAGCGAATAACACCTTTTTGTGCAAGACTAACGCTAAATTTACCGATATCGCCAGAAGACTCAATAATCTCGTCTTTTGCCCCCGTCGGTTTAATATTAAAATACAGCGTAAGAAGTACTCCTAGTATTAAAAAAAGCAATGCCCCTGCCGTAATAAGAAAAGTTTTTTTCATAAAACAATTTTAACTCTTATTTTTAGAGGTAAGAGAGTTAAGATAATCTTCTAAAATTATTTTTGCCGCCTCCTCGTTGTCGTCGCACTGTTTACCACCTCTGCGTTGCGCTTCCACTGTTGTTAGCGTTTCATTCACACCTTCCAATGGCAATTGATACCTTTGGCCAATTTGCTGGGCGATCGCTTTGTACTTTTTTTCCTGCTCACCACTTTTAGAACAAGGTAAGCCATAAACAATGCGCGTTACGTTTTCTTTTTTTATAACACCCGCAAGCTGAGTAAACATTTTTTCTAGGTTTTGATAACCCGCAATAACACCCGCTCCCAAAATAAACTCCTCTTTTAACAGGGCAAGACCTGTCCTTTTCTCCCCTAAATCAAGTGCTAGAATCTTCATTGGGGCTTTCGCTGTTTAGAGGCTTATATTCTAGATCGAACTCTATGTTCTTATAAAGAGCGGGTAAACGGACAAGGCCGGTGTTTGGCCAAACAGCAACTCGTACATCGTCGGCGCTAATCCCTTGGCTTTCTGCAACTATTTGTCGCGCTTGTTTGACAGATTTATTTTTAATTTTTTTCGCCAGACCTGCCTCGTCTATTTTGTTGCCAATATGGCTTTTAAGCGTTACGCCTAGCTCCATTTCCTTTTTCGGCATATCGGCATTAACTAGCTTTGACACCAGCTCGTCCTTGTCCGATTCCAGCAAAGATTTCCCTTCGGGGATGTCTTTTTGCGCACCATGGATAACGGCCTGGCGTAGCTCACTTTCGTCAACAACAATAGTTTGCGCAATAAGCTTTGCATTAACCGTAAAACTATCCGCCTCCTCACCTGCTTGCTTACTAGCCTTAAAATCAACAATCTCATAACTTATAGCATCTTCCACTAAATAAAGGTTAGTGGCTTGTTTGTTTAGTTCGTCACGCAAGGTACCAGGCGCGTCGGCAATAAGATCATCTTTTGCGCCAGAAATATCATCTTCGGCAATAATTTTTTTCTCCTCCGAGGTGCCCCCACTGGTTTCCCCCTTTGCCGAAACGTAATTATTGCCACTTATAGAATAAGTAGTGGAACTTGGGAGATTGAATTGTGTTCCCGCTGCCGATGCGACAATTTTACCCTGTGTACTACCACGCACCTTTTCACCATAAGCATCGAGTGTTGCCTTGGGCACGGTGATAGTAGCACTTAAAACAAAACTTTTTCCCGCACCGGTAAGACCGGTACCCGCACCCAAAACCTGGTCTGCCCCCGCATCGTTATAAAAAGTAACAGTACCGCTACTTTTTTCTCCCACTGTTTTTTTACCAGTTGCTTTAACGTTTTTACTTGCCTCTTTTTCTACGCTGATATAATTTCCCTTAATCTTTCCCTCTTCTACCTGTGAGGCAATAAGGGTAGCATCGATTTTTACTTGTGTTTGCGCTGTGAGTGGTTCCGCCGCAACGACCATTGTTACTGTAGCGCGCGCAAGAGTAAGCCAACCAGCAACAAGCGCCAAGAGAACACAGGTTATGCCAATTGCTATTTTTACCTTTCTTTTTCTCCCACCCTTTTTTTCGTTGTTTTTTACACCCCCCTTATCTTCGCCACTAGCAATTGGTGCAGAAGTAAAGATTGGTTTTTTTTCTGCTTTTTCTGGTGATTTCTCTTTTTCGCCGTCTCCTGTGTGCTCGCCGGTATAATAATTAATCTTAACTCCCTCTGGTAACTCTTCTTCTTCTGCGGGCTCACTCATATCTATTTCGATAACATCAGAGGTAACGGGCTGGCGAGAAGTACTTCCTTCAGGAGCGTTAGCTTCTGCCTGCCTGAGATCGTCGAAGACTGGCAATCCCACCTGGACCGCCAGACTACGGCCTACTTTATCTACTGTTATAATTGCTACTTGTTTTTTGTGTTGCGTGGCAATTCTTTTTATTAATTTGAGGTTTACAACCGATTGCAAAACCATTGCGCCACGAGGAACAACAATACCAACCTTGGTTGCCTTAACCTCTTTAAGACGGTCGATAATCGAAGTAATCTCTTCGTCTATTTCTAAATAAATAAAGTCTTCCATCTTTCCCCTTATGCCCTAAGTGATTTTACGGTTTTTGAAAGGATTGCCTCGACCATGCCTTCGGAACCCACAAGTTCGATACCAAGATTAGCAAGTGCCATAGGTGTTACGTCTTGCACGTCGATAATTTCTCCTGTTGTGTCTTTAACCCTTGGAATTTCCGATGGTTTAAGGTAGTGAATCGTTGGACGACGCGCAAAGGGAAGGCTACGACTCCACACAGCTTTTTCTAGTGTTTGTTTGATATCGGGCAACTTGCTCCCTCCGCCACACAAATAAATACGGCTCGGTAATAGATCGACACCGGTAAAGTCGCCTAGTGTTAATTCTACGCCCGCAAACCACACTTGACAATCTGCCTCGATTGCTTGCTTTACTTTTCTTTTTGTTTCGTCTTCCAGTTTACCAGCGGAATATTTTAATTTTTTTCTTTCTGCCTCCAAGAATGATTCTCCTAGCTGGTTGGCAATTCTTTTGGTAAAAGCCCTTCCTCCCAGGGCAAACATTTTTGTTCCCTCTACCCCGCCTTGGCTCACCACAGCAATATCGGTAGTCCCCCCACCAACATCAATAAATATTGCACTAAAATCGTTACCTTCGTCTGGTCCTAAAACGCGCGCTACTGCATAAGGTTCAGCGGCGATCGCTAGTAAATCTAGATCGAGGCGATCGGCAATAGTCTGTAGTGCCCCCAAATGAACAACAGGAGCAAAAGCATTAAAGATTCCTACCTGTACCTCTTTCCCCTGAAAACCAAGGGGGTTAGTCACCTTGTAGCTATCTATTTCGACATCGGTAATCGCAGCGTTAACCAGTTTGACGTCGACTTCTTGATGGCCAGTTTCTAGAGCCAAAATACTCCGCGCGCGCTCAAACGAGCTTGTATGAACCTTGCCAATAATTTCTTTTAATTCGGCAAAATCAATTTGCGCTTGGGAATCAGGGCGAATATAGCGCACAGTGGTCATAGTACCTTTTACAAGCTCTCCTGCAATACCAATAACGACCTGGTCAGGTAAAGTTTTTGCTTGCTCCGCTGCCTCGCCGAGTGCTGCCTCGCAATTTCTAATAACTCCCTGAATATCTGTTACCATACCACCATGCATATCGGCTAATCTTTGTCTTTGCCTGCCCACACCTATAATGGTAGCTGTATCTTTTTCGACACGAAAAATAAGAGCCTTAACAAACTCTGTTCCGATATCTAAAGAAATAGCATGGTAGTCGCTATCTCTACGCTTCTTTTTCCCGATACCAAATAATCCCATACTACGCCTATTTTACCACAAAACGATTTCTTAGAGGAGGTGTGCACGTACACGCCTTATACCTGCCCCCGCCGATTCCTGCTTGATAATCTTAAACTGACCGATTTCTGCAGTATTTTTTACATGCGGACCACCGCAAATTTCCATAGAGTAAACTTCTTGGGGAAAACCAATAGAATAGATCTTAACTTTTTCACCATAGCGCTCATCGAAGACGCCGATTGCCCCCTGCTCTTTTGCACGTTTTGTCGCCATTTCCGCACAAGTTACAGGAAGACCAGCCTCTATTTTACTATTTACAATAGATTCTACTTGCTCTAGTTCGGCGGGTAATAAGGCACGCTCAAAAGAAAAATCTAATCTTAAACGCTCGGTGTTAATATTAGCACCACGCTGAAAAACTTTTTCGCCTAACACTTCGCGCAGAGCGGCAAGCAATAAATGAGTTGCAGTGTGGTAACGAGTTTCTACTGCCGAATGACCAGCTAAACCGCCCTTAAACTTCCCTCCTACCCCTGCCCGCGAAATTTGCTTATGGCGGTCCAGTTCGTTCCAAAATCCTGCAACATCGACTTTAACACCACCTGCTCCTGCCAAATCGTTTGTTAGCTCCACGGGAAAGCCATGTGATTGATAGAGATCGAACGCCTCCTTACCACTCACCGGCGTACCACGCTTGAGCCACGCTTCAATAACTCTTTTCCCACGCTCCATCACCGGTTGCCATTTTTTAATTTCTCTTGTAAGCGTGGTGAGATCGAAGGTTTGCAGTTGGGGATAATAGGGGGCAAATTTACGCACCACCTCCTGAGCGACATCAGTTAATAGATCTTCGTTAACACCGCCCAACACCACCAAGGAGCGGCGCAAAAGACGGCGTACCACATAGCCTGCGTCTTTATTACTTGGCAAAACACCATCGGCAATTGCAAAGGTTGCCGCTTTTATATGGTCGGCAATAATTCTCTGGTCTTTTTCCTCTTTTACCCCACCCGCCCTTACTACATCGACAAGCGGGCTCAAAAGGTCTGTCTGAAACACGTTATCAAGGGATTGTGTCGCCAACAGCAACCGCTCTAGACCCGCTCCTGTATCTACTCCTTTTAGTGGAAGAGGGGTATATTTGCTACTTTTAAAGTAAAATTCATTAAAAACAAGATTCCATACTTCTACGCCATCATAATGAAACTCGACTGTAGGTCCGCATGGCCCTTCAAAGCCAGTCGGACCCCAGAAGTTCTCTTCTTGCCCTCGCCCCTCTACTTTCTCTAGATTATTTAACGTAAGTAAAATTCTTTTAGATTCTTCATCTTTAGCAAGCGCGTCGTTACCAGCAAAATAAGTACCAACAAACTTTTTAGGGTCAAGAGCAAGCCACTTTTTGCCAGTTAAAAATTGCCACGCCCAAGCGATAGCCTCTTCCTTAAAGTAAGGAGTAGCAAGTTTTATACTTTTCTCGTATTTATTAGTACCGCCATCGGTGACGGCTGGCATACCTAACCTGTTTTTATCTGCATTATAGCCAAAACTAAAATTACCAACCATCTCGAAAAGAGTAAGGTGGGTTTTGTCGCCTACTTCGTCGATATCACTGGTCCTAAAACACGGCTGAATAGAGACCAATCTCTTTTCTTTTGTGAGCTCTGGCTTTATGTAGTAGGGCTTGAACTGTTGCATACCTGCCGAAGTAAAAAGAACAGAGGGGTCGTTTTCAGGTCGCAAAGAAGAAGGGGGAAGAAATCTATGTCCCTTTTCCCTAAAAAATGCACCAAACTTTTGACGCAACTCTTCGCTGTTCATAATTACTTTACATAAAAGGGCTGTGTTAAAAAGCGCACAACGCGCGTCCAACCCGTTTGTTCCACTTCTGGCACCTCTGTAACTAAATCCGCACTCGACACCACCCCACCCACTACCGAGCCCATTACCTCTTTGATGTAGCTATTTGGCCCCTGGGCACCAGCAAAGTCTTGTCCCATTATAGCGGCTAATCTTTTTTGGTAGGCGGGGTAATTTACATCGTGAACAATTTTAACATAGTTGATGGTCTCGCGGGGCATATTGTTAGGATAACCCGACGCCGCCCCCGGTCCACCGTTGTAAGCAGCCAGCGCGAGCTGCACTCTGTTGGGATTGTCGGCATAACGACCAAGGAGACCGGCAATATGAAAGACACCGGCGCAAATGTTAGTTTTTTCATTGTAAATATCGCCAGTAATATTAGAGCGCGCTTTTATACCAGCAAAGGTGGCAGGCATAATTTGCATAAGCCCCGATGCCCCCGCATGAGAACGAGCAGTAGGTTTGAAGCCACTTTCTTGCTTCATAATAGAAAGCACAAGAGCACTATCGACATCTGTTAAGCCAAGCTCTCCCTTGCATTCTTCAACCGTTTGCAAAATATCCAAGGGCACCGGAAACATTTCGTCGGCAATTAATTTAGGCAACGTAAAAAAAGCAACTACTAAAAGCAGAAGAACACCTGCCAAAAACAGAACTTTATTTAATGTTTTGTAATTCATTCTTTCTTTTTACTTACCGGCTTAAGTGTACCAAGAAATCAACGATTTGGAAACAAAAAAGAAGGAAATTCTATTGATAAAAAGAAAACCTCCCTGCCTTCTAAAAGCAGGGAGGTGTAAGCTAACGAACCCCCTCCCAACGAAGGACAACTTCGCGTATGATATTGGCAAAGTTATCCTCGACGACACTGTCGCGCGCCCGATACTCAAGAGATGCGACAAAGTCGTCTTTTACTACCTGCATTGCCGCCCGGGGCAGACCGCTCACCGACCAGGTTTGCCTCTGACCAGTAGCATTTTCCGCGTGCCAGATCTGCACGCGGGAGTACCCGTTGGGCAATTGACCACCCCGGGGCTCGATGTAAATTAGACCCCCTGCCTTTTCGACAAGGTGCCTAATATTCGCCCAGCTACCGTTGAGCTGGGCGATTGCAGCACAGAAAAACTCTTGCCGTGCCACCTCTTTGGCGGAGAGCACTCCCCTGTGCATCTCCCCGCGCCTTAGGCGCGCCACCACTCCCTCCCTAGACAACCGAAGCTTCATCCCTAGCACCACGCGCTCGGGAGTTGTCTCTGCTCGCGCCGCATTAAGCGCGAGTGAGTACTGGTTGTCGAACTCATCGGAAACATAGCTGGAGCGGTTCGGCCAAAACTTCTCCAGCCCATGGGCTAAAATACACCACTCACCACAAGAGTGGCAACACACTATCTGTTGTCCCCCTCCTTCGGACAAGTTCCCCTCTTTATATTCCAGAGTCGCGCGCAATCCAGCGCGCGAAAGAGCCGAGAGCCACTCCTTTGGCTCTTCGACCCCATATTCATACCACATAATAGCCCCCTTTTTCTCTCCGCAAGGCATTTTCAAGGTGCCAGTCATCAACATATCATACTACACATATTTCCTAACCCGTCAAGAAGAAAGTGGACAATACACAACAACTAGAATATTACATAAAAATAGCTAAGTAATTAATTTTGGCAATAGCATTGGTGCAAGGGTTTGTTTTTATCGTTCGAGAGAACGCACGCAGTGCCATCTCGAGAACTACTAAACGCTAATATCAGGACTAACGTAATAGTTCTCGCTCCCGCTCGAACAGTAAAAGATATGACGGAAAGCTTGCCCCGCCTTTTTAGGCGGGGTTCTCGCTCCCGCTCGAACAGTAAAAGGTGCCACGGCCGTTGTCTTATCGTTCGAGGAGCGGAGCGACGAGAACTACCGACCGCTGACACTGCAACTCACCCAGTAGTTCTCACTTCGTTCGAACAGTAAAGAGGGTAACGGAGAGCTCTCGCTCCCGCTCGAACAGTAAAGGGTACAGCGGTCGTTGTCTTATCGTTCGAGGAGCGGAGCGACGAGAACTATCTACTGTTGGCGCTAATTCTTACCCGATAGTTCTCACTGCGTTCGAACAGTAAAAAAATTCTCCCTCTGCTCGAACAGTAACTGCAACTAATTATCTAAAAAACCGTGGTTATTACCACGGTTTATCACCACACCTTAGCGTTGGTGGCGCGGGTGGGAGTTGAACCCACACAACCTTGCGGTCAAGGGATTTTAAGTCCCTCGTGTCTACCAATTCCACCACCGCGCCACGGTTAAACAACACAACTTTATCATTTTTAACTGGTTAGGTCAATTGACCAACCACTCTTTTTACCATCAATTATACGCCCCTTTAGCGTAAAGCCTGCCGCCTTTTTATGCCCCCCTCCGCCAAACAAACGTGCAATTTTACAAATATCAATCACATTACTTTCGGTACGAATACTCGCCTTGATCGTCCCATCTCCTTGCTCCGCAAAGAGCATCGTTGCCTTTGCGTTTGGGGTAGAGTTAATTATATTCACAACACCGGCAAGATCATCGAGGTTAGCACCAAATTTTTCAAAATCGGCGCTTGTTACGTAAGAAGTTACAATACCATAACTATTTTTCTTTATGCGTGAAAGTGCTACCCCCCATAGCTTCAGGCAAGACAGCCGTTTGTTCAAAGCGATATTTTGCGATATTTTGTTAAGCCTCGCCCCATAAGACATTAAGCGCGAGGCGAGAGCATACACCCTAGGGCAAGTGTTAGAATGCTGAAAACCACCCGTATCGGTGTATAATCCCGTTAAAACCAGCGTTGCCATATCTCTGTTCATCTTCGCATTAAGCGCCTTAATTATTTCGAAAACGAGTTCCGCAGAGGCAGCGACCTTGTCGTTAGTAAAGTTAATAGTTGCGATTTTGTGTAAATCGTTTTTTAAATGATGGTCAATGTTAATAAGCGTTCTGTGCTTACTGTATTCTTTTACTCTTTCGGCAAAACCCGTCCTTCGCACATCACCGCAGTCCACGGTGCAAACAATATCATAATCTCCCAGCAAACAATCTTTTCTAATTTTCTCGATGCCAGGGAGAAAAGAAAATACCTTAGGGATTGGGTCACGGCAAATATAATCGACTTTTTTCTTTTTTTGCTCCAGCGCCATACCAAGTGCCAACGAAGATGCCACGGCATCGCCATCTGGTGATTCGTGAAAAAGAATTAAAATAGAAGAAGCCTTATTTAACGCCCCTATTACTCTTTCGAGCATGGCAGTAAAATTAGTTCTCGGTCTGTTACCCCGCCTTCTGGTTCAATTTTCCAGCTTTCTAACTCTTTTGTCGGTAAACCTTCTGCCTTGATTAATTCATCTTTTTTATCGGGCCTACTTAAAACAATGTCATTTGGTTCCAAGTTATTAATAGTTGCCGCCACATCTTTAATGGTGGTTTTTTCTCCCAGCTCTAAAACCAGTGCGTCTATATCACCAAGCTGTTCGTCGATATGTGGCTGACCATTAAGAGCACGCCAAAAAACCACGTGTGTGCCATCGGCATAAATAGAATAAATATTTTCTTCCTCGGAAGAAACAAGGATATTGTCTATCTCGAACTCTCCTGGACCAGGCACCTCAAAATCGCCGACCTTGATTTTATCCCCAAATTCAATAGTGCTAGTTTTTGTTTGTGCTACAAGTACTTTGTTTTTTGTTTTGAAGGTCATTTCTCACCTATTTTGCAGTGGTTTTTTTAGGCTTTTTGGCAACCGTCTTTTTTTCGGCTTTTTTCTTTGTTACTTTTTGCTCTGTCTTTTTTTCGACTTTTTTCTCTTCTTTTTTAGGAGGAGCAACGTCCTCCTTTTTCGCCTCGACTTTTTTTGCTACCTTAGCCTTAGGCTTGCTTGCAGGTTCTTTGTTTGTCGCCCCCAAGTCGAGCTGTAAACTACAACGGTGGGTAGCAGGCTCAATGTTAATTAAACGGAAGGGATATTTCTCGCCCACACGGACCACCTTGTTGGGATCCTGGATGTTTTCACCAAGTTGGGATAAGTGGCATAGCCCTGCGACGTGTTCAGAAAGTTTAACAAACGCACCAAAATTAGTAATACGCGTTACCTCTCCCTCGACAATCGTACCTGGCTTGTACTGCTCATAAGCACGAATCCACGGATCTGGTTGTAGCCTTTTAACGCTAAAAGAAACGCGGTTACCATCTATCTGAATAACCTTAACTTTTATCTTTTGCCCCACCTGATAAACCGTGTTAATATTAACTACTCTGTCCCACGATATTTCAGAGATATGAACAAGCCCCTCAACGCCGCCAGCGTTAATAAACACACCAAAGGGAACAATACCGGTTACAATACCCTCTAAAACATCACCGATCTTAACTGTTTCCGCGGCTGTTTCACTCAAAAGGCCTTGTGTCATTTTTTCGGAAAAAATGAGTTTGTTAGCATTTTTATCGACACTAAGCACCTTAACCTTAAGCATTTGCCCTACCATTTCCTGTAAGCGACGGGCAATTTCACTGCTACTCCCACTTTGTACTCGTGGATAATGCTGGCTACTTAACTGAGAGACGGGAATAAAACCGTCGATGCCCCCCGCCTCTACCAACAAGCCACCACGGTTCGCGCCTGCTACTTTAACCGTCATAATCTCACCCGACTTGCTCTTGTCTTCTAATGTTTGCCAAAGTGCTTCGCGATTTGCGCGTTTATGGGAAAGAATTACATAGCCGTCGTCGTTTTCTGCCGATAGAACAAAAACATTTACCTTATCGCCCTCTTTTAGTTCGCTTGTATCAAAAGAGAATTCCTGCTCGGGGATAATGCCCGTAGCCAAGCCAGCAACATCGGCAAGGATTTTCCGTGTACTTGCGCTACGGACAACAACCTCAATGGTATCGCCCTGCTTAAAAGGTACCAACGAATCCTCGAATTGCTCGACGAGCTCATCCATGCTTTTAGGGTCTTTTTTACTGGTTTTAATGGCCAAACTTACCTCCCGATCTCTTTAGATCCAGGCATATATTTTTGCTTAATTTTTTGTACATTTATTTGTCTCCTCTGTTGGGGTAGGGTAAAGACAAGGTTATAAAATATGTAAATAATACCCGCCATCCACACTATCCCAAGCACCAAAAGCCATAAGCGCCACGAGATTAAAGTTATACCCTGATTACGGCAAAAAATCAAGAGTAGTGCCAGAATAGCAGGGTAAAAAAGCCAGTTAGAGATGAGGGCAACCACTCTTTTGGTTACAGGGTTTTCATTACGCTTTTTTACTACAAATAAAACCACCGCACCAACAACACAGGCCAAGAGCACCGCCACTATAGGCCACATATAAACTATGGTCATTGGCGGATTGACTGTAAGGTACGCCACATCAAAAAACTGGATAATATCTATCATTACTCTTTACTTTTATCATATTTTATCGTGCTTGTCCACGCCCTAACAGATGAAAAACAACTTACCACCGCGCTGTTAATCTTAGCCACGCCAACTTTCTTTTGCCCGGTTATAAATATTAACCGTACCAATATCAAACCATTGACCAGAAAAAACATAACCTCGCGCCTTTTTCTTTTGTGTAAGAGCGGGTAGAAAATCACGTTCCAAAGAAAAAACTGTTTTCCTGGGCATAAAAGAGAAGATATCGGGGCGGGCAATATGAAGACCAGAGGCAACCAAACGGCTGGTGAAGTGGTCGTTGGTTGGTTTTTCTATAAACTCCACTAATTCATGGCCAGAAAGACGGACAGCGCCATAGCTCGATGGATCATCGGTCGAAGTTACCGCTAACGTTACCACACCACCACTGTTTTCATGAAATACTGCTAGCTCCCTTATATTTAGATCAACCAAAACATCACCATAGATAAAAAGAAAGGTGTCGTCCCCCACAAACCTTTTTGCCAACTTCAATGCACCACCAGTGCCTTTTGGCTCACCCTCGTCGATATAGTGAATCCTAATCCCCCAATCAAGACCATCGCCAAAATAATCGCGAATTTTTTGCCCATGAGCGCCGGTTACAATAGCAACACTGGCCACATCGTTTTTTGTAAGCCAGGAAATAGTGTATTCAAGAATAGGCTTACCCTTAATCTTAAGCATTCCTTTTGGCGTGTCTTTTGTTAGATCGCCCATTTTTCTATCGACCCCACCCGCTAAAATTACTGCTTTTTTTAAGCCAAAAGCAAAATGTTGGCTAAGTGTGTATTCAATAGCGTGTGATCGGCTACGAATTTTAGCACCGTCGATTTCTCCGTCGATAGCGCGGACTATATCTTTACGCAATGTAATAGTAATTTGCTGGCGCTCCATAGAAGAACCTTTTTTGTGCAATGTACAGATTTCTTTCGTTGTGGTGCCACGGGCTGAATCCCTGCCCCGACTGGCTATCTATTTGCTTTAAGCAAGAGATAACGGAGGGGGA
>DBQW01000043.1 GCA_002305395.1 Candidatus Berkelbacteria bacterium UBA1384 | reverse complement strand
ACACACTAAAATTGTACGGTATCGCAGATGATGACCTCAAATCCTCTATCGCCCAGAGTCTTACTGGTCTTAACTCAAGACAAGCCTGGCGAATGAGAAAAAGACTATTAGGAGGTGCAGATGATGAACTCAAACACTATATCGCCCTAAGTCTCACTGGCCTCAATTCAGAGCGCGCCTGGCAAATGAGAGAAAGATTATTAAGAGGTGCAGATGATGACCTCAAACACTATATCGCCCGAAGCCTCGCCGGTCTTAGCTCGGAACGCGCCTGGGAGATGAGAAAAAGATTACGAGAAGCAAGAGTCGATAAAGGGAAGGTCGCTCTTAGTATTAATGGCGACTTTAGTACCGCCATCGCTTGGCGCTGCCGTATGGGCTTACTGCCTTACCAAATACAAGAGCTTATAGAGCAAGAAGACAAAGTTTAACAGTACCTTGGGTGGTATTTACCCAGCATAGTTTTTGTTAGAAATTTTTTAGCACCTAAGCAACAGGTTAGTTGTGTTGTTTGAACGACTTGTTGTTGGCGTTGAATTATCGTTCTTAATATCATATAATTAAACCAAGATGAACACTTTTTCTCCTACCGAAGGTAACAAGGAGACCTTTGAGCGTTGGCAAGAGGGCGGTGTTTATAATGCTCAGGAAAAAGATGGCAACAAGCACTATGTTCTTAATATGTTCCCCTACCCCTCGGGCGAAGGTCTTCATGTTGGTCATATTGAGGGGTGGGTCGGTAGTGATATTTTAGCACGCTACTTTCGCTCAAGAGGTTATAATGTGTTGTACCCGATTGGCTGGGACGCTTTTGGTTTACCGGCAGAGAACTTTGCCATAAAAAAAGGTGTGCATCCTCAGAAAACGACAAGCAGTAATATTGCGCGCTTTAGCGAACAGCTAAAGGCGCTAGGTATTTCTTGCGATTGGTCAAGAGAGGTTAACACCTCTGATCCACTGTATTATAGGTGGACACAGTGGCTTTTTTTACAACTTTATAACGAGGGGCTTGCTTACCGCGCTCTGGCAAAGGTTAATTGGTGCAATTCATGTCAAACGGTGCTAGCTAATGAGCAAGTCGTTGCAGGCCGTTGCGAGCGTTGCAACAGTGCTGTTGTGCAAAAGAAATTAAAACAATGGTTTTTCAAAATCACTGAGTACGCCGAGCGTCTTTTGGTAGATGTGGAAAAGCTTGATTGGCCAGAACATATTAAGGCAATGCAACGAAATTGGATCGGGCGTTCGCGAGGCGCAGAAATAGATTTTGTCGTACCAGAACTAAATGAAAAAATAACAGTTTTTACCACAAAGCCCGATACACTTTCTGGAGCTACTTATCTTGTTTTAGCGCCGGAACACCCGCTTGTTTCAAAATGCACTACAGATAAACAGAGAAAAGAAGTAGAGGCTTATTGCACGCAAACTGCGCGGAAAACAAACCTCCAGCGCACTGACCTTGCCAAAGAAAAGACAGGAGTTTTTACGGGGAGCTTTGCCCTTCATCCAACAAGTAAAGAAAAATTGCCTATTTGGGTTGCCGATTATGTGATTATGGATTATGGTGGCGGGGCTATTATGGCTGTGCCCTATGGTGATACGCGCGATATGGAGTTTGCGCAAAAATTTTCCCTGCCAGTGAAAAAGATTACTCCACTTAGTGCAAAAATAGGAAAGCCGAAAGTTTCATACAAGTTAAGAGATTGGCTTATTTCTCGCCAGCGTTATTGGGGTGCTCCTATTCCCATTATTTATTGTGAAAAATGTGGCACCGTTCCTGTGTCGGAAAATAATCTGCCCGTAACGCTACCTGATGATGTGGATTTTTTGCCTACCGGCGAATCACCGCTGGCAAAATCGGAAAGCTTTCATAACGTTGTCTGCCCCAAGTGCTCGAGGAAGGCGCGACGAGAATCAGACACAATGGATACCTTTATCTGCTCCTCGTGGTATTTTCTGAGGTACTGCGATCCACATAATAATAAGGCACCTTTTGCAAAGGACAGGGTTTCGCGGTTTATGCCAGTCGACATATACATAGGCGGTGTAGAGCACGCTGTAATGCACTTGTTGTACGCTCGTTTCATAACTAAGTTTCTTTTTGATAAAAAATATATCGACTTCGATGAGCCATTTCTAAAACTTCGCAACCAAGGTGTTATACTTGGTCCCGATAATCAAAAAATGAGTAAGTCACGTGGTAATATTGTGAGCCCAGATGAAATAGTTAAAAGTTACGGTCCAGACGTTCTTCGGATGTACGAAATGTTTATGGGCCCTTTTGAGCAGCCTAAGCCGTGGAATACTGGAGGACTGGAAGGTGTTTTTCGCTTTTTAAAGAAAGTACTAAAGGTTTACAAGGAAGCACGTGCTATCGACGAAAAAGGCTACCTTAACGAAACGAAAGAACTTGTACAAGGGTGCGAAAAGAAAATAATTAACCTCGATTTTAATACGATCATCTCCGATTTTATGAAGTATATCAACCGTCTCCCCTCTCTCCCCTACTCCAAAGAAGACTTAAAAGCGTTTGCTATATTATTCTCGTTTTTTGCCCCGTTTAGCGCGGAGGATCTTTGGCAGGCACTAGGAGAAAAAACACTTGTTGTCCACGAAAGATGGCCCGAGGTGGGGCTGCCACAAAACGCAACGCAATGTAAAATAGTTGTGCAAATCAATGGTAAAACCAGAGGCATAATTAATGTCCCCGTCTCTGTCTCTAGAGACGATGTTTCTCTGCGCGCCAAAGAAGACGCTAGTTTTGCGAAATATTTTATAGGTAAAAAAATAGAAAAAGTGTTTTATGTGCCTGGGCGCTTAATAAACCTCGTGACAAAACCTTGAAAGTATGGTACAATGCCAGAAGAAAATTAAAGACATAGCAAAAGGATTTGTAATATGGCCGAACCAAAGAAAAAATTGAGCAGTACCCGCAGTGGTAACAGGAGGGCGCACCGAGCGTTAAAGGCAGTCAATGCAAGCAAGTGTGCGAATTGCGGCGAAAAAGTAATTCAACACAAACTATGCCCCGGTTGTGGTTTTTATAAGGGCAAAAAAGTTCTTGACATTAAGTAAAAATAAGAAATGAATCGTCATTTTGCCAGGATTGTAGCAATGCAGTCTCTCTACGAGTGGGATTTTCGCGGTGAAAGCGATCCACTTACAATTTTTCGCCGTAACTGTGATACACTGCAAAGTAAGGTAGACGAAGACTTTGTTTCAAAGATAATTAATGCCGTTATTACTCATAAGAAAGAAATTGACGATCTTATTGTAGAGTCGGCTCCGGAATGGCCGTTGCAACAAATTGCGCTGGTTGACCGTAACATACTGCGCATTGCTGTGGCGGAGCTTTTGTATTGCGAAGATGTGCCACCTAAGGTGGTAATTAACGAAGCAGTAGAACTAGCAAAGGAGTACGGCTCGGAAGCGTCGGGTAAATTTGTTAATGGTGTGCTTGGAACGATATATCGCAACAGCGCACACTTCGCCAACGAGGAGAAAGATGGAGAATAAATTAAGCGACCTAGAGACTAGTGTAGGCTATCAATTTAAAAATACGGATTTGCTTGAAACGGTTGTGACGCACCGCTCTTATCTTAACGAGCACCGTAATACAAAATGCGACCACAATGAACGCCTTGAATTTTTGGGCGACGCTGTTCTTGAGTTGGTTGTTACGGAGTATCTTTATCGTAAATACTCTGACCCCGAAGGGGTCCTAACGAGTTGGCGCAGTGCGTTGGTTAGGGGTACTTCGCTTTCGGAGGTTGGTCACGCCGTAAAACTCGATCGTTATATGCGTATGTCGCATGGGCAAGAAAAAGCGGTGGGCAAAAGTATGGAGGTCATTTATGCAAACGCCGTGGAGGCGCTAATCGGCGCTTTATATTTAGATGGTGGTATTGCCGTTGCGACGAACTTTATCAATAAACACATTATCGACAAGCTCGAAGATATTATTAAAAAAGGTAACGATAGAGATGCAAAAAGCCTTCTTCAAGAAATAGTGCAAGAAAAGCTTTCCATTACCCCCCAGTACAAAGTTCTCGAAGAGTCGGGACCCGACCACGACAAAAAATTTGTTTCTGGTGTTTATTTTAATAACAATAAAATGGGCGAAGGCGTAGGCGCTTCTAAAAGAGAGGCAGAGCAAGCCGCCGCTCTTGATGCGCTTAATAAGGTTAATTAATTTTCTTTCTGATTTCTTTATATACTTCGAGGGCTTCGTCGCGTGGCCAATCGCGTGGTAGTGCCGTGGTGGGAAGATTTGGGTCGTCGTACATAATCGTTGCTAGTTCAAAGATTAGTTTTTTCGCCTCGTATTTTGGCTCCGCATCGCTTTTGATTGTTTTAATTTTTTCCTTCGCTTTCTTTATGAAAGCGCGATAACGGTTGGCAATTTTGCCCAAATCCCAAACCGCAGCAACAATGTCTTGGTCACTTTCTTTCTGTGAAACACCCTCGATAACTTGAACATTATTGCTCACTTTGAGTGATTTTGCGTATGTCATAACTTGACGCGCAAGATTAGGTTGCGAAGGGGCAACCCAAATAGCACCAAATAAATGACCATAGCCTGCTTGTCTTAAAAAACGCCTTAAACGGTCTCTTACAGTTCTTTTCTTTTCTGGTATAGAAAAGAAAACAAAAGACCACTTACTAGAAACGGGAGTGGTTTTATGAAGGCTTTCCAAGAACCTATCTAAATATTCAACGCCAGCATCGGAAAGTCTATATATTACCTCGCTAGAGGATTTTTTTCTTAGTATAAGCGATTGCGCTTCAAGTTTACCAATAACTCCTCTTAGACTAGTTTCGCGCCAGTGTTTTAGCTCGCTTGCTTTGACCTCGCCATTGTGTTCGATGTAAATTAAAACCTCTATCGACGGAGAAACCATATAACCACCTTTTTTTATTATGTAGTTATATAGTATTAAGTAAGTGTACGTTCGTCAAGCCCCTAAGAAAACAAACGTGTTACTCCCATATGAAATTATCGAAACCCCAGTCGAGTAGCTTTGCAGTCTCCTGTGCGCTTGCTTCATTGGTATTACTAAATGTGTTTAATACTACAGAAATAAGAGTGTGCCCATTACGATTTGCTGCTGCGACAAGAGAGTGCCCCGCCTCGAAGGTAAAACCTGTTTTGCCGGCAATTGCACCCTCGTATTTTAGCTTATCGGTAATAAGCCTATTAGAATTTTCTAGCTCGTACTCAATACCATCTTCGTTCACGATTGTGGTTTTATCTGTACTCATAATTTCTTTTAATTTATCTATTTTCAAGACATAAGAAAACAGTATTGCTTGATCGAAGGGGGTGGAATACGCTTCTGCGCTTAAGCCGTGAGGGTCCATATAGCGTGTGTCGTTTAGCCCGATAGAGAGGGCCTTTTCATTCATAAGTCGTACAAACTCCTCTTCATTTCCCGCTGATGTTCTTGCTAGTGCCTTTGCCGTATCGTTGCCCGACTTTATAAGTAATGCCTTTAATAACTCTCCTGTTTTTATGCGATCACCGGCCTTAATGCCAATCTTGGAGCCAATAACATTGCAGTCGCCTGCTTCTATTGTTACTACCTCGTCAAGGTTTTTTTGCTCGTAAGCGACAAGGGCTGTCATAACTTTTGTAATACTTGCGATTTGTACTTTGTCGCGCGCGCCGAGACCGTACATAAGGTGTTTTGAGTCTGCATCGATAAGAATAATATTTTTTGCTTTTGTCTTTGGTTCTTGCGAGCCATCGATAATCTTAGGAATGGGAGAAACACCAAGGTTTTGCGCATCTATTGCAAGAGCGTTTATATTAGCAGTGTCCAGTTTTGGTTTATAGAGTTGCTGACCAATACCAAAACCCGTCATTGCCAAAATTGCAAGAAAGACGAGCAATACATATTTAGGTGGTTTGTTATTCACGAATAGAGGCTTGATATTTCTTTATTAAATATTCGCGCACGCGATTATGGAGTGTTTCAGCGTGTTGAGTAGTAAGTGTTTCGTTAATTTTTTGATATGTAATTCTTAGGGTTATACTTTTCTTTCCTTTAAACTTCGGGCTTTCAAACTCATCGAGAGGTTCAACAATTAAAATTGCATCCTCGGTAGTGGCGATATCGCGCGAGACAACCTCGATTGAGGTACTATCCTTAACGAGAAACGATATATCACGTACAACAGGGGGGAATTTTGATATCGTTTTGTATTTATTGTGTGTTGTAGGCATTTTGTTTGCCAATAATGCAGGCGCAATTTTTTCTATAGGCGCTTCGACGTAAAAAAATGGCCTTTTAATTTTATAAAGTTGTGCTGTTTTCGCTTCAGGGCTTATTTTTACAATATCGCATAGTGGGAGTAGTTCTCCGAGGCAATGATTTTTATTTGTTGTAGCAAGAGCGATATTTACCGCCTCTCGTCCGTTCTTAAAAATATTACCTATCTCGAAGATAGTAAATTTATCGTACCACGGGTTTTTAGAAAGAGCTTCGAACATTTTTGGTGCAAGAGAAGGTCGCATATAAACGTATTCTGCCGAGAGAGGCTTTTCAATTTCAATAAGACTTTTTTCGTCGAAACCAAAGATGGATGCCTCTTTTTTGCTAATAAAGGATGTGCTTTTAACTTCGATTAAGCCCATTCCGGCAAGGGCGGTGATTAATTCATTAACATTGTGTTGATTGGATTTTTGCGGTGGCTTGGGATTGCTAGGTAATGCTTGAGGTTTAATATTATGGTAGCCGTAAATGCGTATAACTTCTTCCACCAGATCGACAGGCGATTGAATGTCGTAGGTGCGCCAAGAGGGAACTATAATTTTATTCTTTACAACCTTGAATCCAAGACGGGCAAGAATAGAGCGAGACGTTTTTTCATCTACTTTTATACCGGTAAGGTTGGGAATTAACGCATAGTCAAAAGGAATGGTTTTTTCTTTGTTTTTGCAATTAACAACAATGTTTTTCTCGACAATATTATAACCCCAACCTTCAAGAATTCGCGCTGCTTTTTCTAGAGCGTATGTCGGCGCATTAGGATCTACGCCCCTCTCGTAACGGTAGGAAGCTGGTGTTTGAAGACCAGCCACCTTTGCACTCTTGCGAATAACGCTTGGGGTAAAGATAGCGGCTTGCATTAATATTTTAGTAGTCGATGCACAAACGGCGGAATTAGTGCAACCACTTATCCCGACCAAATCCACGATCGTGTTATTAGAGCGAGCGATGAGGTTTTCTTCGGCAATACTTACCTCGGTGTCGCCGAGCAAAACAGCCTTTTCGCCTTTTTTACCAAAGCCGATTTCTAGCTTGTTAATTTTTTCTAAATCAAAGGCGTGGAGTGGCTGCCCATACTCATGCATTAAGTAGTTAGTGAGATCAACAATATTGTTTTTGGGGTTAATGTTTATTTGTTTTAATCTTTGTGCGATATAAGTGGGCGATTTTTTCGGTAATGGCCCCTCTATAACAAGGTAAGCATAGGTTGGGACACTTTCTTTTGCTTTTTCGTTATCAAAAGAAATGATACTATTTTTTTTCTTTGTAAAACGAGATGGCTTGCTGTAGTCTGTAAAAGGTTTGTTAAGGAAGGCGTTTATTTCACGAGATAAACCATAAACACTCACAGCATCTCCACGGTTAGGCGTTATTTCTAGGTCGATATACTCTTTTGTTGTTTTATCGGGGGTAAAACCAATAGAGTGAAAGATATCAGCGATCTCGGAATATTTTTTCTCCGTTTTACAATAATCTTTAAGCCAATTAATCGGTAAAATCATAATAGTTAAAATTGTTTTAAGAACCTTAGGTCACCGCTAAGGCTCCAACGAATGTCGTCGACACCGCGTTCTAACATCATAAGCCTGTCTATACCAATACCAAAAGCAAAACCCTGCCACTTGTCGCTTTCTACTCCCATATTATGCAAGACTTCGGGGTGAATCATACCACTACCTAACACTTCGAGCCATCGACCTTGCCACTTAATCATTACATCCATTCCTGGCTCGACAAAGGGGTAGTTGTGCGGGAAGAATTTGGTTTTGATATCTTTTCCCAACAACTCCTTTAATAGGTAGTTGAGTGTCCAGATAAGGTTTGCCATTGTTGTGTCTTTTTCGATAACGAAACCCTCGAGTTGGTAGAGAACCGCCTCGTGCGTGGCATCGGTGCTTTCGTTACGAAAAACTCTGCCGGGAATTAAGATACGGACTGGTGGCTTTTTTTGCGCCATGGCGGGGATTTGCATTGCCGATGTGTGCGTCCTGAGTACTTTACCATCTTTTGTCCAGAACGTATCTTGTGTATCGCGCGCGGGGTGATCTTTTGGTATTCTTAAAACATCGAAATTTAATCTTTCCGTTGTAAGCTCGGGACCAGTTAGGACTTCAAAGCCAATTTTTTCCATAGCGGATATGGCGCGAGTTAAAAGCTGTGTTGTTGGGTGAATGTGTCCTCTTGGTAGTTTAGGCATAGTTTGACCCTTTGGAACTATAGTAAAACTCTATCAAAATTAAAGCAATTACGTATACACTGGCACTTAATAGGTTTAAGACATCGATTGTTCTTAGCACGGCCAAACCAATAAAGCCAATACTAATTACCAGGCCTTGCCTTATAGACGAGAAGAGATTTTTTAATTTTTCGTTGTCATTGTTGCTTTTGCGTAAATAAAAAAAGCACATTGCAAAAACACCCCAAAGAAAAATTAAGGCAAAGACATAAAACATAATTCTACTAAATGAATCTGTACTAAAGGGGTCGATTGTTTGGAGGATGGTAAACCAGCCGACAAACGAAAGTGATGTGGCGGAAAAAACCGCAAAGAGGATTTTGTAATGCTTCATAATGAATCGATAATTTTATTAATTTTTTCTGCTTCTGCCTCACCTTCGTCCAATGCAAACGATATTTTGGGAATCTTACGCATTGGCACTCTTTCCACAAGAAAACGCTTTAAGTCGTAAAGGTAGGGAGCTAAAAGGTCGTTTATAGCTACATTTTTTTTCACAGGAGGATAAACACTGATATATAAAAGCGCGCTGGAGAGATCGGGTGTCAATTTAACGTGTGTGCAATTAATAAGCCCGATATCTTCCGATGCCTCTTTGTGAAGAAATGAGGTGGTGTTGTGAGCCAGCTCTTCTTCGATGCGTTTAATTCTATTATATGGTTTAGGCACAGATTTATTGTAACAAAAGGTAGGCCCTTACTCAACTCTTCCGACCTATTGGCAAAAAATCTTAGCGAAAATTGTGTCGCTCGATAAGTATTATATTAGTGAAGCGTTTCCTGCATTTACTTCGATACTTCCCAGTATCGAAGTAAATGCACCGTAATATAAAGTGGCGAGAGGTTTATTTTTATCTTATCGTTCGAGGTGTACCCACCGAGAACTCTAAACCGTCATTCTTATCGTTCGAGGCGTAATCGCCGAGAACTAAAGACCGTGAGTTTTTGCACTAACGTGATAGTTCTCGCTCCCGCTCGAACAGTAACAAGATTATCGTTCGAGGGCTACTGCCCGAGAACTATCTGTCTCTGATATCAGGACTAACGTGATAGTTCTCGCCTCCGCTCGAACAGTAACAAGATTATCGTTCGAGGTGTAATCGCCGAGAACTACAGACCGCCTTTTTTATCGTTCGAGAGAATTGCGCGTAGCGCCATCTCGAGAACTACAGACCGCGAGTTTTTGCACTAACGTGATAGTTCTCGCTCCCGCTCGAACAGTAAAGATGGTAACGGTCGTCGCCCTTATCGTTCGAGGGCTACTGCCCGAGAACTCCCGACCGTTAGTATCAAATCCCACGCAAATAGTTCTCATCGTTCCGCCTATGGCGGATACTCTTCGAACAGTAAAAAAGTTCTCGCTCCCGCTCGAACAGTAAAAAGGGTGACGGAGAGTTCTCACTGCGTTCGAACAGTAAAGGGTATGGCGGTCGCCACCTTATCGTTCAAGAGAATCCTGTCTGGAGGTAGGCGACCCTTTTTTACTATATTTTATTTTGTTATT
>DBQW01000025.1 GCA_002305395.1 Candidatus Berkelbacteria bacterium UBA1384 | reverse complement strand
AACGATAAGGGCAACGACCGTGGTACCCATTACCGTTCGAACGAAGTGAGAACTACCTCGTAAGGACTAGTACTAGCGTTTGATAGTTCTCGAGATGGCACTCCGTGCGTTCTCTCGAACAATAAGGGCGACGACCGTTGCCCCCTTTACTGTTCGAGCGGGAGCGAGAACTATTACACCAGCTCCAGTATCAACGGTTCAGAGTTCTCGGTGGGTACACCTCGCACAAAAAGAAGCCGACTTTCGCCAGCTTCTTTTCTTGTCTCTCTTTTCTTCTTGCCTAAAAACTTAAAGTCGCTGAGGTAATTTGAGAGTTAAGAGCAATCCATGCCCCATCGCCAGGCGCAACAGGAAGCGCAAGAAGCGCCTCTATTGGCTGGCCACCACCACCTGTAATGTAGTCGCCATAAACAGACGCATAGTAGCCACTATAATCAACTGCACCGGGGGTATAAGTAAACATTGCCTTAACAATTGGCAGTTTTTCCCTAGAAGCCTCTGCAAGAGACATTGTCCGCCCGTTAACAGTTATCCTTGCATCACCCCACGTCTTTGTTATGCCAGTCATATTTCCCACCATAGAAAGCGATTTATCAAGAGTAACACTACCACTGGTTGGCGCATAAAGGGTAACACCCTCAACACAAACAGGGGACGATGCACCGCTGTTAAACCAGTAACCCATACCCGGTGGGACAGCAGTTAAGCTCGGGTTTTCTTGGTATGGTCGGCCTGCGGTAACGTAGGCGAAAATGCGGGAGGCATAGGTGCCACGTGTCGGCGTGTTAAAGAGCTCATATATTTTTGTTGGGTTTGTCGCTTGGGATTGGAAGTAGTTGGTTTTTATATTCCACGCATTCGGGACAAACTTGTGTTTAAAGCCACTAGTGCCACAAGTGAGCTTACTGTCATCGTCGTCATCGTCATCGTCGTTATTATTGTCGTCATTGTTGTTACCACCACCGCCGCCGCCATCGCCAGTAACTGTTACATTAACAACGCCATAAGACTGACCGTTCCACGCACTTTCTCCCTTGAGGGTTTTATCGACTGGGGGAATTGACCAAGGCACAATTTTAGTAGTACCCGGGCTAATACCTTGGAATGTGTATGTGGTGACCTCGCCAACGGTAACACGCTTTACCAGACCGACTCTACTATTATCGTAACCACGCACATAGGCAAGGGGGTTGTCGCCCATAAGTCCGGCAGTATTGAATGCATAACTTACTTTTTCTCCTACCTTAATAGTGGCGGTCTTTGTAAAGTGTTTTGTACCCCTCCCCATTGTGTAGAACGACATCTCAGCTTTTTTGCCAGCAGAATCGGTAACTTCCAGAATTGCATACAATGCCCTAGAGGCACCCTTAACCGTTAAACCATTTGAATCGAGGACAATATTATTTTTAAGGCTATTATTGTAAATAGCTTCTCTTTCTGCACCCTCCACCGGTGTCCAGCCCCTTGTTTTATCTTCTCCTTGTACAGCAAGATTAACAAGCCTACTCGTATAGGGAGCGGTGCCACCAATAAAGCCCACACTTATGGGGTTTTGAGGGTGGACCACAAAGCCATTGGTTGTTGGAGTCATTTTACCTGCATTCGTTTGAGAATTAATTACAGTTGAGAATGTTTTTGTTACTTTACTGTTGCCTTGCTTTAGATCAAAGGTGAATTTCGCCGTACCTGCATTAACACTATAGATATGCAAAACGGCCGTCCATGGCTGATACGCCGTAGTACTATAATTGGTATTTTCAGAATTATCGCGCGTTCCTTTAAGGTCAGCAATTGTTGCCAAGTTAGGCGTACCCGCCTCCACGTCCAACACTTTCGCGAGCGCTTCGCTACTTTCGTTAGGAACGGTGCATCCCTTAGTAAAAGCGACTTGTAACAAACCAATTTCACCCCGAGTATAGGTTTTTTTATCTGCTGGTGTAATATCGACTATCTGACACTCCACCGTTGAGGCGCCAACAAGCACACTGCGCGCATAAAAGGCAAGGCCTGTTACTACGCTTAACAAAAGAAGACCAGAAATCACTATCCACAGCGTAACTCTTTTATTCTTATAAACCACAGAAGGACTAGACATAAAAACTCCTTTGAAAACTTAAAATTTCATAATTACCCCTATTTTACCACAAATAAAAACAAGTGTTAGCAAGCACCTAGAAAAATTAATGTAAAAATTGCTTAACTTTTACGCGGGCACAGGGGAGTCCCCTCGTCCACTCTACCCCATTTATCTGGTGGCGCAACCACGTAAGTTGACGGCGCGCATAACGATGAATCGCAAAACGTAATTTATTATAAAGCTCCTCCTCGTTCTCGTACTCCCCTGCTAAATAGTTAGTAACATAGCGATATTCAAGACCAAGCTTATTAAGCCATTTTGCCTCCACTCCTGCCCTAATCAACCCTTCTACTTCGGCAATAAGCCCCTCTTCCATCCTCCGCCTAAGGCGTTCGTCTATCCTTTGGTATAAAACTGCTCGCGGCACATCTAGAGCAATCACAAGAGTATCAAAAGCGGGTTTTTCTTGTTTGCGCCACCTCCCCCGCCCCATCTTTTTTTTAGGTAGCTTATAACCCTTTAAAAGTGCTGTTATATAAAGCCCCGTCCCCCCAACCACAATAGGTACTTTTCCTTTTTCCCATATTTGTGGCAAAAGTTCGTTTGCCCGCCTTAAAAACTCCCCTAGCGAAAACATAGCACCACCCGGGTTTTTGATATCTATTAGGTGGTGTGGATAACTTTTGTCTTTACCCGTACCAATATCGAGCCCCCTGTACACTTGGCGCGAGTCGGCAGAAACAAGCTCGCCATTAAACTCACGCGCTAAAGCAATAGCAACGTCTGTTTTCCCAGAAGAGGTAGGACCCACAATAAAAATAACCTTTTTATTTGTTTTAACGGTTTTTTTTCTTTGCGTCATAGTGTCCTACAAGGCGATATAGCCAGTTAGTATTTTGGTTTTTTGCTCCTTGTAACAAGAAGTGTTTGTCCGCGTGGGCTCAGCGTGATCTTGACCCACTGCCCCTGCTTTGCGCTATTGACTAAACGTAAAAGATGGAGAGGTAAGACCACGCCGAGAGAATTGCCGATTTTAATAATTTTGGTGTGCCATTGTGCTTTCATATTTCCTCGCTGTGTTATAACTTGTTATAACGTGATTGTATTTGTGCCTGTATTTAACCTGTTGTGTTTTATTTTTTAGGCGCGATAAGTTATCCACAATTATTATACAACATTTCTTTGTTATAACATAGTACAACAACCTTTGTTTTTTGAATCACCGCCCCCACCTTCTATCGTTCGGAGGGGTTATGCTCGAGAATTCCCGCTCGGTCGGGCGGGGCGAGCCCTTCGCCGTCTCTTTTTATTGTTCGAGGATTACTATCCGAGAACTCCCGATCGTTAGCACTAGAAATTACGCAAATAGTTCTCATCGTTCCGCCTACGGCGGATACTCTTCGAACAGTAAAAAATTCTCAATGCGTTCGAACAGTAAAAGGAGTAGCGGAAAGTTCTCACTCCGTTCGAACGGTAAAGGAAGGCAACGGTCGTCATCCTTACTGTTCGAGAGAACCCCGCCCCCAGCCGGGCGGGGCGAGCTGCGCCGCGCGGAGCGAGGCGCACATCTCGAGAACTACTAGACGCTGATACTGGAACTAGCGTAGGAGTTCTCGCTTCCGCTCGAACAGTAAAGGGATTATCGTTCGAGGTGTACCCACCGAGAACTATCAACCTCTGATATCGGAACTGACGTGGTAGCTTGCCCCGCGCCTTTAGGCGTGCGGTTCTCGCTTCCGCTCGAACAGTAAAAGGAGACAGCGGTTGCCTCCTTATCGTTCGAGGCGCAGAGCGCCGAGAACTATATACCATTCTAGTACCAGACGAAACGCATTACTAAAATATATACACTATGCATAAGTTAATCGTTTTAGCTCATTATTCATTGCGCAATGCTTCCATTGCAGAAAGCTTGGCAGCGCGACGCGATGGGTACCAACCCGCAAAACGAGCAACGGCAAAAGATAAAACAACCATACCAACCATTAGCCCCCAAGGGGTATAAAAAAGCGCGACACCTTGCCCTTCGCCACTTATACGCATTAGCGTACTTAGCACGCCATTCAAGCCAGCACCAATTGCTACAGCCATCAGCACTCCCAAACCACCCCCTAAAAGACCCAAAATACTCGCCTCGGAAGCAAACATTCGCCCAATATCTGCGTTGCCAGCACCAATCGCTTTCATTATCCCTACCTCATGCGTACGTTCAATAAGTGAAATCGTCATAATATTTACCACCCCCAAAAGCGCCACTAGGAGAGCGACACTGCCTATTAAAGCAAGTACTAGCTGAACAACCAAGAAAACCTTATCTACTCGCTCAATCAAATCTGTTACTGATTTTGTTTTGAGCCCCAGCTTCTCCACTTCTTGCCTTATACCAGCAACATCTTTCCGTGATTTTGCCTTAATTTTAATAGATGAGTACTCGCTCCCATTTAATGTGTTTTTTATTTTCTCCAACGGCATATAAACAGCGTTTACGACATCGTCTTTACTTACACCGCTGATTACAGCGGTAAACTTTTTGCCCGAAAGCGCTTCCTCGAGCTCCTTAAAAGAAATTTTCTGGTCGCCTTTATTCGCGGGTATTAGTTGCACGGCGATATTTTTACCAATTAATTCTTCTGGATTTTTAACACCATAGTTACGAGCAGTAGAGGCGGAAATAACCACACCCTCGAACGTTCCCTTAGTAATATCAACACCTTCAAAGTCAAGCGCTTCCTCTTGTAAGCCACTCACCACAACAGCAGTAGAAGTACTATTAACCTGTGCATTACCTGCCATGGTAAAAGTTGGACTTACTAGCTCTACATTTTCAAAAGATTGAAACTTTTCCACAAGGCTATTGTCGAGCGCCAAAACAGAGGTATCAGATTTGGTAACCTCTACAGAAACCAGTGTATTAAAAGATGCAAGTTGATTAGAGGTTATTCTGTGCAAACCAATACCCAGTGATATTAAACCAACAATAGCACCAATGCCAAGGGCTATACCGAAAATAGCAAAAAAGGTACGCAACTTGTTACTCCTAAGGTGGGCACCCGCTAGTTTAAAAATATTCGTACTTCCCACAGCACCATCTACGTTTTGCGGAACAAAATTTTTTATTTTTTCTAAAATTGTGCTGTTGGCCGTTTTTCTTTCCCCTCGACCTGTTCTTTGCCCTCTTATTGTGCCGTCTTTCATTTCTAGTACCCGGTCGGCAAGCACGGTGTAGTCGCGGTTATGGGTCACCATTATCACTGTTCTCCCCCAAGAGTTAACCTCTTGCAGAGTTTTAATAATTTGCGCGCTATTTGCTTCGTCCAGATTACCGGTTGGCTCATCGACCAGTAAAATTGCGGGGTCTAAAACCAAAGCGCGCCCGATTGCCACTCTTTGCTGTTCCCCACCCGAAAGTTGTACCGGGCGGTGGTTCGCGCGCTCTCCCAAGCCAACAATATCCAAAATAAGCTGGGCACGCCGATCGGCTTCCCTCGCCTTAACACCCGCTAAAATTAACGGCAAAGCGACATTTTGCTTGGCGTTTAGAGTAGAAACCAAATTAAACTGTTGGAAAACCATTCCCACTTCGTGGCGCCTGTACAAGGCGCCCGCGCGCGGCTTAAGGTTGTTAATATTCTGTCCGTAAACCTTAATACTGCCGGAGCTAGGCGCATCGAGCGCTGCTAAAAGCCCTAAGAGTGTACTTTTGCCACAGCCAGAAGAACCAAGTATTACCACAAACTCACCCTCGTTAACACTAAAATTCACGCCTCGCAGGGCCTGAACTTTACCGCCTAAATAATCTTTCTTTAGGTTCTCAACTGTTATTTGAGGTGCCTGGCTCGCTGCCATCCTGTGCCCTCCGCCACTCGCGTGGGTTATTCTTTGTGTCTTTCTCTAGCTCTTCTGCGTTATTTGTAAAAAGTTCAAAAAAGGAAAAACTAACAAGGCCAATAATTACCGTAAAGACAATTAAAGAAATGGCAACCAATGCTACCTTAGTGGTGTTTGCCTCGGGATTAGTAATAAATAAAGCAACCGCGCCTAAAAGGGCAGCCAGGCCGAGTGCCACGCCAAACAACAAAATAAAGTAGGCAGTGAGCTTTAAGAAAAATACCTTCATTCCCCTCCGTTTATTGTATTATAGCAAAAAAACATCCTCCTGTTATGTAAACAAGCTAACAAGCGCGCGCACTATTTTTTGCCACAGCGACAAATGAGGCGCTACTTTTTGCTCTTCTTGCCCGCTTTCTGCCATTGCTAATTGCGAAAAGTCGAAATCGTTAATAGTTTGATCGCTTTTTTTTTCCAAGACAGACACGGAAACATTAACCTCATCACTCGCTTGTGCCACAAAAGGGGTGGCAATTAAGAGGACTAGCACGGCAATTGTAGCAATGGCAAGCTTGGGCATAAGTTTAGTTATATTTTAATTAGTTGGAGGAACACTGCCTACACGGCGGAAATTACGGCGGAAGTAACGCACCAGAAGGTAGATAATGAGAATAAGCAGAATAAGTGGCACTACAATTATAAGAGGAATGGCAATAAAGGAGGTTTTAACAAGCTCCGTTTTGCCGTCGCCATCAGTCGCCGAGGCAGCTACCTTGTAGTAGCCAAAAGGAATAATGTTTTCCCACTCCCCTTCGTAGTCACGTTGGTTTTTGGGAACGATGGTGTGTGTGCCCATTTCGATGGTTTTATTGCCACCAAACCAGGGATCTAGTTCTACCTTTGCTACCGAATCGTAGTGCACGGTACCAGTGTTTTCCACAGTCATAAAAAATGGTACAGGGCCCCACCATACAATTTTAGGCGCAATGAAAGTGGTGATACTGGCAGTTTTTTTCACATCGCCCGGCACCGAAACCAAAATTATGGAGCCAACACGGCTTACCACCCCGACCTGGTTACCACCACTACTGGTAACTTCGTTTGATTGTTTGGCAAAAAGAGCGGCGTAGTGGCCACCGGGTTCCGCAGTGGTTGGCACTTCGATGTTAAACTTTATTTCTACTGCCTCGCCTGGCGCGAGCTCACCTTCGCCATTTTCCGTGACTATGATCCAGTCGGCAAGTGAAGAAACACCGTCTTTTTTTGCCACTCCTTCGTAAGAAGGAGCACCCTCGTTGCTTACCTTGCGAAAATCTTCTGCTTCTGTACCATAGCTAATGCTTGTTTGGTTAAGGTTGGTAACGGTAATAGAACCGGAAGAGCTTTGGCCGGGCATAATTTCAAAATTGTGCGTAAGAGGCGTTATTTGAATACCGCCCTTGTTAATGCCACCCTCTTCCGGTGCGGCAAAAGCGAGACCGGCAAAAAACAGCGGTACAAAAAGTATTGCTGTTACCCTTCTTAAAATTACCATTATCCTCCTTGGATTAGCTTAAAACGGCAGTGGCGGTAAATGTTACGTTGCCAGAATAAGTACCAGTTTTCTGGGTGTTAGGAACGTCTATTTTCCAGCTCCAGCTACTTGTGTCTGCACTGGCGTGGTAGCCTGTCGAAGTATGGGCGGTGGTAGCGGTTTGGGGAACGCCGGCGTATTTGTTGTTGGCATCGCATACCGTGGTACCGGTGCCCCACTTAACGTCTTTGTTGGTATCGGCCACAAAGAGGCCAACGCCAAGCCCTGTGCTTGCCCATGTAGTAGGAGTGGTAAGAGTGCCGGCATAGTCGGCAATGCGCGTTGTGGCATCTGTATGAAGCAGGGTCGAATCTGTACCGGCAACAGCATCACTTAAGCCGATTGTGTAACCGTTGGCAGAGTTGGTAGTAACGCTGGCTACCGTACCNNCCTGCCGTAATGGCAAAGGTAAGATATTCCTGTACGCTAGTTGATAAACTCACGGTATCGGTTGCTCCCTTTACAGGAGTTATCCACAAGGCGCACACTCCAAACAGTGCCAACAGGGCACTGCCAAGCAACAATTTTAAGCCAGTAAATAGCTTCATGTAAAGCTCCTTTGTAGCCATTGTACCATATTTATTTTTGATTATAAAACTTTTGGCAACTTATTTTTTATATTCATATTCTAACCCATTATTGCTATTTTTGCCAGATAAGATGTTTTATGGATATTACTGTTCGAATGAAATGAGAACCCCGCTCAGACGGAACGGGGTAAACTACTGCGTCAGTGCAAGAATGATGGTAAATAGTTCTCGTCATTCCATTCCTCGAACAGTAAAAATAACCTCAGGCGATAGTCCCATTACTGTTCGAACGGAGTGAGAACTATTCGTGACCTCCATTACTGTTCGAACGAAGTGAGAACTATCACATTAGTGCAAGAGTAACGGTGTTTAGTTCTCGGTGATTACCCCTCGAACGATAAGATTTTACTGTTCGAGAGAACGCGCGAAGCGCCATCTCGAGAACTATTGCGTCTAGATAAAAACTGATGGTTCTTAGTTCTCGTCATTCCATTCCTCGAACAGTAAAAATAACCTCAGGCGATAGTCCCATTACTGTTCGAACGGAGTGAGAACTATTCGTGACCTCCATTACTGTTCGAGCGGAGTGAGAACTATTCGTGACCTCCATTACTGTTCGAGCGGGAGCGAGAACTATCACATTAGTGCAAGAGTAACGGTGTTTAGTTCTCGGTGGTTACACCTCGAACAGTAAAAAGATAGTTTACCCCGCCCGCCGTGGGCTTGCCCCGCTCAGCGGGGTCTCTCGAACAGTAAAAAATATGCTTCTCGAACGGTAAGTAAATTACTACAAAATAATGGCAGTAGCGGTGATAATAACATTGCCCGAATAGTTGCCTACTTTTTGGTCGTTTGGAGCATCCATTTTAAAACCTATGCCTGTTTGGTCGGGGCCCACTTTATAGCCGGGTGAAGAATGAAAAGTACTAAAAAGTTCCGGAATGCCGGCGTATTTGTTGTTAGGGTCGTTGTAAGTAGTGCCTGTCCCCCACTTTACCTCTTTGTCTGTGTCAGCCATATACACAGACATTCCCAAACCAGTGCCCGACCATAGTGTAGGGGTAGCGATAGTGCCTAAATAATCGGCAATGCGGGTAGCGCCGTCGGTGTGCAAAAGCGCCGAGCCGGTACCCGCTACGTCGTCCTGTATCCCCAATAAGTAGCCATTTTCCGCGCTGGTGGACACGGTAATAACCACCCCGCTCGTGCTTGTTACGGGCGTGCCCGGTGTTAGAGCGCCAAAGTCGATGGTTTCGGGTGTTACGCCAATGTTAACCACCATTACAACATCCACGCTTGTGCTAACCGTGTCTGTCGCCCCGTAGCTAAAAGGCGCAACACCTAGTGCCACAAAAAGAAAAACAAACACAAAAAAGATATTGCGAAACATATGGCTATACTCTTGTGCCACCCGCAAATTATATTTTCTTTTGTAATAATACATATATATGGTACCACAGTCGGCGCTCTAAGTTTGGCTTGCCTCAACACATTATTGCAACACCCCGGTAGCGGTGTAGGTAATGATGCCAGAGTAATCGCCTGATTTTTGGGTAAGGCCCACAGAAAGTTTGTAGCCAATGTAAACGATGTCGCTTACGGTTGGTGCGCCCGTTTTTGTGTGGATAATGGTAGCTGTTTCCGGCACACCGGCGTATTTGTTGTTGGGGTCGGTTTCGGTGGTACCGGTACCCCACTTAGCGTCTTTACCCGTGGCATCGTATACGCAAATTCCTAACCCCGTACCACTCCACAGCGTAGGTGAAGCAATGGTACCCGCGTAGTCGATAATTCTTGTAACAGAGTCGGTGTGCAAAAGGGCAGACCAGCTACCGACAATGGCGTCATGCGCGCTTAGCGAGTAGCCGTTGGGGTAGTTGGTGGTTATGGTAGCGGTAGAGGTTTCCGTTAAGGTTTCGGTGGGCAACAGTTCTGCAAAGTTGACCGTTGCGGGGCTTACGTCGAGAGAAAGAGACAAGGCCTCTACCCTGTAGAAATTGGCATAGTTGTCGGTATCATCTGCGCCAAGAAAATCAAGGGAATAAAGTTCCGCGCCATAATCGGTGGCAGTTGTGGCAAAGTCGCTGTCTATTTTTAATTTAAAGTCTAGTGTCCACTGGTTGCCACTGCCTGTGGAATCGCTACTGGTAGAAGTAAGGGTAATGGCGTCTTGCGTGTCGGTAATTTCGGAAAATGTGTCGCTTGCTCTATCCCACTTAAAGACTGATGCTTCGTATGGCTGGGTGCTATCGGCAAAGTTGGCAAGGCGCAAAAGAACATATTCTATGTCGGTAAGGTTGTCGGCATCACTGACTTTTGCCTGAAAAGTCCATTCGGTGATGTTGTCTGCTACCGCGTCGTTACCCGATCCACCGTAGGGGTTGGTAAAGGTTAGGGAGTCGTTGGTGGGGCCGTTGTTAGGGAGGAAACGCCAGTTAACGTTGTTCGTGCTATCCACGCTTGTGCCGTCGTTGGCGATTATCTCACTCCCACCAGAGGCATTGGAGTCTTTTACATCTACATAGCTTACTATGGGAGTACCGGAGACATTGAGGTACCATTGTGAGGCATCTGTTACAGAACGTAAGGTAACTAGGTTACCAGAGGAACCACCAATACCACTTATATCATCGGTAGTTATGGTTTTACCGGCTGTTACTTTGATACTGGCATTGTCTGACGCACTTAATGAGTCACATGTAACATCGTTGGTTATAGAGACATCGGCACTGGTGTTAGTTATGTTAATGTCTTCTACTGTTTTACCTAGGAAGTTTAGAGATTGAGTAGAGGTACCTCCTGCGGTTATAGTGCCTGTACCCTTGGTCCAGTTAAGAGTGCCAGTACCGTTAGTGAATGTTATATTACCTTTGAATATGAAGTTAGGGTTGTTGGTGGAGTTATTAACAGTGAATGTGCCTGTGCTACTACTTCCTTTAAAAGTTACGTTACCTGTAAACGTATAAGTGCCAGACAAAGGTGTCCAACCTACATTATGAATATTATCTGCGTAAAACGCTACGTTTGCTGAATCGTATGTAGCTGGCACCAGCGAAGAGGTTGAGGCATCGTGCTGTTGTATAATATACAAATTCGTAACGTCTATAACACCATCCATTTGAGCAATTTCAGAGTTATAGTGTAGCATGAGTGAACCAGCACCGGTAATTTTGCCTGTTTCGGTAACATATAAATCTGCCGAAGAGCTCGCAAATAAGGCTAATGTAGAAACACTACTTATACTAAGGGTACCAGATATTGTTACTGTACCTTGGCAATAAAGATGAGAACCGCCTGGGGGATTAGTGGCAACATAGCCACTAATAGTGATATTTTGCGCCACATAACCCAAGTGTTTGAAGTTTAAGTTTTTAGGTGATAGTTCGGTGCCTCCATCCATCACCAACGTCGATAAATTACGGTTAAACGTCGTCACATCCCTATTATCAAAACTCCCACTGACGGTCCAAGTACCATCACCCATATCGGTTCTTGTGTTATCCATTGTTACATTACCGGTAACATTGATGTTTTCATCGTTTGTAGCGTTATCAAAGGTACCTTGGGTAATAGTTAAGTCGTTAGCTACAGTTAAGGTGTCTGCTGGCCTAAAGACATCGGTACCTAGGGTAGCGTTAAAGGTTAGGTTGTAGTAGTCGGTAGCTCCAAAGTCTTTGATAGTAAAGGGCGAACCACCTCCACCATTATCACCATAGTAAACTACTGTGCCACTGTTAGTGTCTAAATCGTTTACATTAGTTAGTGTTTCTCCTCCTTGCAGGCGAATAGTACCGTTATTGGTAGTAGATGAGGCAGAGGCATAGCTTAGGTTCTCTCCATTTAGGTCAAAGGTTGCACCACTATCTACCGTTAGGCTATCGGTAGTTACTCCATTAGTTAGTAGTGATACTGTGGCTGAGGTATTGCTTATTACTATGTCTTCTACAGCCTTATCTAGGAAGTCTGCTGTTTGGGCAGAAGTACCTGCAAATGTTATGGTGCCTGTGCCTTTGGTCCAGTTGAGAGTGCTGGTACCATTATCTACTGTTACGTTACCTTTGAAAACAAAGTTAGGATTGTTAACAGAGTTATCTACAGTATATGTGCCTATTTGGGTATTATTACCTTGAAAGGTTACATTACCACTAAATGTATAAGTACCAGCAGATGTCGTCCATGTTCTATCGCCTGTGCCGCTAATGCCAGTATTCCTGCAATAAACAATTGCCGAATCATATGTGGCAGCTACAATTGGGTTTGTTGCCCCATGCCCTTCATGTATTCGGAGTTCAGAAACATCAATAATACCGTTTTGTTTAGAAATTTTTGAACCATAATACACTTGCAGAACGCCTGACCCAGTTATCTTTCCTGTCGATTCTACCTGAACATCTGCTGAGGCACTGTACATATATATAGTTCTACCATTGCAGTCCAAAGTACCAGATACAGAAAGAACGTTAACTATCCTTAAAGTGGTAGAAGAACTTAGATATATTGTGGTCGATTCGGGGATAACAATTCTATGATTCCAATGAGTCGCAGTAATGGTTTTACCGTCTCCATCCATAACAAGAGTAGAGGCATTTCTGTTAAACGTCGTAACGTGGTAATTATCAAAGTTCCCTGAAACAGTCCATGTGGCATCACCCATATCGGTTTGTGTGTTATCCATTGTTACATTGCCGGTAACATTGATGGTGGCATCGTTTGTTGCATTATCAAAGGTACCAGTAGCAAGGGTTAAGTTACCGTTTATGTTAAGGGTATCGGTAGAGGTGATC
>DBQW01000016.1 GCA_002305395.1 Candidatus Berkelbacteria bacterium UBA1384 | reverse complement strand
GTCCAATATGTTAGTGAACTTTTATAATAGTATTTACTCCTTTACTCAAACCCTTGTTTGTGCTAATCTATGCTTAATAATGGCAAAAAATAAAAAATATACAGTCTCCAAAAAAGTAAAAAGAGCTGCTAAGCGTGGCGGTCTTTCTATTGACACGAGGGGACGCCTCTACAGGGAAAACGAATCAAGTCAACCAAAAGCTATTAGTGCCAACATCGAAGCTATTCCTGTTGTCATCCCCAAGGTTGTACCAGTAAGAGCTCTAGCTGATTTGTTAAAACAGCCAATTTCAACCATAATTGCAAAATTATTTGAAAATGGTGTTCAGGCCACCATCAATGAAAGCGTTGATTTCGATACCGCCGCCATTATTGCTGATGAATTTGGCTACAGCGCAACACCCCAAGAAGAAGAAAAAAAAGAAACGCCGGAGTTACAAAATAAAAAACTAGAGTCTGCACCACGCCCCCCAGTTATCGCAGTTATGGGGCACGTTGACCACGGCAAAACCACTCTTCTCGATGCGATCCGCTCCACTAACATTGTCTCAAAAGAGGCAGGGGGGATTACCCAGCACATCGGTGCCTACCAGGTCGAGATAAAAATTCCCGACGCAGATGTAAAAGAGGCTGGCGCAAAAAAACAAGCTAAAGAAAAAACGCGTAAACTAACCTTTCTGGACACACCAGGACACGAGGCGTTTTCGGCAATGCGTGCTCAAGGCGCCAATGTTACCGATTTAGTTATATTAGTTGTTGCCGCTGATGATGGCGTCAAGCCACAGACCCTAGAGGCGATTAGTCATGCCCGCGCCGCCTCCGTTCCAATTATTGTTGCCATTAATAAAATTGACGCCCCCGGGGCAGACCCAAGCAAGGTTAAACGAGAAATGGCAGAACATAACCTTGTCCCAGAAGAGTGGGGCGGTAAAACCGTTATGGTAGAAGTATCTGCAAAAAAACAACTTAATCTCGACACTCTTTTAGAGGTTGTTTCTCTTTCCGCCGACTTACAAGATCTTACTTACCACCCCCAAGCTACAGGCAGTGGAATCATTATCGAATCGAAGGTCAAGCCTGGACTAGGACCTGTTGCCACTATTCTTGTTAAAGATGGCGTTTTGCACCAAGGCGACAATATCATTATCGGTAACCAGGTAGGTAAAATAAAAACTATGGAATCGGATAGTGGGCGAATTAAAGTTGCACCTGCCTCCACCCCTGTACAAATTTCTGGCTTTAAGAAGATTCCCCAAGTTGGAGAAAAAGTTAGTGTCGTCGCGAGCGAAAAAGTAGCAAAAGATATCATTGAAGAGCGACTCAAAAAAGATCGAGTAAGATCGTTTGCTAACTATGGTCTTGCCGAAGTCTCGCAGGCGATAAAAAGCGGGCACACTAAAGAGCTTAATATTGTCCTTAAAGCAGATGTGCAAGGCTCTCTGGACGCAATTAAATCGAGTTTAAGCGATATTAAATCAGACGACGTGTCGGTTAGCTTTATTAGTACTGGTATTGGACAAATCACCGAATCCGATGTTAACCTCGCTCTTTCCGCCCAGGCAATTGTTGTTGCCTTTAATGTACCTGTTGCTCCTAATATTAAAAAATTAGCTAACGAGCAAGGCATTAAAATATCTCGTTACGACGTCATTTACGAATTAATTAACGATATCAAAGCCGCCCTACAAGGATTGCTAGAGCCTGAGATTGTCGAATCAGAAATCGGTCGTCTTAAGGTCATAAAAATTTTTCGTCGCACCCAGGCGGGCGGTATTGTAGGGGGGCTTATTACTAAAGGTCTAATGCGTCCTGGGCTAAAATTTCGTGTTAAAAGATTAGAGGAACCATTAGGCGAAGGAGTGGTAGAAAAGGTGCAAATTGGTCCTGATGCTGTTGACGTCGCAAAGGAAAACGAAGAGTGTGGCATAAGCTATAGTGGCAACATTAAGTTCAAGCCGGACGACATTATTTTTGCCTATCAAACAGAAGAGATTTTAAGAACTATTTAAAACGGGCGTTAAATTACTTGACAGCCAATTTGAGTGTGTTACCATACTCCGTGTATGTTGAATACAACTAACAACGACGAAGGTTCGATACCGTTACCTTCCCTCAAAGCCAATAATTTTTTCTCCAATTTCTTCAAGGTTCGCCGGGGCAAAAAACGAGGCCGAGAGGCAAAAATCGAACAAGACAAACCACTTCACCGTGCTTATTTATATCTAGGTAAACACCCGTTTTGGGGTTACCACGTCTTTTTTCTCTTCCTTATTACATTGATTGGAGTTAATACTACCTTTGCAAAAGTAAGGCTAGAGCAAAGCATTCTCCAAAACAGTGGTGTCATTAGTAACGAGGCAAAGGCAACTCTAGCTGCTTCTGTTGACCGCTTTACGCCAGTAGTACAAGAAGATCCAACCTCCTTAATTCTTGCGACAAAAACAGATAACAACGAAGGCTATTATGCGGAACCGCTTATTACCGAAACAAAGCTTACGGAAAGGCCTGCTCCTGAGCCCAAAGTAGATCTTACCAAGCGTTCACGCTCTGTTGTTTATACCGTAGAGCCAGGCGATACTCTAAGTACAATCGGTCTAAAGTATGGCTTGCGAGTAGCAACAATTCAGTACCAAAACAATATTAAGGGCGAAGGCATTGTGCCAGGTCAAAAGCTTACTCTCCCCCCGGGCGACATTAGTTCGTCGGTCATCGAAAAAAATAAGAATAAAAAAATTGCCGACGCACGCTACTCCGGGGGGCAAGTGGCTAGTTCCACTGGCTTTACAAAGCCTATGAATTACTCTTATATTTCCCGCCGCATCCTTGCAGGACACAACGGTACCGATATGGTTGCCCCACGTGGCACGGCAGTAGTTGCCGCCAAGAGCGGTACAGTTACCGCGACCTCCTACGGTTGGAACGGTGGCTACGGCAACGTTATAACCATTGACCACGGAGGCGGAGTAAGAACACGCTACGCCCACTTAGATTCCATTGCGGTTTCTAGCGGACAAAGCGTTAGCGCAGGGCAATACATTGGTGCATGCGGTAACACCGGTCGTGTAATTAGCTTTGGTGGTGGGGGTTATCATCTTCATTTTGAAGCAATTGTCAATGGTCGCCATACTGCTCCTTTTTAATGAGCTAAATAATGCCAGCACATAATGCCTAGCATAAGCACGCACTTGTTGCTACTATTAACTTATGATAGATAGAGCAAAGATTTTTATTAGCGCAGGAAAAGGCGGAGACGGTCTCGTAAGCTTTCGCCGCGAAAAATATGTCCCTAAGGGCGGTCCCGACGGAGGCGACGGAGGTAATGGTGGCAATATTATTCTCGTCGCCACGCGTAATCTAAATACACTTTTTGACCACAACCGCCAAAAAAAATACCAGGCAGAAAATGGCGCCCCGGGCGGTCCGAGCAAAAAAACCGGTAAAAATGGCAAGGATTTAGTTATCCACCTTCCCGTTGGCACTATAGTAAGAAACGAAGATAACAAAAAAATTGCCGACCTAACGAAAGATGGGCAAGAGCTTTTAGTTGCTCGTGGGGGAAAAGGTGGTCGTGGCAATATCCATTTTTCAAGCTCCACTAACAGAGTGCCAAGAACAGCGGAAAAAGGTGAGGCAGGGCAAGCAATGACTCTTTATCTAGACCTTAAGCTTATGGCCGATATTGGTCTTATTGGCCTACCCAACAGTGGTAAGTCAACGCTTCTTGCGACTATTAGCCAAGCCCAGCCAAAAATCGCCGACTATCCTTTTACAACACTTGAACCTGTTATTGGCATCGTTAAACACAAGGGGATTACTTTTGCCGTTGCGGACATCCCTGGTCTTATTAGCGGAGCAGCCAGTGGTAAGGGGTTAGGGCATCGTTTCCTTAAACATATAGAACGCACGAAAATATTAGTCCACCTCGTAAGCGCGGAAAGCAAAGACCTCCTAGCAGATGCAAAGATAGTTCGTAAGGAACTTGTCCTTTTTAGCAAAAAGCTTGCAAAAAAGCCCTGTATCTTAGTTATAAGCAAGTCGGATTTAGATATAAAGAATAAGGCTAATTCTAACAAGCTCGAGGGCGCACAACTTGAAATTTCGGCAACAAATAACAAGAATATCGATAAACTCCTAGATTTAATTATTAGCTACCTTTAATGAGCTATTATTTTCGCGTCTATGTTGACGCCCGCACAAAAAATCTACTCGACTCGTACACCTACAAATACAACACCCCCCTTAAGGTAGGAGCTCTCGTTAAGGTTTCTTTTAACCGCCGCACCTTACACGGCATAGTAGGCGAAGAAATTAAAAAACCACCGACTACTACTTATAAAATCGCCACTATTAAAAAAGTACTCAGCGCCAACCCCCTTATCGACAGGAGTGCAATAGAGTTTTGCCGTTGGATGAGCCACCATTACGGCGCGCCATTAGGACCCACCATTTTTAATATATTACCTAAATTAACCGCCCTCCCTGCAGACCCTCCTGCCATCTCTTGGCATAAGCAAGAAGGGGAAAAGCCCACTCTATACATTGCCCCCCTAAGTAAACGCTTAAACTACTACAGTCAACTAATCAACAATACACCGCGTGGGCAGACAATATTGCTTATGCCCACCTACCGCCTGGTCGATTTTGCTCTTACTTATTTTGCAGAGGTAATAGGGGCAGAGAATGTTCTTGAACTTTCTGACCGCCTAGGAATTTTAAAAACGCGGAGGAATTTAAGCTGGATAAAACACGGAAAAATTAAACTTATTATAGGAACGCGTAAAACGATTTTTGCTCCCGCCCTTCTTTTGCAAAGAATTATCATTGATTCACCCACCAACTTTGGTTATTACAACGAGCAAACTCCGAACTATAGAGCCGACGATATTGCCCTCGCTCTTAATAGAAGGTTTGGTACTAAACTTGTTTTAGGGGACGCTATTCCTAATATCGAATACTATTCTTTTATTGCTAGTGGCAAGGTGTTGGTGAAATCGGGAGCAAAAAATGAAAAAAAGGCGACACTTATTTGGCAACAGAATAAATTAGTAAAATCTTTGTCTTACACCAGTAAGAATCTCCGCGCTATTATCACCCCCTACGCCAACCATGATTCCATTAAAGAACTATTGGACGGGCAAGAAACAGGCTCTCTTTCTAGTCCTGCTACTAATCTCGATATACCAAAAATACGACCGTACACTTTGTTGGCGACAAAAAAAATTCTCGATTTTCCTGATTTGTGGTTTGACGAAATACTAATTAGCGATGCCGACAAGTGGCTCTCCCTGCCGAGCCACGATGCATCGTACGATTTTATAACACTTGTTTGGCGACTTTGGCAACAAGCGCGTGAGCAGATTGTTATTCAAAGCGAAAGGTCTATCCCTCTTGTTGAAAAACTACTTAGTCAGCGCCCGACATTAACATATAGTACGTTCTACAAGACTAGACACACATTTAAACTCCCCCCTGTAACATACGAAATAAAGCTTGTGGGAAAAAGTTTAGAAAAAATAAAACAACTCCTCCCAGCACAGCTTGCGGTTGTTGTAGAAAACAATGCCATTACTGCTTATTTTCCTCGTACTATGTGGCCACCTAAAAATATAGAAGAGCTCTATCGCCAGTGCGAAAAAATAAAAGTAAACCCCCCTTCATAGATAACCACCCATATATTGCTTATCTCGCAACATCATCGTTGCTCGAACGGAGTGAGAACCTCACACCCAAAGGCACGGGGCAAGCCTCAACGTCAGTTCTGACATCAGGGGCTGGTAGTTCTCGGTGAGTACACCTCGAACGATAATCCTGTTACTCTTCGAGCGGGAGCGAGAACTTTCCGCCACACCTGTTACTGTTCGAACGCAGTGAGAACTCTCCGTTACCTCCCTTTACTGTTCAGCGTGAGCGAGAACTATCACGTTAGTGCAAAAACTCACGGTCTTTAGTTCTCGAGATGTGCGCCTCGCTTCGCGTGGCGTAGCTTGCCCCGCCCGGCTGGGCGGGGTTCTCGGTGGGTACACCTCGAACGATAAAAAATGACGACCGTAACACCAACTCTACTACAAGCAAAGACTATGCTAAAATAAAAACAAGGAGCACCTTGCGTATTGCTTTTTTTACAGACACATATCTACCTACCCCAACGGGCACAGCCGTTGTTGTAGAAACATATCGCCGCCACCTCGCTAAACTAGGTCACGATGTTTTTGTTATTGCACCACAATTTGCAAAATACAAAGATAGTTCAAAAAATATTATACGCGTGCCCTCCGTACAGCTACCCAATCGCCCAGAAACTCCCCTTGCTCGCCCCATTACAGGAAGAGTGCTACGAACAATTAAAAAACTAGACCTAGATATTATCCATACATTTAGCATCTACAGCGTTGGTAACTTTGGCTTGGAGTTTGCGAAAAAAACAAGGCGCCCCGCAATCTTTACTATGGACGCACTTTATACAGAGCATATTAAATATTACCGTGACATTTTTAAACCCTTTGCTCGCTCCTGGTATATTCGCCAAAGTCGTCGCCACGCCAACCAAAGTACTTGCGTTCTTGTGCCTACGCCATCAGCAAGACGACTTGTTACCAAGCTAGGCGTTGTAAGCCCAGTACACATCGTCCCGGCAGGAGTAGATGTTAGCGACTTCTCCAGCACAACACCACAAGCGCTAAGAGATCATTTTAATATTCCCGCAGGACAAAAAATACTCCTTTTTGTGGGTCGCCTCGACGAACAGAGCAATATTCGCTTCTTACTCCGCACTTTTCGCGAAGTCTGGTACAAAGACGAACATGTCCACCTTTTACTTATTGGTCGTGGCCCACAGGAGGATATTTTCCAAAAAATCGTAGAACGCGAGCCGTTTGGCGATAATGTTACATTTGGTGGTTTTATGCCAAAGGGCGAGCTTAACAAGGTTTATGGTGCATGCGACTTATTCCTCTTTCCTTGCACCAATGCCACACAGGCAATTGTTATTTTAGAGGCGATGGCGTCTGGTCTTCCCACAGTAGCAATCAACAGATTAGCGCCAAGCGATATTATTCATGACAACGAAGATGGCTTCCTAACACCATTGAACGAAAACGCTTTTTCTGATAGAATAATCTATCTCCTCCGCAATTCAAAAATACGCCTTCATTTTGGGCGTGTGGCGCGGGCGAGAGCAAAAGCATTTTCTACGCAAAACTCCGTCTTACGATTATTAAACATTTATCAAAAAACCCTTAAACACAATGGATAAACTATTACCAATCGTTACCGCGCCCAACCCTATCCTCTACCAAAAAACACAAACGGTAAAAAACTTTGGAAAAGAGTTACAGGATCTAGTAGAAAAAATGATACCAACTATGCGCGCTAAAGACGGCATTGGTTTGGCAGCAACACAAGTTGGCGCCAAGCAACGCGTAGCAGTGGTGGAATTTGTTCCGCGCGAGGGCGAAGAGGGTATTGCCCCTGTTCCCCTTACAGTTTTAGTTAACCCTAAAATCATCAGCCATAGCACCGAAACCACTGTTGCCGAAGAAGGTTGCCTTTCTTTGCCCGACATTAACCTCCGGGTACCAAGGCACAGAAGGGTAAAAGTGCTCTATTGGGACATCAACGGCAAACGGCATAAAATAAAAGCTACCGATCTTTTTGCCCGCGCCTTGCAACACGAAATAGATCACCTCGATGGCATTTTGATTACCGACCGCGCCCTAGAAACTAAAGAACACAAAACAACCCAAGAATAAGTATGAAGATTTTTTTCGCCGGTACCGATGTCTTTGCACAACCCATTCTCGAAGGATTAATAAAAGACAAACATTACGATATTCTCCGCGTTATCACCAAGCCCGCTAAACCGGCAGGGCGTGGCTTAATGCCACAAGCAAACCCTATTTTAGGGGTGGCTCGTCGTTTTGCAATAAAAACAACCGTTCTAGACAAAAAGCAAACTTGGGAACCAGTAAATAAAGCTATTAAAAAAGAAAAGCCTGATTGTGTGGTGGTAGCAGCACTCGGCTTAATTATACCGGAAAGCACGTTGTCGCTTTTACCACATCGCTTTATCAATATTCATCCTTCACTCTTACCTCAATACCGTGGCCCCTCCCCTATTGAGGCCACTATTCTAAACGAGGAAAAAACCACCGGGACAAGCTTGGTTGTCCTAACTCCCAAAATGGATGCGGGTCCCGTTATTGCGCAGGAAGAAGTGGCTCTTTGCGACAACGACAACGTCTTCACGCTGCAAAAAAAATTAAGTGAGCTTTCTTTTCATCTTCTCAAAAAACATTTAGCGTGCTACCTTACTAGCAAGCAAAAAGCTACCCCCCAAATAGAGACAAAAGCAACCTACACCCACATTATTACCAAACAAGACGGTCTAGTTGATCTTACACAACCCCCGCAAACAATTATTACAAAAATGCGTGCATACATTAAATGGCCAGGTGTTTTCTTTTTCGCCCAAAAGCACCTCTATAAAATTATTAAGGCTCGTGCAGAACAAGATAGGCTCGTGATAGAAAAAATCCAACCAGCCGGCAAAAAAATTATGACGGCTCGAGAATTCCTTAATGGTCATAGGGCGATATTGACAGCAATACCAAAGAATGTTATATTTGACCAAGCGCAACATAAGTTATGCAAGGAAAGGTTAAATGCAAAGAATAAGATTGAGACGGGTGGGACGAAAGAATGAACCACACTATCAAGTCGTCGTAACTCCTCATACTAACCCCGCCAAGGGTAGCTTTACCGCCAAGCTTGGCTGGTATAATCCAACAACAAAAGAGCTAAAAGTAAACAAAGAAGCCACTTTGAGTTGGCTTAACAGTGGTGCGCAACCAAGCAATACTGTAGCAAAACTTTTACTTGGAGCATCGATTAAACATAAGCTTATTGTTTACAAACAAGATGCACCTAAGAAGCCAAAAAAAACAGAAAAGCAAGAAAAAGATAAAAGTCCTGCGCCAAAAGAAGACACAGCCCCACAAGCAGAAACTACCGAGCAGGGCGAAAAACAAGCAGAAGAACAAGTAGAGGCACAGGAAACCCCACAGCCCAAAGATGTTAATAATCAACCAGAAAATAATCAAGAGGAGGCCAAATGAGCCCAACCCCAGAAGAGCACGACAAGGAATTTGTAGAGTATATCGTTAAGGAGATAGTCGATGTTCCCGAAAAGGTAAAGGTGGAAAGAAAAATAGACGAAATGGGAGTTCTACTGGAGCTAACCGTTGACCCCAGCGATATGGGGAAGGTAATCGGTAAAGACGGCAATACCGCTAAATCGATTCGTACCCTTCTTCGCGTTTTAGGGGCAAAAAATAACGCCCGCGTCAACCTAAAGATTATTGAGCCCGAAGGTGGTCGTGGCGACCTTGGCAGAAGTCGCCCCGCAAAAGAAGAGGCGCCAGAGGAAAACTCTACGCCAGAGTCCAGCACAAGCTCTGCACCTTCCACCGCACCAGCAGACGACTTCCAGCCCATGGAAGAGGAAAAAACTACTCCCTTAGAGTAAAAGTTAAACAATTAAGACACACAAAACCTCGAATTGGTTCGAGGTTTTGTGCTATGATAAGGCTATGAAGTTTACAATTATTACTCTTTTCCCCAAGGAGGTCGATACTTACCTTAAAGCCTCTGTTTTGGGAAGAGCGCGGAAAAACAAACTTCTTGTCGTTGAGTTTGTTGACCTGCGCCATTTTGGCATTGGCAAACACAAAAAAGTCGACGACACCCCATACGGGGGTGGGCCGGGAATGCTTTTGCGCCCCGACGTAGTAGTTGCCGCCATTAAGAAGACCCGCACAAAACATTCTAAGGTTATACTGCTTTCCCCCGAAGGGGAACTGTTCCGCCAAGAAGTAGCGCGCCGTTACGCCAAAGAAAAACATTTGGTATTGGTGTGTGGCCGTTTTGAGGGCTTCGATGCGCGCATAAAGGACTATGTCGACAAAGTAATATCGCTAGGCTCTTTTGTGCTTGCCGGTGGCGAGTTGGCGGCAATGAGTATTGTAGAGGCTACGGCACGTCTTTTGCCCGGCGTTTTAGGTAACCGCGCATCGGCTCTTAGCGAATCTTTTTCCACAAGGCAAAAAGTGGAATATCCACAGTACACCAAACCCCAAGTTTTTAGCGGAAAACCTGTTCCAAAGGTGTTATTGAGCGGGCATCATCAAAATATTAAAAAGTGGCGCGCATAATTTTAAAAAACAATGCTATAATAGCATTGTAAGAGTTTTATTTTATGGTAAAAGTACCTAGCTTTTGAAGGGAGTGCTGTGAGCAAAAAAATAGCCCCAGTTAATAAGCGGCGCCTCGCTGGTGCATGGATTGGCGTTGCCTTACTTTCTATTTTCTGCATTACGTTCGCCTTGTTTTTAGAACATAGCACCGTTTTCGGTGAAGCTAATAGAGGATCAAGTGGTTACACGGCAAAAATATACGTTCATACAATGGAGTCCTCTTCTAACGAATGCCAGAATGTTATAGAGACAGCAAGGAAAAATACTAAAGACTACGATAGCGCGACGAACGATGCACTGCAAAATTATGGCGATAATCCGGCTCAGCTTGAATCTCAACTTAAGATTATCGAAAAAAGCAAGCAAAACAGAAATGCATCGCAGGCTCAGAAGTTAAACAGTTTAATTAGTGATCTGCAAACAAAGTGTGGCAAAGAAAACACCAAGTGCCAAGAACTAATAAACGGGCAAATCCGCTCTTTTAGCGAAACCCCCGCTACAAATAACACGTATTTTGGAAAAAATTCTAACGAAATTAAAAATGCATTCACTAAATATAAAAATGATCCAGATAGATTAATAAGCGCGCTAGAAAAAATCAGAAAAGAAAAACAAAGACCATTTACAAGCGAAAGTAGAAATTTAGGAAAAACGATAGACGAGCTGAAGGCAAACTGCCAGGATAAGCAGGAGCTAGCCGACGAAAGCAAGTGCAAAGAAGTCGAAGACCGGCTAGAGAAGTCGAGGCCTAAAAACGAAGACGGCACAGGCACACTAGGAACTAATGTAGCATATAACAAGCTCTACCCAGAGTTGCAAAATGTCAGAGACGGTAACACAACACCGGAACAAGCCAAAGAACGTGCTATAGATCTAAGAAGAATCTTCCAAGCGCCGACTGAAAGAGATTCTCTTCAGCTTGACGCAATCGATTATTTTATTGAAAATATCGCCAGTTGCGCCCCGACCACTGCTGACCCGTGCAAGCAAGCAATTAGCCGAATGGAAGGAGCAACTTACCCCGGTAGCAAACAAGATATAGCCACGATACAAACAAAGAATAAAGCAGAAATTGGAGAAATTGCGCGCGACTTCAGGGAAAACATCAACACCCCTGGGGCAGACAAAGAACTGTACGAGGAACTGTCGGGTCTAGTACAAAAATGCGCAGACAGCATAATTGACCCGTGCCAAGAAACCATTGAGAAGATGGAGAAGGCACCCGAGGATATTCAAGAGAGTATGCAGAGCAATATTAGCACCGTAAGAAGTGGCTCAATGGAAGCAATCGGTGCACTTTTCACCACATTCGACACTCGCGCCACAGCCACGACTGACAACGATGAGCATAAGGAATTTTACAGAGAAACTAAAGAGCTTCTCAAGATGTGCATCGAATACAAGAGGCAAGTTACAGAGGGCAGTGACGCCTGCGAGCAGGCAAAAAATTTTGCAAGAGAAAACAGGTCTTATATATACACCAGCGAGGCAACAATCGACAACGCTACAAGTAAGCAGTTAGAGGAAGAGTCGAGGCGTCTTTCTCGCGATGCAGAGACTGGCAGTTCAGCTGGCGATCTTAACAATCCCCGCGTCCAAGCACTTAATACTATGAGTCGGTTACTGAGTCAATGCAGTGCGATTCGCAAACAACAAGAGGCTCCAACTAATACCTTGTTCGGGCTGGGCGAGCAAGTACAAGATAGCCAATATCGTAGGTGGATGAGGCTCAATTTAGCGGCAGATGCCCTTACGCAATTACTCAAAGGTAATTGGCGCGGTGCACTACCACCTCTTGCTGCTCTCCTCTCTGGCAACGAAGGACTAACAAACCTCGGCTCATCCTTATACTCAAGCAACACAAACCCCCGCAACACGTGGTTTGATACCGTTTTCGGCAACCCGCTTTACCCCAGTAACACCTTCTATCCAGGGCTACAAGCGGGCGGATATCCTCAACAAGAAGCGCAAAAAATGATTGGCGATATGTACAAGATAAACGCTTATAAGAACATTATTGGTGCCCTTGGCAGTATCGCCTCCCGCTTTATGCCCGAAGAAAAAGAGGTCATCGATAAGGAAGAAGTTGTGGACGAAGAATGCCTAGAGGCCTTCCGCGCCAATCAGGCGGCAAAAGAAAAAGCGGCGGAAGAAGCAAAAGAAACAGAAAAAGAAGACGAAGATAAGGACAAAGAGGAAGCAGAGGAAAAAACAGTCCCTACAGAGGAGGGCACTACTCCGCCGGACAGCACACCCGCTGGCGAAACGCAAGACGCCACCACAGAGGGCGCTACAACACAAACCGCAACCACCGTTACAGTTACCAAAACCACTACCACAACCAAGACAACAACGACAACCACAACTACCACCGCTACCCCGCCAGGAAAGTATGACCACATCACTTCTGAGGATCAATGTAAAAAAATAGTAGAAACTCCGCGCACTACCACTCCCCGTGCCGATTTTAAGGAGGATTTCGATGGCTGGCTAGAAGATCTTGGTAATTTGGCGCAAGGAGTAGTGGCGAGTAAGTATTCACACCTTGCTAATCCCGGTTTCTACGATAGCAACAACCCTCTTAACTGGTTCCTTGGTGGCTATGGTAACAATTATCCTAATTACAATTACCCTTACAACAACTACAGTTACGGCTACCCTATATCTAACCAAGGTCAATACAACTATGGCTCCACCAACTACGACCCCTATACACAAAGATACAGCCAGCAATATCCTAGTGGCTACAACCCATATACTAACAACCAGCAATACGGCAACACCAACAGAACATCATTGCAACAGGGAACATTCGCTGTTATCTTAAGGAACATTACTGGTGGAGCCACTCAAAACCTCTTCAATGTCATTGGTAATATTTTCACCGTCAACAATATGCCCGGCGTATTCCTACAGCCTCGTGGCACACAAGATGTATTCCGTTTTGTTGGCATAGATAACGCATCAGGCAGAACTATATGGGATAAAGTAGCATCAACGCTCGATAGATCGTGGAGCTATCCACTTTTCCCAAACCTGAGTCTATAAATTTAAGGAGGAAGAATGTTTGTTCCAGCATCAATTGGTAGAAGAGTTCTTGGAGGAGTAATAGATTATGTGGTAATTATGGTAATCGCTGTAATTTTGAGCATAATCTTTGGCGCTGATTGGCGCTTTGCTATTTTCTTGTCGTTTGTCGACCCAGAATTGTTCAACCAAGGGATATACCAAATCTCGACCGCCCCCACGATTATTTTCGCAGTAATGTATTTTGGCTACTTTATTGTCTTTGAAACAGTTGCTCGCACCTCTGTTGGCAAAACCTTAATGGGTATGACTATAGTAAAAGAAGACGGCTCGCCTATTAGTTTTAGGGAAGCTTTAATTCGCTCTCTTTTTCGTGGCGCTGATGGTGCACCGGTCTTTTACCTTATGGGTATTATTGCTATTCTCTTATCCCCCACGCGCCAACGCATTGGCGACCACCTCGCACAGGCAATTGTTGTCGATAAAGCCGTTGCGGAAAAAGGAAAATAGGTTGACTTTTCCCCCTTTTGAGGTACAATCTCTCTGTGGGAGGATAAGTGCTTAGTGTTGATGAACTTATAAATAGCGTCCAACAGTCTTTGGTTTGCCCCATTTGCCGGCGCCACTTTGCGCGCGCCGACATTAAGGTGCGGGGCAAACTCGATAACGCTAATGTGGTGCAAGTAACTTGTGCTAACAACCACCCACCCCTCACAACCCTCATTGTTGCGAGCCAAAATGCAAACGAGGTTCCCCGCTTCATTGCAATTGAAAAAAAGGAAGCAGGTAAAAAACTTACCACAAACGATGTAATAGACAGCCACATCGCCATAGAAAAATTCGATGGCGACTTTCAAAAGCTTTGGCAAAAATAATTCAAATATATGACACAAAAATATTCTCTTTCTGCCGATGCGCGCTCAATCACAGGGCGCAAGGTTAAAAACCTCCGCAAACAAGGTCTTCTTCCAGCAGTCGTTTATGGCGCAAATAAAGAACCATCTTCTATTAGTTTAAATAGCCAAGATTTTAATAAAATATACAAAGAGGCAGGATCCTCCAGTCTAATTGAGCTTTCGCTCGGCGATGAAAAAATAAATGTCATTGCCCAAGATCCTCACTACGACCCGGTAAGTGGTAACCTTATTCACGTTGACCTAATACGCGTTCGTATGGATAAAAAAATACGCACAGAAATCCCCCTGGAATTTACCGGTGAATCCTTAGCGGTAGAGCAGGAAAAAGGTACCCTCGTTACTCCTTATAGTAGCCTCGAGGTAGAATGTTTGCCTCGCAACCTTGTGCCAGAAATTAAAGTGGATATATCGCCACTTAAGACCTTTGAAGATCAAATTAAAATTAGTGATATCGATATACCAGAAGGCATAGAGATATTCGCTGAACCTGAAGATGTTATTGCCCTTGTTGAACCTCCAAGAAGCGAAGAGGAATTAGCCGAACTAGAGACATCTACAGAGGAACAAGAAAAAGAAGCATTAGAGAAGGTCGCCGGTGAACCAGAAGAAGAGAAAGACGCAGAAGCTAAAGAAGAGAGCAACGGTGAAGGCGATGAAGCCAAGAACTCCGACGTTTAAGTTCTTTATATTAGGGTGCCAATTTAATTACTACGATGCCGAAAAACTAGCACACAAACTAGAAAATTTAGGTTACCGTGAAACAACGAGCAACAACGCTCATTTGATTATTGTTTTCGCCTGCAGTGTAAGACAGAAAGCGGTTGATCGCCTTGTCGGCCACGTTCACAACTGGCGCCAGCTTCCTCGAAAGCCACACATTATTCTAACCGCCTGCATTCTCCCTTCCGACCGCAAAAAACTCGAAAAAGTTGTCGATGCTATTGTCGCGCCAAACATACTTATAAGCCACCCAAAACGCACCCTAGGGCGTTATATTACCCCTCCTCCGGCAGAGAGCGCAAAGAAAGTAATGCGCAAAAGAAAAACTAATTACCAGCTTGTAGATAAGCAAAAAACAGCATACGTTACAATATCCGCCGGTTGTAATAATTTTTGCACTTACTGCGCTGTTCCCATTACAAGAGGGCGAGAGGTTAGTAAGCCCGAACGTACCATTATTAAAGAAATTGAATCACTTGTTTCTCAGGGTCTTACTAGTATAATTCTTTTGGGGCAAAACGTTAACTCCTACGGTCTTTCGCATTATTTTCCCCGTGATTTAAGAAAACACATCGCACCTACCGGAAAAAAATGGAGCAAAGACAATCCTTCGCCATTTGTCGTGTTGCTTAAAAAAATCGAAAAAATAAAGGGGCTCAAAACGATTTCTTTTCTCTCCCCTAATCCTCAAGATATGACAGACGACCTAATAAACTGGATGGCAAACTCAACAAAATTTTCTAAACAACTTAACCTCCCTATGCAATCGGGAAGCGATAAGATTTTAAGCAAAATGAATCGACGCTACACTAGAGCCCACTATATGGCTTTGGTGGAGAAAATTAGAAAAGCCGTGCCACAGATTTTTTTATCTACCGATATTATTGTTGGTTTCCCCGGAGAAACAGAAAAAGATTTCAACGACACCGTCGATGTTGTTAAGCAATGTCGCTTTAATAAGGCGTTTATCGCTCAATACTCCGAAAGAAAAGGGGCAGCCTCTTGTCTTTTTGCCGATAATGTTAGTGCGATTACTAAAAAAAAGCGCTGGGAAATCCTTAACGCATTAATCAATCACTAATTGCGCAAAATCGCTCACACTCATATTTTGATTTCTACCATCTGCTAAACGTACAGCAATTGTATTGTTTGCAATTTCTTTATCACCCACCACGGCAACATAAGGGATTTTTTTCTTTTCGTTCTCTCTAATTTTTCTTCCCAAAGTTTCATTGGCAAGATTAATAGCCACTCTTACACCGAGTTCCTTTAACTGTTCGTAAACCTCTTGCGCGTGGTTGTTGTGCTTATTGGAAACGGGAATAACGGTAACCTGCACAGGCGCTAGCCAGACAGGGAAATTACCACCGTAATGCTCTATCAAAACCGCCATAAAACGCTCCGGGGAGCCAACAATAGCGCTGTGAATCATAGCTGGTGTATGTTTTTTGCCATCTTCTCCAATGTACTCCAAGCCAAAGCGCACGGGCATATTGAAATCTAACTGGATGGTAGAAAGTTGCCATTCGCGACCTAACGAATCTTCTGCCACGAGGTCCATTTTGGGGCCATAAAACGCTGCTTCACCTTCTGCCCTGCGATAATCAATATTTTTTTCCTTAAGCATTTTTTCTAGCATTTCTTGTGATTTTACCCAACTCTTATCGTCGCCCAAATAAGCATCTTTGTTATTTTCATCGCGCAGCGATAGGCGAATATAATAATCTAGACCGTAGCGCGACATCGCTTGTTTTACCGCATCGAGGAGAAGAGAAAACTCACTCTCTATTTGATCTTCGCGACAAAAACAATGACCGTCGTCTTGCGAAAATGCCCTCAGGCGTGTCAACCCCCCGAGTTGGCCAGGTTTTTCATCGCGATAGAGATTAGCAAAATCAGCCAGCCTTATCGGAAGATCTTTGTAGCTTCGTAATTTAGAAGCATATATTTGGGTATGCTGTGGACAGTTCATTGGCTTAAGGTAATATTCATCTTGCGTATAGTTCGACTCTAACTTGAACATATTTTCACGATACTTTTCATAGTGGCCAGACTTCTTAAACAAATCCGCCTTATTTATTTGCGGTGTATGGACTTCAAGGTAACCCATTTTTGCACGCAGAGCATTAGAATAATCTTTAATACTATTGCGCAATATTGTTCCTTCGGGCGTATAAATAGGCAAACCTGGACCAATGAGGTCAGAAAAAATAAACAAACCCAGTTCTTTTCCTAACTTTTTATGGTCGCGTTTTTCTGCCTCTTCGCGTAGCTCAAGAAATTTGGCAAGTTCGCTCTTCTTTGCAAATGCTAGGCCATATATGCGAGAAAGCATATTATTGCTTTCTTCGCCCTTCCAATAAGCTCCAGCGACTTTGTCGAGCTTAAAGGCAACGCCTCTTAGCTCTGCGGTCGAAGCGACGTGGGGACCGCGACATAAATCTTCAAAAGTACCGAGCTTATATACCGTTACGCTCTCCGGACGATCTTCGCCTTTTTCGATATCGTCGATTAATTCTTGTTTGTAGGGCTCGTTCTTAAAAATCCGGCGTGCTTGAGCTATAGGAACCACAATCTTTTCAAAATTTTGGTTTTCGTTGATGAGCTTGCGCATTTCCGCTTCAATAGCGGAAAGATCTTCGCTACTTATACTTTTTTTAAAGTGAAAATCGTAATAAAAGCCATCTTCAATATTGGGGCCAGTCCCAAGCTTTGTGCCAGGATAAAGACGCAAAACCGACGCCGCTAAAACGTGCGCCAGTGAATGACGAACAATTTCTATTTCATTTTCCATAGCGTTATTTTATCTTTATTTTTTGTCTTTTACAACAGCGCGCACTAAAGTATAAGTTTTGTTTAGCACGCTCTCAAGTGGTTCATTGGCATCAACAATAGGCCAATTATTTTTCCGCGCCAAAAAAAGGTAGCTTTTATTAACTTTTTGATGGTAAGCAAGACTTTCCTTTTCGAAGAAGTTTGTATCCCCACTCTTAAAGCTACGTTCTACCCCTGTTGCCGGCGATACATCTAGAATTATTATTAAATCAGGCTTAACATCGCGCATTGTGGGGTTGGTTATTTTTTTGACAAGTGGCAGACCTAGTTTACCCGCGAGCCCTTGGTAGACATAGGTTGCCGGAAAGGAGCGATCGCTAATAACATTCTTTCCCTCGGCTAGTGCAGGTTTTAGGAACTGCTCTACCCAGACAGCACGTGCTGCGCTAAAACAGTAAAGCTGGCTCAACACATCTAACTTGTTATTAATAAAAGATTTTCTAATAGATTCCGCGACAACACTACCACCCGGCTCTCTTGTAGCAATAAGAGGAATGTTTTCCTCTTTTAGTCTTTCTACGACACGATGTACGACAGTGGTTTTACCTGCGCCCTCGCCTCCCTCAATGATAATAAATTTACCTCTTTGCATTTTTACGCTCGTACATTTTAAACTTATATTCTATATCACCACATTTTCCTCCACCAAGCTCCTTTACAAGCTGAAAATCGACGATACTTGGAAAGGTAATTTCTCCACTGTAATCTTTATTAAGCTCGGTAAGATATAATCTGTCCGCTATGGCAATAAATTGACGATAAACATAACCACCACCAATTATAAAAACTTTATCTCTGCTTTCTTGCCCCGCTATTTGCAATGCTTCGCCAGTGGAGTGTGCAACCTTAATTCCTTTTTTAGAAAAATTCTTTTTATGTGTCAAAACAATATTAGTGCGCCCCGGTAGTACCCTACCAATAGAGCTGTGTGTGTTCTCCCCCATAATAAGGGGGTGACCCATTGTTAAACGTTTAAAGTGGAGAAAATCTTGCGGGATATGCCAAGGTAATGTATTTCTGCTACCAATAACACCATTACGCGCAACGGCAGCGACAATACAAATAAGCGGTTTATTTTTTACATTCATACTGCTATCGGTGCTTTAATAGTGGGGTATGGATTATAGTTGATCAACTTAAAATCATCATACTTATAGCTGAACATATCCTTAACATCGTTTTTTATTTTCATTGCGGGTAGTAATCTTGGCGTGCGAGAAAGAATTTCCTTGACTTGGGAGAAGTGGTTATTGTATATGTGCGCATCGCCAAAGGTGTGGATAAACTCACCCAATTTAAGGTGAGCAACATTTGCAAACATCATCGTTAAAAGGGCATAAGACGCAATATTAAAAGGCACGCCTAGAAAAGCATCTGCACTTCTTTGGTAGAGCTGGCAAGAAAGCCTCCCCTCAACCACATAAAGCTGAAACAAAGTGTGACAAGGAGGAGGCGCGGTTTTTTTTCCTTTTACTAATTCTTGTAAATCTGCAACGTTCCAGCCACTAACTATAATCCGGCGCGAAGTGGGTTCGTTAATTAACATATCTTGTGCTAATTTTATTTGGTTAATGACTTCGCCATTTTTTCCCTCCCAACGTACCCACTGCTTACCATAAATAGGGCCGAGATCCCCTTTTTCGTCCGCCCACTCGTCCCAAATAGTTACACCATGGTTATTTAAAAATTTAATATTAACATCTCCTCTTAAAAACCAAAGGAGTTCGTAAATGATTGACTTAGTATGAAGTTTTTTTGTTGTAAGAAGTGGAAAACCTTTATTAAGATCAAATCTCATTTGGTAGCCGAAAATACTCCTTGTCCCTGTACCGGTACGATCGTTTTTATCGACCCCTTTAGACAAAATTGTTTTAAGGAAATCGTGGTATTGCTTCATAGTGCCCCCGGTAACTTAAATTGTTTTGCAAAAGTAGCAACTTCTTTTTTTAATATCTCTTGCCTCTTTCCGGAAAGAGCGCGTTCAATAAAATCTGCTATTTTTAGCATATCTTTTTCTTTCATTCCACGGCTTGTTACCGCTGGCGTACCGATGCGAATACCTGAGGCGATATGAGGAGCAAGCGTGTCAAGGGGAATAGTGTTTTTGTTAACCGATATATTAACGTTATCTAGAATTTTTTGTGCCTTACTTCCGTTTAACCCGTACGAGCGTACATCTACTAACAAAAGATGATTGTCTGTTCCTCCGGAAATCACCCTTCTTCCATAGCGCTCAAGTTCACTACTAAGGCACTTGCAATTACTTATAATTTGCCTGCAATATGTCTTAAAGCTGGGCTTTGAGGCTTCGGCAAAACATACCGCTTTGGCCGCCGTGATATGGTTGTGAGGCCCACCCTGCAGACCAGGAAAAACAGCTCTATCGATAGCATCTTTATATTTACTCTTGCAAAATATAACAGCCCCCCTTGGTCCTCGCAGTGTTTTATGTGTCGTTGTTGTAACAACATCTGCATAGCCAAACGGAGAAGGGTGAAGACCAGTGGCCACCAAGCCTGCAATATGGGAGATATCGGCCATCAAGATCGCACCTACCTCTTGCGCTATTTGTGCAAACTTTTTAAAATCGATTATTCTTGAATACGCGGTAGCCCCACAAATAATCAACTTGGGTTTTTCTTTTTTTGCGAGGGCGCGGACATCTTCATAATCGATTACTTCTGTTTTCTTATTTACTCCGTAAGAGACCACCTTATATGCCTTTCCCGAGAAACTCACTGGTAAGCCGTGGGTAATATGTCCACCGTGATCAAGCTTCATCCCCATTATTTTGTCACCAAAATGCAAAAGAGCAAAATAAACTGCCGTATTTGCGGGACTACCCGAGTAAGGTTGGATGTTGACATGGTACGAGGTAGAAAAAAGTTTTTTCACGCGCGCGATTGCTAGTGCCTCTATTTCATCGATAACCCTGTTACCACCATAATATCTTTTTTTAACATAGCCCTCGGAGTACTTATTGGTCAAAAACGAACCCATTGCTTGTAACACTTCGCGCGAAACATAATTTTCAGAAGGAATTAGTTCTATCCCTTCGCGCTGGCGTTGTACTTCCTCGCCTATTAGGTTGGTAATTTGTTTATCCATAGCCTCCAATTCCATTTATTATAATACCCGTTATATAACATTGATTCAACATCTCTTTTTTTTTATAATAACAGCGTCTTTTACTAACACTAGAAATATAATTAAACTACTATGACTGGCAAAAAAAAGAATCTTTTTTCCTCTGAGGAGCGCCTGCTGCTTAAAAAGCACATTGGCCCCTCTAATCTTCTTATCGGTAAAACAAGAAGTTGTCTAGACGCTGTTCATGCTTCTCCCCCCAAAAGAAAAGAAGTACTTATCGCTATAAGTAGCGAAGAACATAGCAACAAATATAAACGATGGAAACGTTATCAATCTTTAAGGAGAACACACGAAATATATACAGCCGAAATAGCAAGAGGCGTGGCAAAAAGAACAGGATCGAGTTATTTTTCTCCTAAAAGATCGCGTATTTATAGCGACCTTAATAGAAACATCTACGCTAGTAAAACCATCAACAATATTCCCCTTATTAAAACCCCGCAACAGGCACAAAACGCTATAGATGTTATGTTAAAAAACATATTTAAAAACATCGGCATAATCGATAGCGAGCAAAATTTAACTAAGCCTTTCCTCCACCTCTCTATTCATGGCAAGGCAAATACCAAAAATGACTTCGTCATTGCCAATGGTATGAAAAACAACCTTCTCCCCTGCCATCCACAGCTTGCCTTATGGGTTGCGCATTTTTTAAGAGAAAGAATTGATAAAAAATATAAAGTTGCAGTAGCAAGAGAAGCAGATGCTCTCTGCGGGAGTACAATTAATGTTGTACGCCGTATTGGGCTCGGGGAGAATTATCAACATTTACAGATTGAAATAAGCTATAAAGCGCGCACAAAACAAAGCAAAGAGATAATATTGCTCTTGTCGGAATTGGTGCGCTATTTTGAAAAAAATTTTAACAGTTTAGAGAGAATTACCACTCTTCCCTTAGGGACGCGAGACAAACATCGCCTCAGGGGTCATCTTTATTATAAAAACTATACCATTAAAAAAAGCGACGGCGACAATATTATTCGCCTTAACCCTTCTTTGCGAAAAGCCCTAGGGGTTAAAGCAAAAGACACCGTACTAGTAAACAAGAAAAAATTCCGTGTTTTAAGCACACGAAAAAGAACGCAAAATAAAAAGTTTCCTATTTTGCTTAGTAAATCTCCCGTAAATGGAGCGATTGTAATTAAAAAAACTACTTAAGTTTGTCCCAGCGGTTACGCAAAGAGCCGACTAAGTACATAGAGCCCGTAACAATGAGCGCTTCGTCTTCCCCGGTTTCCTTCATCGCCTTCTTTAAGCACTGCTTTTCGGAGGTAAAGAGCTCAACATCTTTATAAAACTCTTTCGCCACCGGCTCAACTATTTTAAGATCCTCCGATTGGATACCACGATGTGTAAAGTCTGTAAGGTAAAGCTTGGCAGGATGCAACCTAGCAATATTCCTTAAGCACACTTCATAATCCTTACCCTTCTTAAAGCCCATCATAACACGCAATTTTTTACCGCTAAACAGTTTAGCAAGAAGACCAACGAGTGCCTTTATCTTATCTTCGTTGTGTGCGCTATCCATAATAACAAGTGGCTCCTTGTTAATAATTTCAAACCGCCCGGGAATTGTTGCATCTTCGAGCCCCTCGCGAATAGACGTTTCGCTAATGTTCTTAAAACCAAAGCGCCGCCTCAATACACTTGCGGTCAGCACTGCAATAGTAGCATTGCGCACCTGGTAACGCCCCGTAAGCCTTATTTTTATTCTTTTAAAATCAAAATACTTTGTCTTAATACTAGCAACAACAAAATCAGGCGCTACCTTGCCAATCTTAAACTCTGCCGCTTTTTTTACTGTAATTAGTTTCGCACCTATATGCTTTGCGCGCCTTGCAATTATATCCTCGACTCTCGGTTGCCTTACACCAGTAATAACTATAGCATTTTTCTTAATAATACCCGCTTTTACACGCGCCACTTTTTCTACCGTGTCGCCCAAAGAGCGTACGTGATCGATGCCTACATTAGTAATAATAGCAATGAGTGGATGCACAGCATTAGTGGCGTCGCCATAGCCACCCATACCCACCTCAACCACCGCTACATCAACTTTTTTCCGTGCAAACCACCAGAGAGTCGCAGCAACATGAATCTGCTGAAAGTCGGGTGCGCCATAGCTTCCTTTTTGCGCCACAACATCGTACGCTTTTTTTACCCTGTTCATAACACGAACAAAATTCTCCTCGCTAATTTTTTTGTTATTAATAAGGATTCTTTCGCGTACAGTTTGTAGATGCGGAGAGGTCATTAACCCAACCCTGTAGCCTGCCTCGCAAGCAATATTGGCAATCATTGCCGAAGTCGAGCCCTTGCCGGCAGTACCCGTGATATGAACAACCTTTAGCTTGTCCTGTGGCGAACCTAGCTGTTTTAAGAAAAACTTCATTCGCTCAGTCCGCATTTCCTGCCAACGACTCCTGTTTTGCAAGTGTTTGTTAGCAAATAAAAACGCAAGTGCTTTATTGTAAGACGTAAAACCTTCTATTTTTTTATTCATTGCCCTGTACTCCCTGACCCTCTCGATTGTTTTTTGGCTGTCGATTTTTTTTCCACCCACTCTGCTTTCGCCAAGCGCACAAAAATTCCCTGCGCAATTCTATCCCCTTTATGCAAGACACAGTCCTCTCCTCCTATATTATACGCTTGTATAAAAATTTCGTCTTGCGGTCCATAATAATCGTTATCCACTAAGCCAAAAGGGACTAGGATATTTTTTTTACGCCCCGTACTCGAACGCGCCACCACAGCTAAGCCGAAACCGTCGGGCACCTTAACAATTACACCTGTCGGTACTAATACTATTTTGCCTGCTGGTATGCAGATTTCCTCCCTCACACAAAAATCGAAGGCAACCGCGCCCTCTGTTTTATACTCTGGTAAAGGGAGTGATTTGTCAATTCTTACTATTTCTACCTTCATTGCTCTCTTTGGTTATTTCATCGATATGGTGCATATCAATGCGTGACTTTTTCGCTAGTGTTAAAACCTGTTGTGATGCACCGTAGCGGCTGGCATAAAATTCACCATAAACTACCTTAGTAATGCCTGCATTGACCATAAGCTTAAAACAATCGTAGCAGGGCGAGGCAGTAATATAGATAGCCCCGTTTTTAATAGCAACGCCATTTTTCGCCGCTTGCGCAATGGCGTTTGCCTCGGCGTGAACAGTACGAACACAGTGCCCATCCACAATTTCGTGGCCCACCTCGTCGCAATGAGGGAGGTGGTGGGGAGCACCGTTATAGCCGGTAGAAAGAATTGCCTTGTCGCGCACAATTACCGCACCCACGTGCTTGCGATCGCACGTTGCTCGTGTTGATACTTGGCGCGCTATCTCCATAAAATACTCATCCCAACTTGGACGACTTTTTTTTATTGCCATCGCTTTATACACGCTTTTTGATTTTTTTTATAACCTTGTCTACATTGCGCTGTAAATCGCTAAGACTGCCATCGTTGTTGATAATATAATCCGCCTTACTCGCAACCACATCTAATTGCATATCCTTACTTCCGCCCGCCTTCATTTGTTTTTTTTCTATTTTTATCATCTCCTCCATTGTCGTGGGGTCCCCTGGTCTTTTGCGGTTTTTAAGGCGTTGCCAACGAATTCTAGGATCTGCATCGACATTAATAAGAAAAAAGTGTTTGTTTTTCCTTAACTGCACTAGCTCGCCCGGTTGGCGAATACTGCTTATAACCGTATCTCCTTTTACATTCTCTAGAGCACGTTTTGCAAGAAAGCCGTCGCCCATTTTATGGCGTAATAAATTACCCTCTTTTGTAAGATTTTCAGTAGTAAGTTCGCCCCCTTTACTTGCAACAACGTCGCGCAGAATCTGTGAGAGCGAGATGTGGCGAAAGCCATTTTCTTCTAATATTTGCGCTACCGTATCTTTGCCAGCCGCTAAACTGCCTGTTATGCCTATAATCACTAAGCACCTCCTTATATATTTAGCCACTAAAAAAGCAAATTGTCAAAAGCTTTGTTATTTATCGCCCCTGTATTTATGGTATGATGACGCCATAGTATGAAAAAAATAGACAACAAAAAAGCGCATTTTCAATATGAAATAGGCGATACTATAGAGGCAGGTATCGTTTTACTTGGTGACGAGATAAAGGCATTGCGCGCGGGGAAGGTGTCGCTTGCTGGCAGCTTTGGCCGTGTACTTTTTAATGAAAAAGGCACGCCAGAACTGTGGCTAGTAGGCGCACATATTGGATCTAGTACTCTCGACCCAACAAGAAGCCGTAAGTTGCTTGTGCATAAAAACGAAATAAAAAAGTTAATTGGCGCAACTCAGGAAAAGGGTTTAACATTGGTACCCACAAAAATTTATTTTAAAAAAGGACGAGCAAAAATTGCCCTCTCTCAGGCAAAGGGAAAAAACATCTACGACAAAAGACAAACAATTAAAAAACGTGATATAGAAAGAGAAATAAAACAAAGAACTAAGTTTAACATTAAATAGTTCTCGCTCATTAGAGCACACACTGCACCCGCAAGAGGTGCGCCTGTTACAACATTTTCACTAACTTTGCAAAATAACTACTCTAATTAGGGCTGTGGATAAATTTGGTCGGGGGGAGTAGGCGTATTGGGTGGCGTGTTAGCAGGTGGCACCGGAGGCTGAGAGAACTGTTGCGGTTGACCGTATGCGGGTGGTACAGAAGTTGTGGTTGGTGGAGGGGGCGTTGTTGGGTATTGAGGCGAAGGAGGCGAGACAGGGGGTGGAGTGGGAGCACCTTGTGTGGGGGTCGCGCCTAACTGCCCGCTTTTTCTTTGCTGTGCACGCGCTACCACTTCCTTAATTTTATCTATTACTGTTCCCGGCATAGATTCGGATTTAATAATATAATCTTCTGCTCCCGCTTGGAGACCGCGCTGCTTGTTTTCCTCTTGAATAAGGGCAGTTAAAAGAAGCACAGGAATATCCTTGGTTTCCTGGGTAGACTTTAGAATTTCCAACGTGTTAAAACCATTAACCTTGGGCATCATAAGGTCAAGCAAAATAACATCTGGCAAATACTCTACCGCCTTTGCCGCACCCTCTTCTCCATTATGCGCTACAATTACCTCGAACCCTTCGACCTGCAACCTTTCTGCGTACATATCACACAACGTCTGGTCATCATCAACAATCAACACCCTAAGACTTGCTTGTTCGTTTGACATGCAACCTCCATTGGCTATATTATAACACCTCTGTCAAGCAACATAAAACACTCGAACACCCTTATTTTATCATATAAATGGAAAAAACCAATTTTTTGTTACGGTCCATAACATATT
>DBQW01000013.1 GCA_002305395.1 Candidatus Berkelbacteria bacterium UBA1384 | reverse complement strand
CAATATGTTATGGACCGTAACAGATACTTGACAAAAAGTCATAAAATATGATAGTTTTAAGTATGCGGTGAGCGTTGAGTTTCCCCCTTGCTCGCGCTTACCGCATAAAAAACATCAAGCAAAATAGCCGACATTTCCTTTCTTTAAAAGCACTATACAAAAAATACCCTTTCAATATGTTTGCCCTCTTAGGGGCGTAGCAAGGAAGTCGTGCTAAAAACATAGAGGAGTAACTATGAAAGTTAGGCCATTAGGCGACAAGGTCTTTTTGGAGCCACTGGAGGAAGACAGCAAAACAAAAGGTGGAATTTATCTGCCAGAAAGCGCTAAAGAAAAACCAAAACAGGCAAAGGTGCTTGCGGTAGGCGAGGGAAGAATGGTGGAGGGAAAGCTACGTCCACTGGCAGTGAAGGTAGGCGACAAGGTTTTAATTAAAGAGTGGGGGGGAGACGATATTAAAATAGATGGCAAAGAATACAAAATTGTTAGCGAAGACGATATATTAGGTATTATTGAGTAGTGTGATAAACAATGTTTCGACAATAAACTTGAGGAGAAAGAAATGGCAAAACAAATTAAATTTTCCGAGGAAGCGCGCGCTGGCCTTAAGCGCGGTGTGAATATCCTCGCCGATTCCGTTAGGGTAACTTTGGGTCCCAAGGGGCGCAACGTTGTCCTCGACAAAGGCTTTGGCGCGCCAACTATTACCAACGATGGTGTTACTATTGCCAAAGAAATTGAGCTCGAAGATAAGTTCGAAAATATGGGGGCACAGCTAGTAAAAGAAGTAGCAGAGAAAACAAATGATGCCGCGGGTGATGGTACCACTACTGCCACTATTCTGGCGCAAGCGTTGGTGGACGAAGGTCTTAAAAACGTTACCGCAGGAGCTAATCCTGTTGCCTTGCGTCGTGGTTTAGAGAAGGGGGTAGCACAGGCAGTTAAAGCACTACACAGCCAGGCAAAAGAAATAAAAGGTAAAGAAGAAATCTCGCAAGTGGCCTCTATTTCTGCCGATAGTACAGAGGTCGGCAACCTAATTGCGGAAATTATCGACATGGTGGGGCGCGATGGTGTAATCACCGTGGAAGAATCGCAAACTCTAGGTTTAGACAAAGAGGTGGTCGATGGTATGCAATTTGAGCAAGGTTTTGTTAGTGCCTATATGATGACCGATTCAACACGGCAAGAGGCAGAACTAGACCATCCACTAGTCCTTATTACAGATAAAAAAATCAGTGCCGCTTCTGACATTGTTCCTTTGCTAGAAAACATACAGCAAACAGGTAAAAAAGACATTGTTATTATTGCAGAAGAGGTGGAGGGAGAAGCACTGGCTGTTTTAGTTCTTAACAAGCTACGCGGTGTTTTTAATGCACTTGCCGTAAAAGCCCCAGGCTTTGGCGAAAGACGAAAGGAAATGTTGCAAGACATCGCTACACTTACGGGAGCAGAGGTGATTTCCGAAGATACTGGTATTGCATGGGACCAGGTAACAGTGTCTATGTTGGGGAGCGCGCGTAAAGTCGTAGCAGATAAGGACAAAACAACTATCATCGATGGCGGCGGCGACTCTTCGCAGGTAAAAAAACGAGTCGAAGCGTTACGTGTGCAAATTGAAAAAACCGATAACGAATTCGACCGTGAAAAACTACAAGAACGCCTCGCCAAACTCAGCGGAGGAGTTGGCGTAATCAAGGTGGGGGCGGCAAGCGAAGTAGAACTTAAAGAGAAAAAGCACAGAATCGAAGACGCAGTTTCTGCAACAAAAGCGGCGCTCGAAGAGGGTATTGTTTCCGGGGGAGGTGTTGCCCTTATCGATGTTATTCGCACTCTCGATGAGCTAAAAGTAACAGGCGAGGAAAAAGTAGGTGTTTCTATTTTACGCAAAGCATTAGAGGTGCCTATTCGTCAGATTGCGCAAAACGCGGGTAAAGATGGTTCTGTTATTATCGAAGAAATAAAGCGCAAAGAAAAAGGTGTTGGTTACGATGCGGCAAGCGATAAATACGTCAATATGATAGATGCCGGCATAATTGATCCACTCAAGGTTACACGTTCTGCCTTACAAAATGCCGTGAGTGTTGCCTCTATGATTCTTACCACAGAAACAGTAGTTACCGATTTGCCAGAAAAGAAAGAAGCTGGAACAATGAACCCTGGCGACGGCATGCCCATGGGTATGTAAAAAAGAAGGTTAAGAAAAATACAGCGACAAAAGCGTCGCTGTATTTTTTTTGCCAGGCTTTGTTGAGCCTAACGCATAATGGGCACAATTATCTTTTCCCAAATGGAAAGACCAACTTCACATAAGGCAGGCCAGCCGGCGGGCAAAAGAAGAAAAAAGAGTATGAGCCAGATAATACTTTTCTGGATAAAGCGCCAAAATAAAACCATCAATACTAGTAGTACAAAAATTGCTACGCCAAGACGGAGGTTTTCTGGCAAAAACCCTAAGGCGGTACTATAGGCGGCTAAAATACTTTTAAATATCTCCATAATCTAGCGAAAAGAAATTGAAAGAATTTTCAAAATTACATCCCAAAGATTATCGTAATAACGTCCCGATAAAAGTTCAAAATCATTGGAAATCATTTTTTCATTAGCAGTACGCGAGCCGACCGCGAAGTGGTAATTGCTATGCGGGCGGACGGAGAAAATAAAACGATGGAAATTACTTAATTGTGTGTCTTCTAAAGTTTTTTTGTTGTAAGCAGTTGTTCTTTTTGTTGCCTCAATATAGGCAACTTGTCCGGTGGCGGGTTTATTGGTACGCCAAGTAACCTCCGCAATATATTTGCTTGTATTGTAGGGGTCGGAGCGTAGTTTGGTTTTAATATCAAATACTACCAGAGGGGCATCGCTTTCGATGAGGCCATCTTTCTGGGCGCACACACTGCATAACGAAGCGACGGTAGGGTCATTACAGTCGGCGAGTTTGTCTTTGCAGACTTCTGGCCCCGCAGCGAGTTTTTGTCTTATAATTTCTTCCTGTTCTTTAAGTTGTGGCGGGTCTGATACAAAAAAATCTTCTGGTTCTTTTTCTTGCGGTGGCAGACAATCACCACCAATGCAATCAACGCTAATACCCCAGCAAATATCACCAACGCATCGGTCGTAATTTTGGGGGGGCTTAGGGTCAGCAACAAATGTAATATTTATAGGAGGAGTCTTGCTAGCAGTAGTAGTAGAAGTAAAGGGTGTCGGTGTATCTCCGTCGCCGCTAGGTGGGGAGGATATCGTGGTAGTTGGTGTACTTGCACCACCTCCGGGCGGTAGAGAGACGGTGGCGGTAGGTGTACCCGCACTGCCCCCGGGGACTGTAGTGGTTGGCACATTTCCGCCACTCCCGGGTGGTAAAGAAACAGTGGTAGTTGGTGTACTTGCACCACCTCCGGGCGGTAAAGACACCGTAGTGGTTGGCACATTTCCGCCCCCTGAAGGGGGTGGGGTACCTGTAGTTGTACCATAGTCAGGAGTGCTTACGATGGTAGGGGTTATTGATACCGTTTTAGTTGGTAAAAGGGTATCGGCACCAATCTTAAGGCGTGCTTTTAAATCTGGTAGCACAATGTAGCCAACAACCAATGACAGCAAAACAAATATGCCAATAATAACAGTTTGACGCTTGTTCATTGTAGTACCATTTTACTACCAGTGATAACTTAACACCTACCTATTACAACACTATTTTACCATATTCTTTTTTTCGCGTCTGCGAAAATGGCGCCAGATCCACCAGGCAAGCCCAGCCAATATTAGAGCAATAATCACATAGTCAAATTTGCGCCAATATACCTCTATATGCTCCCAGTTTTCTCCCAATTTTAAGCCAATATAGGCTAAAAAATAGCTCCATATTACACTGCCTATAAATGTGTACACCAAAAAGCGCCCCAGCGGTACTTGTGCAATACCGGCGGGAAAAGAGATAAAAGTACGAACAATGGGGAGAAGACGGGAGAAAAAAGCAATGGAGTTGCCCCATCTCTTAAACCATTTTTCCCCTAAGTCAAGGTCGTGCGTACTTAAAAGCACATAGCGCCCGTAGCGCTCGACAAGTGGTCTTCCTCCTTTTTTCCCTAGCCACCAAGAAAAGGCGGAACCAATGGTGCACCCCAGCCCTCCCGCTAAACTTACAAGCCAAAGGTTAAGCTCTCCGGTGTGCACCAAGTAGCCGGCAAAAGGCATAATGACCTCACTCGGGAGGGGAATGTTCGCCGATTCAATTGCCATTAAAACTACAACTCCTACGTACCCACTGGCGCTAATAACGCCGACAATAAAACCACCTATTGCTGCTAACATTTTTTCTATCATTAAGAAACTCCAAATAAATTAAATGTAATATAAACTATTATGCCATTTAGTAATGTACCTGCGACTACCTGTGCTACGGTGTGCCTTTTACGGTAAACGCGCGACCAGCATACTATTGGAATTAGGAGGAAGAGGTACCAAAGGCGGTAATCTGCAAAGATATTAGCGGCTACCGCCACTACGGTAATAGTAGTAGCGTGGACACTGATTTTCCAATAAAGATTAATAATTAATATTACAATAAGTATTAAAATCAAAGTAATAAGAAAAACCAAAACTTCTGCGGGAACACTGAGACGATAAAAGATAATAAAGGTAACGATTGCCCCAAGCGTGGCTATTAAAAAGGGACTGCTCCTGTCTTGGCGCCGAGTTAAAAGAACGTTTTTAATATGCCCTAGCTTTACCGCAAAAAGTGTAAAAATAGTGGGGGCGAGACCGATTAAACTAATAGCAATAATGCACCACGAAAGACCAGTCGCAAAATCGGGGGCAAAATAAAACATCAAAAACACAAAAAAGAAACCAACTACAAGAGGCGGTTGCGTAACTTGTGAAATTGCAGTGGCGACAATATCGACGATTGATTTAGATTTCATGCGAGGTGAACTTTGCGAGCAAATTTAATGAGTGGCTCGTAAACCCAGCGCTTAAGAGGCGCGCGCAACCAATAGATTATTAGTGCGCCCAAAACGCCGGTTACTATTCCACCTACAATATCGAGTGGATAATGAACACCAATCACTACCCTGGATACACCGACAACAAAGCCAGTTGTCAAGAAAAACCAGCCAAGCTTGCGGTAGCCAGCAAGAAAGGAGGCAACAGTTAAAGCGGTAAAAAAAGTCATGTGGTCGGAGGGGAAAGAGTGGTCGGGGCGGTGAAAAAACAATTCTTTTATTTCGATTTTTGCGTTAATAAATGGGCGCTCGCGGTACCAAATGAATTTAGCGATAATACGGTTAAAAACTTGCCACGACAAAAGAGCGGAAAAAAGAAGTTGCAAAGCAGGTTGCTTTGCGTAGCGGGAGTAAAACCACAACCCAATCAAGACAAGCGGAGCGAGATAAACCACTCCTACACTTAAATAAAGAATGATTTTATCAGCCCAAAAAGAATGACCTACGAGAGAGTTTGCTTGCAAAAGCAACCAATTATCAAAAAATAAAATCTTGTTGATCATTGCTTTTACTCTACCAAATGTTGACGTATAATTAAAGTGTCTTAAGGAGGGCGAGGTATTGTGTTAAGGCGAAAAAACATAATTACTAAGAGGAGGGCGCTTATTTCTTATTGTTCGAGAAGTGAGGTGCCGAGAACCCCGCCCGGAGATGGGCGGGGCAAGCCCCGCCAGAGAATCGGACGAGGCAAGCTCCCAGCCGTAAGTTTTTATTGTTCGAGGGTTACCACCCGAGAACTCCCAGACACTGATGCCAGTCCTCACGAGGGAGTTCTCGCTCTTGCTCGAACAGTAAAGGGGGTAACGCAGGTTCTCGCTCCTGCTCGAACAGTGACAAGTATCAAGGAAAGTTCTCACTGCGTTCGAACAGTAACAGGTGCCACGACTGCCACCCTTATCGTTCGAGGGTTACTACCCGAGAACCCCGCCGAGGAGCCGGACGGGGCAAGCTCCCAACCGCTACTTTACCGTTCGAGAGAACCCCGCCCGGGATGGGCGGGGCAAGTTGCGTTCGAACAATAACAGGTGCCACCATTAATTCTTACTGTATCGGGCGGTAATTCAATAACCAAATAAAGATTATGCCAAAACTCAAAATTCAAAACTCAAAGGTCGAAACCCATAAAAAAAACAAAGATCCACTTTCAGAAAACGAGTTAGGGCGCCTTATTATTAAGTTTCTTGAATATTGCATTGTAGAACGAGGGCACTCCGAGTTAACGGGGCGCAACTACCTCCACTACCTTAATCGTTTTTATGCGTTTGCTAAAAAGCATTCTATTTCTTCTCCTCGGCAAATTACTTTAGATATGGTGCATAATTGGCGCATGGAACTTGCAACTTCTAAAATAGACAACAAAACACTCTCGAAAAAAACTATCAACTACCATGCTATTGCGTTACGTTCATTTTTAAAATATTTAGCGAAAAACGATATTGATTCTTTGGCGCCAGAAAAAGTAGAGTTAGCGCAGCAGGCGCAGCGCAATATTAGCTTTCTAGAGCCCGAAGAGGTAGATGAATTGATGATGGCTTATTGCGGTAAAAACTTATTGAGTTTGCGTAATCGTGCTATTTTGGAGGTGCTTTTTTCAACTGGTATGCGCGTATCGGAACTGGCAACCTTAAGGCGCGATGAAGTAAATATAGAGCGAGGAGAATTTTCGGTGGGAGGAAAAGGGGGTAGGCGAAGAGTAGTCTTTTTAAGCCCAGATGCGCAAATGTGGATAGGGCGCTATATTAGACGTAGAAAAGACAAAGCAAAATGGCTTTTTTTGGGAGGTCGCAGGGGATACAAAAAGAAGAAAGAGCACGACAAAAAGAGACAAATTGGTCATATTAGTGTACGGCAAATAGAAAGAATTGTGCAGGCAGGAGCGAAAAAGGCGGGTATTGTAAAGAAAGTTTCTCCCCACACTCTGCGCCATGCTTATGCAACCGATCTTTTAAGCAACGGTGCCGATATCCGCTCGGTGCAAGCGATGCTTGGACATGCTAGTATTACTACTACCCAAATTTACACCCATGTAACCAACAGGCGTCTTAAAAAGATTCACGAAAAGTACCACAAAAAAAGAGTAACCTCTTAAGTATCTTATTGACCATGGCGAAAATATAATACGTCGCCGTCTTTTATTATGTAATCCTTACCTTCGAGGCGCATTTTGCCGGAAGCCGATGCTCTTTGCCACCCTTCGTATTTAATAATATCGTCAAAGGCAATTACCTCTGCGCAAATAAATTTTTGCTGAAAATCGTTGTGGATTTTGCCGGCACCGGTAAGAGCATTTTCACCCGCCTTTATTGTCCACGCTCTACTTTCCTGAGGACCTGCAGTAAAAAATGTAATCAGGCCAAGAAGGGAGTAAGCTTCTTTAATTAATTTATGTAATCCCGTCTCCTTAAGGCCGATTTCGGCAAGGTATTCGTTCTTATCTTCATCGCTAAGCGTTACTACTTCCGCCTCAACACGGGCAGAAATAGCGATTGCGGGAATTTCTTTTAGAGTATTTTGCAGGTTATGTGTGGCTTTAAGGTCTTCAATGTTTTCACCCGCGTCTTCCTCGTTAACATTAAATACAATCATAAGTGGCTTGAGGGTCAAGAGGGGCAAGTGGCTTTTTAAAAGTTTTTTTTCTTGGCTGTCCACCTCTACTGTGCTCGCTAGTTTTCCTTCGTTTAATGCTTTTTCTATTCTTGAGATCACCTGCAATACCTGTTGTGCCTCTTTGCCCTCCTTACCTGTGCTTTTAGCGGTGCTCTCTAGGCGTAATTTAACCGTTGCAATAGTTTGCAGATCTGCCAACTGTAGTTCGGAAAAAATAGTTTCGATATCGTTTTTGGGGCTTATAGTGCCGGCAACATGGGTGATATCAGTGTTTTCGAATGCGCGAGCTATTAAACAGAGGGCATTTACCTCCCGGATATGAGAAAGAAATTTATTGCCGAGCCCTTCTCCCTTGTGAGCACCGCTGATAATACCTGCGATATCGATAAACTTTACAGTGGCTGGTACAATGTTTTGTGAATTTTCGGTCTGCGCAAGTAGATCGAGGCGTTCGTCGGGAACAGGAACGACGCCGACATTGGGCTCGATAGTAGTAAAAGGAAAGTTGCGCGCTTCTGCCTGCGCGCTTTGCGTTAACGCATTAAAAAGAGTGGATTTACCGACGTTAGGCAAACCCACAATACCAATACTTAAAGACATCTTTTCTCCACGCGTTTAATATAGCGTATTTTGCCCTAACCTTCAAATGATTAACCCTTTACCGTTCGAGGTGTACTCACCGAGAACCCTCAACCGTCGGTTTTTTACTGTTTGAGGCGAAGCGCCAAGAACTCCGCCCGGGATGGGCGGGGCAAGCTCCCAGCCATCATTCTTATCGTTCGAGAGAACGCGCGTAGCGCCATCTCGAGAACTCCCGACCGTTGGCGCTAATCCTCACCCAATAGTTCTCGCTCCCGCTCGAACAGTAACAGGATTATCGTCGAGGTGTACTCACCGAGAACCC